>CAZDTE010000196.1:0-4997 GCA_964508275.1 uncultured Ardenticatenales bacterium
GTATTGTGGGCCGCATCGAGAATCTGTTTGGGAGAACTATCCTCTTGGAGTTCCCTCAAGCCTCGCGAAGCCTTTGCTCTCCCGGCGCGCGGGCCTACACAGCTAGCTGTCCCAACGCCGTCTCGAAGATCTCCAGCGCCTGCTCAACGCCGACCTGGTCCACGATCAGCGGCGGCATAAAACGCAGTACGTTCGTGCCGGCACCGAGAACGAGCAGTCCCCGATTATAGCAAGCTTCCACCATTCGGTCGCGCAGATTGTGGGCCGGTTTCTTGCTGACCGCGTCCTCGATGAACTCAACACCGATCATCAGGCCGAGCCCCCGCACGTCCCCGATGACGGGGAAACGGGTCGCTACTTCCCGCAAGCGCTGAAGCATATGTGCACCCTGCTCTGCCGTATTATCCAGCAGTCCGCCCGCCAACAGGTCAATCGTCGTCAGCGCGGAAACGCACGACACCGGATTCCCACCGAACGTGCTGGCGTGAGCACCCGGTGGCCAGTCCATCAAATCGCGCGGGGCGACGATGGCTCCCAGCGGCATCCCAGAGGCGATCCCCTTGGCGATGCATACAATGTCCGGAATCACATCCCAGTGTTCAACGGCGAACCATTTCCCGGTACGCCCCATGCCAGATTGCACCTCGTCGGCCACCAGCAGGATGTCGTGCCGGTCGCACAGCTCGCGCAGTCTCAGCAACCAGCCGTCCGGTGGGATGACATAGCCTCCTTCGCCCTGGATCGGTTCCACGAAGATCGCCGCCACCTCTTCGGGCGGCACCTCGCGCGCGAACAGGGTGTGCTCAATCTCATCCACGCAGGCGAGGTCACAGGATGGATAGGTGAGGTTGTACGGACAGCGATAGCAGTACCCGTACGGCACATGGCTGACACCAGGCATCAACGGGCCGAAGCCCCGGCGATGTACGACCTTGCTGGCGGTCAAGGAAAGCGAGCCCAGAGTGCGGCCGTGGAACGCTCCGGCGAAGGCAACGATGCGTGGTCGTCCGGTGGCGAAGCGGGCCAGCTTGATCGCGGCTTCAATACTCTCCGTGCCGGAGTTGGTGAAGAACGTTCGCTTGGGCCCCTCGCCGGGCGTGATCTGCCCCAGCCGTTCGGCCAGCTCGATCTGCTGCGGGTAGTAGAAATCGGTGCCCGACATGTGCAGGAATTTTCCGGCTTGCTCGCAGACAGCAGCCACGACATTGGGATGGCTGTGCCCGGTCGCGCAAACGGCGATGCCGGCGGCAAAGTCGAGGTAGCGGTTCCCATCGACGTCCCAAACCACGTAACCTGCGCCGCGGTCCATGACGAAGGGATAGCTACGAGTGTACGACGGGGAAACATACGCTGCATCACGTTCGACGAGTGCCCGGGCACGCGGGCCAGGTCCACCGCCGAGGGGTCCTTGTTGGGTCATGGTTTCACTCCTTTGTGTGTTGATTTTGTATCTTTTCAAAAAATTGGGGCAAACCATAGGGTGCAACAGAAATCAGCCACGAATTTCACGAATTAACACGAAAAAGAAAAGAAAATTAGTGAAATTCGTGTAATTCGTGGCAGAAAAAAGCAAGGCCGGACCAAGACGCCCCAGATTATTGAGATGATACCTGATTTTCCTTGCAAGCAGTAATGAAGAGCCGGGCATCGGGAGGGAGCACGCCCCCTTATCCATCGCACATCCCTAAACGCACTTCCCTCCTCACGGGTTGCGCCTCATGCCAGATCGAAACGTCGGGCAAAGCTGATGAAACGTCCCAGGTACGGCCGGAGCAGGTCATCCTGGCGGTACAAGAAAAACGCCGTGGCTGAACCCAACAACCCGCCGGACAGCACATCACTTGGGTAGTGTACGCCGGCGATCACCCGCGCAAGGCTCATAGCCAGAGCGAGCCCCATCATGCCTATTCCCGCTCGCCGGTCGCGGAGCCACACTGCGGTGGCCACGGCAAACGTCACTGCGGCCGGGTTGCTGGGCCAGGACGAGTCGGTCGGGCGATAGAACAGCAAACGCACGTCATGGTCGAAAAAGGGACGGTGCCGAAACAGGGCCAGGTTCAGCAGCTTGACCAGCCCATTCACCAGCAGCAGAGCCAGCACGCTGTGGGCGACTGCGTGCTGCCACCAGCGCCGTTCGGCCTCTCCCCGGCCACCAAACCAGAGGAAGAGCAGTCCGAGCGAGAGGGTTGTGGGGACTACGTAGTCGTTGACCAGCAAGCGTACCAGGAAGGCGAAGGGCGGCCAATTAACGGCCCAGCCGTTAATTACCCTGAACAGAGCGTAGTCCATGAGTCGCCTCGCCTCACGTTTTGTATCGCCCTCTCCGTAGTCCGGCCGCGACGAAGGCAATTCTCAGAGCCAAGAGCGTGCCACCGGAAAAAGCCGCGGCTAACTCAGCGCCGGCCAGCCCAGGAACCATGATCTCGCGCCAGCGATAGTGCAGGAGCCCGCCGTACGCGGCACCGATCAGAAAGAATCCCACGATTGTAGCCGCTGCCGGGTGCGATTCGGGTGCGATCAGGCTCCACCTGTCGAGGCCGGCGCGAACGGCGGCCAATTGTAGCACGCCCAGCGCAGCCAGGCAAGCGAAGGCCACATAGCTCAGCGCTAGGCGCGGATCACCGAAGTGGAAACCGATCATCGGTCCGCACCCCGCTGCCGATCGTTGCTGGCCGGCGTCACGCCAACAGGGAATTGTCCTTCGGCGGTGGTTGGCGGCCCAATGAGACGATCCAGCTTCGATTGTACGGTAGCGCGGAACCCCGTGTCTTCAATTGTGGGCAGGTTCGCTTGCGCAGTTAACGCGACCCCTTGGAGCGCGGCCTGCGCAAGCAATGTGCCGACAGCTACATCGGCCTGGGCCGAGGCAACTCTGGCATCTGCCGCTGCTCGCAGCACAGCAAGCAGCGTGTGTAACCGTTCCGCGATTTCCAGCGGCGTCGCTGTGGCTTTTCGAAGCGCGGACTGGATGGCCCGAGTGCGGGCCGCTTGCTCGGCAGCGCTGTCTCGTGGCAGGCGATAGGCATCCAGGACGGCAGCATAGGCCAGCGCGTCGGCCGTGGCCAGTTGTGCCAGCTCCTGGCGCAGCGCCTCAGCGTCCTGGAGTCCCTGGCGAAGACGCTCGCCCTGCTGCTCCGGACTCACACCGCCAGATGCCGCTGGGCGAGCCAGTGCAACCCGAAAGATCATGGCGGCCAATGCGGCAGCCATCGCCCCAGCCAATGCGGTTACGCTGCCTCCGCCGGGGGTCGGGGTGCTGGCCGCCAGGGCATCGAGCAAGCGGGACACGGTCAATTCGGGAATGGGTCTATCCAATGGTCATGGCCTTTGGCGATTGCGTCTCGGTCATCCGGCTGACGGCTACTGAGATTATACTCCAACCCTGTTCCAGTGACAAACGAAAGACGGGCACCCATCCGGGTACCCGCCTCAAGGGACGTGATTAGGGTGGGCGTCTCCGGCATCAATCCAGATAAGCCCTCAACTTGCGACTACGTTGTGGGTGACGGAGTTTGCGCAGCGCCTTGGCCTCGATCTGGCGGACGCGTTCCCGAGTAACGCCGAACTGGTTGCCGACTTCCTCCAGCGTGTAGGTGTAGCCATCACGCAGACCAAACCGGAGTTGAAGAACGCGGCCCTCCCTGGGGCTCAACGCTGCAAACATGTCCTCCATCTGTTGCTGTAACAGAGTGTAATCCGCCACATCTTGGGGGTGCGGTGTCTGTTGATCCTCGAGAACCTCCGAAAGGTTCGTGCGCCGATCCTCGCCAATGCCCATCTCCAAAGAGAGAGGATGCTGGGCTATTTGCAGAGCCCGATGGACATTGCGCTCGGAAACTCCCATGTTCTCGGCAATCTCCTCGATTGTGGGTTCGCGGCCTAGTGTTTGGCAAAGTTCACGGGACAATCGGATTATGTCACTGATGTGCTCGTACATGTGCACTGGAAGGCGAATGGTGCGTGCGTAATCCGCGATCGCTCGACTAATCGCCTGTCGAATCCACCAGGTTGCGTAGGTGGAGAACTTGTAGCCGCGCTTGCCGTCGAACCTTTCGACCGCACGAATAAGGCCGATGTTGCCCTCCTGGATCAGGTCAAGGAAGGTGACGCCCCGGCCCATGTATCGCCGCGCAATACTCACCACCAACCTGAAATTGGCGGCTATGAGGTGTTGCCGAGCCTGGCGGCCTCGCTCCACGACCTGTTCCAGGTGCGAGCGGTCACCGTTTTCCGCTGCGGCTTCCAACTTCTTGAAAGCACGCCGGCCTTCGTCCATGCGTTGGGCGAGTTCAGTCTCTTCCTCGGCAGTGAGAAGGGGAATAGAACTTATTTCATGTAAATAGAACTGGACTGCATCATCACTGGCGAGATCACTCGCTCCCATGACCGTGGTGGCGGTCTTTTCCGGCGCTGGCAAGGAGCCAATGCTCATGCCGGCCCGCTCAGCATTGCTGGCGTCGTTTCCAGGCATGCGCGCTTCTTTGCCATGGGATTTGACAGGCACGCGGTCGCACAAATCAGCAACCGTATCGGCGTCGGACACACCTGCTGCCGTAAGGTCGGCGGACTCCAGTTCGCTGCGCCGCGTCTCTGGCCCCGCCCCATTGCCCTCATCGGCGATCTGTAGTTTTGGCGAGGCTACTCTCATAGGCATTTCTCCTTTCCAAAACGGCTGCGAGCGATTCTACCGTTCAATGGCGAGCACCAACTGAAAAAGCCCATCGCGTGCTGCACTCTTGCCTCCCCGGTGGGAGACAAAGCACGTGCTGGGCTATACATATCAGGAGAATGTAGAAAATAGCACACGGTTGGTGCTGCGCGCATCGTCACGTCCCTATCCCTTCCATGACCTGAGTCGCTGATGCTCGCTTGACACCCAAATTATAACACAATGTCGGAAACTTGGCAACACGACGCTGCCGTACGGGTGTCCGTCATATTTTTGCGCGGCAAGCCGGACTCACGGATGAAAAGGAACACGGATAAAAACAGATAGA
>CAZDTE010000197.1:0-4926 GCA_964508275.1 uncultured Ardenticatenales bacterium
ACCGTGAAGTTGATGTTGGCCACGTCGGCCCCATTGATGAGCCAGACCGGCACGTTCACCAGATCGCCGGCAACGACCTTGCGCTGGCCAGCTTGGAGCGTCATTCGACTCACCGAAGCTGGCTCTGGAGAGCCGAAATCTGGCGGGGTAACGTCGTCGCCCGGGATCGACGAAGTGCCTGTTGCCGGTTGGCAACTTATCGTGGCATTCCAGGCTACTGGGGTAAGTTTCTGTCCCGTGGTGGTCGTACAGGTGGAGCTGCCGTTCACGCTTACGCCGTCGGAAGCCAGTGTTCCGGTATATAAACATCCTGTGACGCCGAAGTTGTTGGCATCGCCAATGTCCTGGCGTTCGACCGTGACTTGATTGTCATCCAACTGGATAGTGAGCGTCGCGAATACATCTTGATACCCAGACTGTGTCCAACGTCCGTCGAAGATGTTGCTGTCACCGCGACGCGTCCAGAGACCGATCCACGTTCCATCCGTGTCGAGGACATCCCAGTACTGCCCCAGGCCGCAGCGCGAGTTCTGACCGCTGCCAGTAGCTGTGCCGCCAGAAGACTGTTCCCCGCCGGGCAGCGTTTCAGAGATCGGCTGTTCCGAGGTGCCGCAAGCCACCGATGGAGTCCCGCCGTTGAGAACCAGCTTGGCGCCGTACACGGCGGTGTCATCCTGTAGCAGGAAGTGTAGAACCCCCGTTTGGAGCTGTTTAATCAAGGCTTGTTGTTTCTCAGGGCTCCCCTTAACACTCGGATCGCAGGCGATGTCCAGCAGATTTAGGTTGAGACTTCTGTGAGACCCCTCGAATCCGCCATGAAGTCCAATGCAACCGGCCATACCCCCTGTCGCCCAGGCACAGTCAGAGAAGTGCTCTCCAACCGCGACCATCGTCGAGTCTGTTTCCTGATTAGCGCCGAGGGTATTGATAGACACGTGAAGAGTGGCGCTTTTTATTCCCTCTGGCGGGACCTGATAGCGAAATGAAAAGCAGCGCGACTTGTCAACTTGCTCATCTCCAAACGGCACCCGATTTGTTGCGCAGTTCCAAAGGTTGTTATCGGGATCGTTGTCAATGGCATCTATCACGACCCCTCTCTGGGCAGCGACTGGGGGCACAGCCCAGGGAAGCACGGTGATGAGCACTATCGCGAGGAGCAGTCCAATGCTGAAGAAGATGTTTCTGACTTTCATTGTGTCTCTCCTTGGAGGGACTCTCGGCATACAGTTTCAACATGCGCACAGATGTTGATGACACAAGAACTCGCATGTATGTCGCGTGGCGATGTTAAGCGTTCCTCTATGTCACCTATGTCACCGGCCAGAGCTGAGGCTACAACGTACCGGTGATTGACAGGCGTCGGGGCTGCGATGAAGGCTGGGGTGAGGGCGCAGCCCGTGGCAGACTGAGAACAAGCAACAGGGCCAATAAGCTGATGCTTTGTAGCGCATTCCTGATCATAATTGGTGCTTTCCCTGTCTTTCCTCATAGCTACTTGCCAATCGCGCGTTGGAGAATGACGACCGAATCGCGCGATGTCACTTGGCTGTCCGTGTCCATGTCCAGTGCCGCACGTTCGGGGATCAGCTTCACGGACATCTGCAGAGCGCACAGGGCGTCCAGCTCGGTCAGCGAGCCGTCGCCATCGCAGTCGCCCGGAACCACACCGTCCGGGCCGACGATCAGGATCGCGCCGTCAATGCGGTCAATCGTCAGCACCGTTCCCCCTGGGTTGTTGATCGTCGAGACTGCAACGTCGAGCACTGTCCGATCACCTGGCTTGCCGACGGCGCGGAACGGCATGTAGGCCACCGTGCCCGTACCGTTGATCCCGCTGGTCTGGGCGAAGCCGGCGCGGATAAGACCTCTCTTGCCGCTGTTGCTGCTGAATAGCGCGTTGCCCAGCAGGTTGCCCTTGATCAGATCACCCTCAGGTGCGGCGACGCCGGCATTGTACCCGACCGTGAAGTTGATGTTGGCCACGTCGGCCCCATTGATGAGCCAGGCCGGCACGTAGACGAAGTCGCCGGCGAGGACTTTGCGTTGGCCGGCCTGGATAGTCATGCGGCTGACCGGAGCCGGTTCGGGCGAGCCAAAGGGCGGGGTTGGCAGGTTGCTGCCCGGTGCGCTGCCGGTTGACCCAGTTGATCCTGTTGATCCCGTTGTCCCGGTCGTCCCCGTAGGGACGGGTGGCTCCTCCACCGATGTCCCGCAGGACACGGACGGGGGGCCGCAGTTGATGGCCAGTTTCGCACCGAACACAGCCGTGTCATCCTGAAGCAGGAAGTGTAGGTCCCCGGTCTGAAGCTGCCTGTTCACAGCTTGCTGCTTTTCAGGACTCCCATCGACGCTCGGGTCGCAGGCGATGTCCAACAGGTTCAGGTTGAGGCTTTTCTCACCCCCCTTGAACCCGCCGTGCAGGCCGACACAGCCGGCCATTTTTCCTGTCGCCCAGGAACAATCGGAAAAGGATTGACCCACCGCGACCACCGTCGAGTCGGTCGTCTGCAACGCGCCGAGGGGCTTGATCGAGGAATACAAGACTGCACTGCTGATTCCCTCGGGTGGAACCTGATACCGGAACGAAAAACAGCGCAGCGCGTCTTGTCGTTCGTCGCCGAAGGGTACCCGATTTGTTTCACAGGTCCACAGTTTGTTTTCGGGATCGTTGTCCACGGCATCCACCGTGAAGCAGGCTCCCGCCGCACCTGTGCCGCCGGTGCCACTGCCACCGGTGCCCGCGCTCCCTGTGCCACTGCCGGTGCCCGTTCCGCTTCCGGTACCAGCACCGCCCCCCGTTGTCCCGCCACTCTGCGCGATACAGTTCAACACAAACGGTCGCAGAGAGGCAACCCCGGCCCCATTCCACTCCGGCCAGCGCCACGTGCCCAAAGGCCCGGTGGGAATGTACTGGTCCCACATCCACCAGTACTTGTTGTAGTTGTACTGCGGGAAGTTGTCGGGGGCGGCGACCGAGCGGGGGCCGAACTGGGGATTCCCTTCCAGGACGCCGTATCTGTTGATGCTCCAGGGCTTGCGGCCGTTGAACTCGTCGCCGCCGTCGTAGGTGTTCAATTTAGCCATCGACTCTGAGATCCAACGCTCGAAACAGGCCTGGCCGGCGGGGGTATCCCAGGGGTTGGCTGTTTGGGCTGTGGCGGGCTGGCCCTGAGTGACAATGACGACAAGAATCAGCAACAGCAGTGCACCAACGATTTGCAGTCCAACACTTCCGAATCTGGCTTTGACAACACGTTTCGGGCCGCGACAGATCATTGTGAATCTCCTCCTCAATAGCTCTTCAGGTACGGACTGAAGCCGTCACTGGGTCCCTAAAGTCGCTCAAGCGACTGCCCTGGGCACGGTTTAGCCGCTTCAGAGGCTTACAGCGGTTACCAGTGCCGATTTCAATCCTGCACGGCCCCAAGTTGTCAAGATCATTATCTGAACATCCTTAGGATACCTGAGCGCCGCACACGCAACGATTGGTACGCAGCTATTTCTCGTTGGGAACCAAATGGAGGGAAGCTCCCTCCGACCCGCTGGCGGAGGCTGTGAAGTTGATGTCAACCAGCCGGTCGCCATAGGAATCCCCGTAGTTGTACGGCGTTGTATCGGGATCGTCTCCTTGATATGCCCGCACCCACCACATGTAAGTAGCGCCGGAGGGCCAGCTTGGCGGGAGGCCGGTAAGGTTTGCACAGGAGACGTTGCCCAAGTAGTTCGTAGTCGCCGTCTCGCCGGTGTCCGCGTAGTAGAACACCAGCACGTAATTGTCGCTGGGTACGTTCCTGGGCGTCCAGCAGAATTGGGCAGGCAACGTGACGCTGGCCCCATCCGCCGGTGACGCGAGGGAAATGTCATCCACGTCGAAGTCGCCACCGGGAACCGTTGCCCCTGCTGTGTAGCTCATGATCTTGTTGCCACGCCAATCCCAAAGATAGCCAGGGCCTGGGTTGGGACTGGAAGTGGTGTTGAGGTAGCGCACGTAGTAGATTTGACTCGTGCCCAGGCTGGACACGCCGGCAAAGCAGTAGTGGCCGTCGGCGCCGGTGGTCGTAGTGGTTCGGGTAGACCAAGCTGTGCCGTTCCAGAAGCGCAGCTCCAGATCAAGACCGGCGGCGGGCGTTCGGTTTTTGGTGACCTGACCATGAATGCCGGTGCTGGTGTTCAGACAGAACCAGTCGAAGTCGGCGGGGATTTCGGGTGCGCTGCCGCCGTTCCAGGCGCTGAGGCCAACTTGAGGAGCGGCGAGGCTGACCCCCGTGAACTGGCCGACCTGCGTCCAGCCGATACCGTCCGGGCTGTAGTAGCCGGTGTAGGTCGTGCCGACCTTGACGATTCTCAGATAGATCGTGGTCAGGTCGCTGTTCAGGTCAACGGCGGTGGCCGTCCCACCTGTCTCGTGAACGAATTGCACGGCGTTGCCACCCAGAGCGTTGTCGTAGAGCCGGCTCAACGTGAGGTAGTTGTCGTCGTTCTGATAGACCAGTAGATCTGCCTGCTGGGTGTTCTGGGTCGGGTTGAACTCGACGCGCGTGGTGATTTCGTAGTCGCCGCCCGGCGCGGGCTGTAGGAGCAGGTTCCGCGCGTCGTTCGAGCTTGCCGCCAGATTGCCGGCCTGGGTGGTAATGCGCAGGAAGCCGGACCGGTCGCTGAGACTCCGGTGAGTGGCGTCTCCGCGCACCCAACTCCAGGCCGGGTCGAGGCTGCCCGAGAAGTCGTCGCGCCAGGTGCAGGTGGCACACGGCGTGCCGGTAACCGTCGCCGTGGGAGAGCGCGTCGGCGTGCGCGTTCCCGTGGGCGTTCGGGTGCTGGTGGCCGTAGCGGTGCGCGTTGGCGTACGTGTCGGTGTGCGCGTTGCCGTGCGCGTTGCGGTCGGCGTACGTGTACGGGTTGGGGTTGGGGTGCGCGTGGCCGTGGCGG
>CAZDTE010000198.1:0-4908 GCA_964508275.1 uncultured Ardenticatenales bacterium
CACCGCCGTCACCTCGCCGACCCAGCCCAGGTCGCCCGCCGGATGAGTCATGCGCTGCACGCGGATCAGCCCCAGGTCCACGCCGCTGATCCCGACCGCCTGCACGCCGGCCATGACCAATTGTGCCACCAGCCGCTTGTTGACCCGGCCGGAGAGGACCATCTCCGCCAAGGCCAGCGACTCGTCGCCGGTCACGCGCAACCCCTCGACGAAGCGTGGCTCCAGGCCCAGCCGTTGCTGCCAGGCCGCGATCTCCTTGCCTCCGCCGTGGACGATGACCGGCGGCGATGACATCGCCCGCGCGGCAGCGATGAACGACGCCACAAAGGTCGTGTCGTCCAGATCGTTGCCCCCGACCTTGATCACCGTGTAGCTGTTCATCCAGATCGACGGTTCCCCCTTCTTGTGTTACTAGAACGTGTTGCGTAAAACGTAATGCGTAATGTGTGACATCCGACACGTGCCCGTTGCCCGTTGACAATTGATCATTGCCCATTGCCCAACCCCATCGTCTCCTCGATCCCAAACATCAGATTCATATTCTGCACGGCCTGGCCGGACGCCCCCTTGATCAGGTTATCAATGCAGGAGACGATGATGACATGCCCGCCATCGCCAACCGGCGTGAGGGAGATCGCACAACGATTGCTGCCGACGACGTGTCGCAGCGTGGCCAGCCGGCCGGCATCCAGCACCTGCACGAACGGCTCGCCGGCGTACACCTGCCGGTAGTGGGTCACCAGTTGCTCCGCGGACCAAACTGGCGCAAGCTGCACATACATTGTGCTCAGAATGCCCCGGTTCACCGGCAGCAGGTGCGGAGAAAAGATCACCCGCACAGGTTCCGTGCGATGTCCGGCAGCGTTCAGCTCCTGCTCCATTTCGGCAATGTGCCGGTGGGTGTGGCCGATATTGTAGGGTGAGAAGTTATCATTCGCCTCGACGAAGTGGGTCTTCAGGTTGGGCTTGCGGCCGGCGCCGGAAACGCCCGATTTCGCGTCTACGATCACGGTGGTGTCGGCCAGCAGCCCCGCCGAGACCAGCGGGTACAGCCCCAGGATGACGCTGGTCGGGTAGCAGCCGGGGTTGGCGATCAGTTTGGCTGTGCGAATTTCGTCGCGGTGCAATTCGGGCAGGCCATACACCGCGCCGGTGAGCAGGTCAGGCGCGGTGTGCGGGACATCGTACCAAGCGGTGTAGGTGTCCGGATCGGCCAGTCGGAAGTCGGCGGAGAGGTCCACGGCGTTGACGCCGGCGCGGCGCGCACGGGCCACAGCTTCCATCGAAGCGCCGTGGGGCAGGCAGGCGAACACCACGTCAACCTTGCCCAGCGATGCCTCCTCCATGCGCACAAGCGACAAATCGTACGGACACGGAAACACATCGGAGAGCCGCTGTCCCGCGTAACTTTCCGAGGTGGCCCAGCGGACTCGGGTCTGTGGGTGTGCCTGGAGCAGTCGCACCAGCTCAAACCCCGTGTAACCGGTTGCCCCATAAATACCCGCAGCAATCACCAAGCGCATTCCTCCCGATATAGAAAAACCCTCCGACCTGGTAGGGTCCGGAGGGTAAGCTTCCTTGGGACTATCGTCAACAACGCATGCCAAGTTTGCCTATCCAGACCCTGGGTCTGGGCGGCTAGGACGTGGACGACGGATAAACACTGGGACATTCATGGTTAGGCCCTAACCTCTACAATCCTTGTGCACTGGGCAAGAATATGCGGCCTTGTCCGGGTCAGGAGTCCTTTCTTCGATCTGGCCTGTCCGGGCTATGTAGCAGTATACCACAAAAGGGACGCTCTGTCAAAGCGCCGTATTCATTCCGGGTGTCCGTCATATTTTTGCGCGGCAAGTCGGACTCACGAATGAAAAGGAACACGGATAAAAATAGATAGATTAGAGATAATCTGTGTTTCCTTTCGCCGCCTTGGTTTGCGGCGGTTGATCGCTTCCAGCCCGGTGTGCACAAAGCGCTTCCGCACGCGCTCGACCGTGGAGCGTCCGCTATCGAGGGCTTCACTGATCGCTCTATCCGTCCAGCCCTCATCCGCCTTGAGAAGAATCCGAGCACGGGTGAGCTTGCGCGCCTTCTCTTCCCCCGATGAGATCAGGGCCTCAAGTTCCCGACGCATCGACGTAGGCCAGCGGCGGGTCAGTGCCATATTGCCCTATCCTCCCTTCACACCCCTGCTGCGACAAGTGGCCGGGCTGATCGAGCCGGAGCCGGGACAGTTCGTGCCTTTGTGGTCTCCGGAACAGGCAGAGGAGCTCGGACCCGACCCGCCCTTGCCGCCCCTGGAGGATCCGCTTCCCGTCACCGAGTGGCTGGCCTGGCCGCTGCTGGCCGCTTGGCCGCTGGACCCGCGGCCGCAGCGGATCAGCCCGCAGGTGAGCAAGTTCCTCAAGGGGCGGGCCCGCTCACAGCGCCCCCCGCAGGCGTTGCTAGATGTGACCATGCCGGGGCACTGGCTGTACCGCTTCTTTCCGGAAGTCTGGCGGGAGGCCTGTCGACAGAGTTGGGGAGTGCAGGGGCTGTACGCAGCTTTGCAAGAGATGGACTTCGCGGTGCAGCTCCGGCGGCAGACGGTCTATAATCATGTACCTGGCCCCCCGAATGGGGTCACGTCCACGTTGACGCGTACCCTCCACCGCGTAACCGCAAGGCCAGTGGCTCCCATTCCCGGTTTCAACAGGGAGATGACTTGCGAGAGCATTCTCTGCCAACCCTCCAAGCGCCCTCCCCCGCGGCCCGGGACGGGGAGCACAAGTGTCTCCACGAGATAGCCCAGCCGTCCGACCACGGCTCCTCCCGTTCCCCCTGGCCCGGTCGCCGCAACCAGCGGTCTGGGCTGGCAATCGCCCTCCGTCCCACGATTTGACGAGTCGAGCCTGCTGACTATAATTACTTCAGTCACTATTGCCCGTGGCTGCAGGCCGGTATCTTTTCAAAAAATTGGGGCAAACCATAGGGTGCAACAGAAATCAGCCACGAATTTCACGAATTAACACGAAAAAGAAAAGAAAATTAGTGAAATTCGTGTAATTCGTGGCAGAAAAAAGCAAGGCCGGACCAAGACGCCCCAGATTATTGAGATGATACGCAGGCCGTGACAAATACGACAACGAGCTCACAGCTCGTGCCCGTACCCTGGCATTAGCGGCGCAGGCAGAGGATCTCGGTCGGATTGACGAAGGAGGCTCAACAAGGTGGATGCACCAAACATTTCCGTGTTTCTGGCTCTCGTTGCTGGCGCGCTTTCTTTCCTGTCGCCCTGTGTGCTGCCGCTCGCACCGGCCTACGTTGGTTACTTGAGCGGCACGGTGTCGGTGACGCCGCAGGGCATGGTCGTTCACAACCGGCGAGCAACGTTTTTCCACGCCCTGAGCTTCATCCTCGGATTCTCCGCCGTCTTCGTCGCATTGGGAGCCTCGATTGGTCTGGTCGGCTATTTGCTGTACGACTATCTGCCGGCGATCCAGAAAGCAGGCGGCATCCTACTGGCCGTCTTCGGCTTGCACTACATGGGCGTGTTCACCATTCCGTTGCTGTACCGCGAGAAGCGGGTCGAGTATGCGGGCGACCGGAGCATGGGATATCTGTCTTCGCTGCTGGTCGGCGTGTTCTTTGGCGCCGGCTGGACTCCTTGCATCGGGTTGACCCTGTCGGGCATCTTGCTGCTGGCCGGAAACGCGGCCACGGTCGGGCGGGGCGCGTGGCTCCTAGCGGTCTACTCGGCGGGACTGGGGATTCCGTTCCTGCTGATCGGTCTGGCCCTGGAGCGCATGACCGGCTGGCTCCGCCGGCTGAACCGGCGGAAGAACGTGGTATCCATTGTCAGCGGTCTGTTCCTCATCCTGATGGGCATCATCGTCTACACCAACGCCATCGGTCTGCTAAACGCCTGGTTCTACCGCGTCTTTGGCTTCACGACCTTCTTGTGAGGTCGGGGACCAGCCGGCCGCCGAAGGAGTTGAGGAGTACGGCGCTCACGCTCAACACCATGGCCAGCATGGCCCAGACCGGGTGCACCAGCCCGGTAGCAGCCGCCGGCACGCCAATGCCGTTGAACGCAAAGGCCAGAACCAGGTTCTGTTCCGTCTTGCGGTATGAGCGGCGACCGATGTGATAGGCGTCCACCACGCCGCCCAGTCGCCCTCCCGTCAGGATCACGTCCGAGGACTCGATGGCGATGTCCGTACCGGCGCCGCTGGCGTTCGATGGCATAGCGCAGAGCACGTACCAGAAGGTTACCGTCCATCTGTCCCTTGACCAGATAGTCCTGGGCACCCTCTTGCACGGCCTTGACCCCGAGTGTCGCATCCTCCAGGCCGGTTAGGACCACGATAGGCATGCCGCGCGCATATGCATGGGCATACACACTGACGAATGTGTCCAGCCCCTGGCTGTCTGGCAACGAAAGATCTAGGAGGATCGTGTCAATCCCCCCCTGAGTAATACGTTCCAAGCCGGCCGAGAGCCGATCGACACACTCCAGGTCGAACGCCGGAACACCCGATATCTTCGCCCCGACGTTGCCCAGTATTTCTTGGATCAGCCGGGCGTCTCCCTGACTGTCCTCAATCCTTCTGAGCAGGTAACCGAACTGGGCATTCATATTGTCCCCCTCGTTGTCACCCTCGACGGCAAATCCTACCACGAAGACGTGGACATCGACCCAGACGAATTCTACCGGTTGCTGGCTGCCAGCGACAGCCTTCCCACCACGTCGCAGCCTTCAGTAGGTGATTTTGCCGAGACCAAGGTATCTTCTCAATATTCCGGGGTGAGCAGGACGTCAAGCCCGCCTAACCTGAGGTTAGGGCCTAACCCCCCAACTTTGGGGGGCAACCCCCCCCAACTTTGGGGGGAATGTGCTCCCCCAGAATTGGGGGCCGGGGGGCGTTC
>CAZDTE010000199.1:0-4739 GCA_964508275.1 uncultured Ardenticatenales bacterium
TTAGGTTGCATAACAAAGCGTACCAACCAGGCGATTCAAGAAGAATCGCGGGACTTTTACCATGTCAGGTGTCTGGGCTCGACTTTGTACAAAGTCGAGCTTATTGCCGGGGTACACTTCCCCGGGGTTGGGCCCGGCTCGGAAAAAGGGGCAACAAAAGAAGCCAGCGTCGGGGAGCGATCAGGATCTCCACCGCGTCACTCAAGCCGCCCTCGGTGCTGGCCGTAATCACCGCGTTGCCGGCCATGTTGCCGGAAAAGAACGTCGCCTGAGCCAGCCCACGTGTGGTCGTCGCCACCGACGGGACGATTTCGCCGCTGTCGCTCGCGAAGGTGACGGTGACACCATCAGCCACCGGAAGGCTCAGCTCATCCCAGAGAGTTGCGGTGACCCTGCTCAATTCGCCGCCGGCCGTCACGGACAGCGGGGTGGCAACTACCTGCAGAAGCGCCGGCATTCCAGAGCCAACCGGAACTTCCAGTGTGCGCGAAAGTGGGCCAAAGCTCACCGAAACGTGCGCGGGCGACTCGGCTGGAGTCACTTGCAGCGTGCTCGTGGCCGTGCCGTACACGGTTAACGAGACAGTCGGCGTGACGTAACCGGCGCTTGCCGAAAACCACAGCCTGTTGCCGCTGCCCGCCAGATCGTTGCCCGAACGCAGGGTGGTGGTCACGCGGGCCGGCTCCCAAGGGGCCCCAACGGTCGCCGGTTCAACCTCAACGCTCAGCGTCAGCGCCGCCGTGGCCGATAGGATCGCCATCCCGCCGTCCAGCCGCCCCCAACCGGTGTAGGGATCCCAGCCTGGACTGGCCTCGCCGTTGACGTCGGCGACCGTTCCGGTAATCAATGCCGCGACGTCGTCGTTCGAGATGTGCGGTTGCAACGACCAGAGCAGGCCGGCCAGCCCCGAAACATGTGGTGCGGCCATCGAGGTGCCGCTGGCCCCGGCGTAACCCGGCCCGTAGCGCGACCAGACCGTGCTCAAGATACCTGAACCGGGGGCCACGAGGTCGAGCGCAGGCCCGTAGCTGGACGACGTCCAACGCTCGTCTGCTGCGGTTGTCGCCCCGACGGCCAGAACGTGCTCTAGCGCGGCCGGGTACAGCACGGTTGCCGCCCCTTGGTTGCCCGATGCGGCGACCACCAGCAGCCCTTGCTGATGGGTCTCGTTGATGGCGGCCTGCAGCAAGCTGATGACGGACTGCGGTGGTGGCTGCTTGTACGCCAGGCTCAAGTTGGCCACGCGAGCGCCGTTTTCCGTTGCGTAGGCGAGGGCCGCGATGAGATCGCCGGTTGTACCATCACCCGTGGAATCCAGAATCTTGAGGGGCATGAGCCGGACACCGGGGGCGACGCCGGCAACGCCAACGCCGTTGTCCGTCGAGGCAGCGATGATGCCCGCCACATGGGTGCCGTGCCAGAAATCGTCTTGGGGCGTGGCATCGTCTTGGACGAAATCCCACCCGGAGACATCGTCCACGTAGCCGTTGCCATCGTCATCGAGGAAGTTGCCGGGCAGTTCCCCCGGATTGACCCAGAACTGGCCGATCAGGTCGGGGTGGGCCAGGTCTATGCCCGAATCGATCGCGGCGATTGCGACAGCGGGGTCACCCACCATGAGGTCCCAGACGGCAGGCATGCCCATTTGGAACATGTTCCATTGGCTGGAAAAAAACGGGTCGTCCGGCACGCCGAGTGCTGAGAGACGCCAATCGGGAGCGGCAGCGTCAACCAGGGTGGTCAGGGTAGCCAGTCGCCGCGCTGTGGCGACCTCTGACCCGGCGGGCCCAGACAGCAGTTGGACGCCCAGCCGGGGACGTGGCCAGACAGCCTCCCAACCCTCTGGGGTGGTCGCTGCCTGACGGACCGCGGTCGGTGCTCCCTCGCGCCAACGCACGAGCACATGGCCGGGCAGATATGGCGACACCCCAGATGCGCCCTGAAGGATTCCCGCAAGCGCGATCAAGAAAAACATGTTCAGTGACCCCGCGATCGCAAACCGCAAGGCACCCAGTTTTCGCCCGTGCGTCACGACTCGAGGTGGGTGTGCATTGCCGGGCGGCCGGTGGGGACGAGCGGGGGCGACTGTGCGTGCACAAAGCGGAGCACAACGAATTCTACAGCCCAGTGTAAGGAGATCGCCATCCAGAGGTTTGCCGTCAGGTAGAACCAAACCGTGCTTAGCAAAGCAAGGACGATCGTCAGCAGGGTGGAAAGCGATTGTGTCGGGTGCGACACGTCGCGCCGGACGAAGGGGTCCAGCATTTGCTCCAGCAGGATAGGGACGAGCGCGCCGAATACGCCCGCGTAGTGACCCCACCCCAATGCCAGTGTCCCGGATCGGTAGAAGGCCCAGTGCACCTCGCGGTAGACCACGACCGGCCACAGACCACCCCACCCCCCCTGCCGGGCGACGATTTCGGCACGCGGGAAGTGGGCGCTGTGGTGGGTGACGCGCTGATGGTACCCGATCCCACCAACCAGCATGACCACGACCGCTGCGGCCAGTGGAACCCCCATGCCCAGGCTGCGTGGCCAATCCAGACCGACTAATCCCATCCAGCGGGCGTTCGTGATCCCGCGCAGCAAAAGCACATACGGCAAAACCAGGAAATAGGCGGCGCGGGAGAAGGAGGCGATCCAGGATGTGTAGGGTGAGTCCCGCAATCGCTCGACCCACAGGGCCAGCCGGCCGGGGCGCGGGTGGCGAAATCGCCACAGCAGCAGCCGGGTCAGCACGTGCATCAGCAGGCTGAGCCCAATCCAGCCCCACAGGGTGAACCGGATGTCACGGATCGGCAGCATTGCTTGTGGGATTCCCTACTTCGCGCTGAGGGGTATCGCCAACGACACGAATGTCCCCCCTCCTGGAGTCGAGTCGACGTTCCAGATGGCGTCAATCAGGGCCGCACGTTCTTTCATGTTCAACATGCCGAGGCTCGTTCTCTCGTGGTAGCTGTCCATCATCTTGGTGACATCGAAGCCCGGGCCATTGTCTTCCACCTGGCCGATCAGGAAATCACCATCCACCAGCAACCGCACCACGATCTGGGCATCCGCCGCATGTTTCCGGGCATTGTTGAGGGCCTCTTCCAAAACGGCGAAGGCGGTTTCTTCCACCTCGGCACGCAAGCGGAGGTCTTGTGTTCTATTCTCGAAACGGATGTTCAGGTTCGCCTCTTCGCGCAGTCGGGTTACCAGGTGATCCAGGGCAGCGCCCAGCCCTTCCTTTTCCAGGACCACCGGACGCAGCGTAAAGAGCAGCGTGCGCATGCTGTGGCTTGCTTTCTTGCTCATCTCGTACAGCTCGTCCAACTCCGCCGGAACCTGGTCCGGTTCACGTCGCAACAGGGTCTTGATGTACTCCGCCTGCATGGAGATCGCCGCCACAGTCTGCACCGGGCCATCGTGCAGGTGACGGGACAGTTGCCGGCGAGCCTCCTCTTCCTCGGTGATGACCCCATCGTGCCTTTGCTGCAGGCTTTGATGCATCTGCACGTTGTGGAGCACAAGTGAGCCCACTTGGCAGAGCATGTGGAGAAACCTAACGGTCTTCATGCTGACCGTGGCCTGCTCGCTGGAAGCTAGTACAAGCACGCCGTACGTGTCGAAATTCACCTGAAGAGGCGCGAGCACAACGGTGTGCGCCCGCTTCAGCGGCGGAATGGAGGCCAACGACGGGTCTTGCTGGTCCAAGGCAACCGGCCGCCCTTCCCGGAGTACGCGCTCCAGCGTTTTGGGGACCGGGGCAATGCGTAGGTTTAAGTCCGAAGCCCGCACCTTCCAGCCGGTGACCACTTGCAAGTCTCCCTCACTTTCCTGGTCGAAAAGAAGCACAAGACAAGACCACGTTTCCGGGTCCAGGTAGGTGCAGAGTGTTTCGGACAGGGAGGCCAACATGGCGCGATAGTCCTCCTGCGAAGCGAGGGCGGCACACAATTTGCGAAATGCGCGAGCCTCCCGACGATCTTGAAGCAAAGCGCGGTGCTCCGCTGCCCCCTCACTGATCGCCGCACGCCGGGCAACAACCGCCAGGGGGCCGGCGATGAGGGCCGCCACGACCAGCGCGACGAGAGCAGGGGCTGGCAGGCGCAGCAGGGCGACCAGCGCCTGCAGGTCGGCCGGGGCGCGACCCAAGGCGAGCACGCTCCGCAGAGGATAAAGCACGAGCAAGACAGTCGTTAGAAAGACACCCCACAGCCAACCACGCCGGAGGGCAGTCACCAGAATCGGGTACAGGAGGAACCAGAAGACTTCCTGCTGCGTATTACTAGGTAGAGAAAGTGTCCAGACGACAGGCACAATTACATCCAGCACCCAGGCACCCAGTTCAACCCAGAGTCGGTACCGACGGGTGACGAAGAGCGGGACGATGAGAAACAGATTGCCGAGGAGGGCAACGAAGAGCAGTGTGAAGGCCGGATGGGTCCAACTCCGGGCACCCTGGGCAAAGCTGGCTCCGGCCAGCGCAACCAGGACCAGCCAGCGCGTACGCCAGAGTGCTTTCTCCATGGGCAAGCTGTTGACCCTAGGTTGAGTGCTAACTTTGGGAGTGTCGAATCCTGGTAATCGAGCCATTGTACTGGGCAGAGTATATCATAGCGATGGTGATTTGGCAATAGTACCGTATTACTTTTACACTCCGCTTACACTTTGGACACACTTTGATGATAGTTTAATGGCAGAATAAGAGTAGATGAATGGTGAGCGTTCAGGGACTACCCCGGAAACATCTGCTT
>CAZDTE010000200.1:0-4671 GCA_964508275.1 uncultured Ardenticatenales bacterium
TGGGAGGATCAGACATGAAACCGAACCGTTACTTGCCGCTGCTCGCCATTTTACTCACGCTCGCCGGCCTGTCGCTGCAACCGGTCGCCGGCAGCGCGCCTGCTGAACTACGTGCCTCAACCGGCCCCGCAATCCATGAGCCGGCTACCGTCCAGACCAGTGTCACGCTCAACGCCGTGGCCGACGCCTCGGTGTACAGCACGGCCCCGGGCTCGAACTTCGGTGGGGATGACACGCTGACGGTGTCTTATGTCAGCATCGATACGGTCCAGGAAGCGGTCAGCCTGGTCAAGTTCGATCTCTCCTCGCTGCCGGCCGGGGCTGTGATCGACTCGGCGCAACTGCAACTCTATCTCACGAGCAGCGCCGGCGCCAATCCCGTGAGTATCGCCGCTTACTACGTAACCAGCGCCTGGTCGGAGTACGGCGTCACCTGGAATTCCTTCCCCACGGCCAATCCCGTCGGGGTCAATGCCAGCATCGACGCGGGGGCGGGCTACAAATCGTGGGGGATCACCAGCTACGCGCAGGCGTGGCAAAGCGGTTCCAACAACGGCGTGTACCTGCGCGGGCCTGGCAGCTACTTCAACCGCACCTTTTACAGCCGGGAGGCGGGGACGTCCCCGCGCCTGCTGATCAATTACCACATCCCTTGCCCCGCCGATGGTTTCGAACCGAACGATACCTTCGTGCAGGCGGCAGAGGGGGCCTGGATCAACTCCGGGGTTCAGAATACGGCCTACATTTGTCCCAGCGGCGACGACGATTACTTCGCCTTCGACGCCGTCAACGGCCAGGAGATCACGCTCGATCTCTACGATCTACCGGCGGACTTCGATCTAAAACTGTACGATCCCGCTGAGGGCCTCGTGGCGAGTTCAACCAAGGGAGGAACGACGCCGGAGCAGATCGTGTTCACTGCCAATCAGTCAGGCAGATGGTACGCGCACGTCTACGGCTACAACAGCGCCTACAGCGCCGAAACGCCCTACCACCTGCGCCTGAACCTGAGCGCCACAGCCACGCCAACGCCTTCGTCAACACCCACCCGGACGCCGACGCACACGCCGTCGCGAACTCCAACGCGCACATCAACATCAACCGCCACGGCCACCCCCACGCGAACGGCTACATGGACCGCAACACCGACGCAGACGCCCACGCCTACGCCTACAGGTACGCCTGCCGCTTCGTCAACCCCGACCAGCGCGCCGACTCACACGCCAACTTCGACTGCCACCCATACGCCAACCCCTACTCCCACCAAAACGCCTACTGTCGCCGTCGTGACTCTGAACCTTTGCGCTGCGGCCGACAGCACCATCACCGACGCCAACCCAGGCGGCAACGATGGCGCCAGTCCCGACCTGCGTGTGGGCTATGGGGCCGGGCAAAACGAGCCCTTCTCGTACCGCTCATTGCTCCAGTTCGATCTCTCTTTCATCCCCCCCGACGCTACCGTTCTGAGCGCCACTCTGGAGTCCCGTCTCAATGGCTATGAGGCCGCTGCACCGGTTGACGTTCAACTCTTCCAGGTTAGAGACCCCTGGGATGAGATGACAGTCACCTGGCAAAACCAGCCCACCGTCGAGCAACCCTGGGCCGTGCGTACATCGGTGGATGGCAACGTCGGAGCGATCTTTAGTTGGAGCATCCGCGAACTGGCGCAGTTCTGGATCATCAACCCCGATCAGAATCACGGCCTGGAACTGCGTGGCCCGGAAGGCGCCGCGACCTGGTCGCGCACGTTCGACAGTCGCCACTACACCCCCTTCTGCCCCCGACTGGTCGTCCAATTGCAATCGCTCAACCCCATCCCCACGCCTACGCCCAGCCCCACCCTTACGCCCACGCCCACAGCCACACCCTCCTGCCCGCAAGCCGATGGCGCCGGCGACTCGTTCCAGCAGGCCACGGCTATCAACACCAGCGGCAACTGGGTGTGGGAATACATCTGCCCCAGCGGCGATGTGGACTGGTGGCAGTTCTACGCCGACGCCAGCCAGGAGATCACCATCCATCTTGGCAACATGCCGCAGGCGCCGCCGGCCGACTACGATCTCTTCCTGATCAGTCCCAGCGGCGGCCAGATTGCCAGTTCCGAATTATTTGGCGCCAGCAAGGACGAGTATATCCACCTGACCGTGTATCAGGCGGGCAATTACCGGGTGCTCGTGCGCGGCAAAGGCGTGGCCGATTGGAGCAACAAAACACCCTACCAACTGAGCGTGGAGACGCAGTACGTCTGCATCGATCCCAACGACGCCGGCGACACCTATTCAACTGCCTCGCCCATCCAACCCAGCATCCCTCAAGCCAACATCCAGCACGTGACCTATGGCTATATTTGCCCGCAAGGCGACGAGGACCTTTACAAATTTGAGGTGTCGGGCGGCCAGAACGTGCTCGTCACGGCCAAGCTGACGGAACTGCCCGCCGACTACAACCTCTATCTCTATGGCCCTACCGGCACCTTCCTGGGCCAATCCACCAACGCCGGCACAGCCGACGAGCTGATCCTGTATGCGGCGATCAACCAGCCGGGAACCTACCGCGTTCACGTGCAGGGCGCGACCTGGTCCTCTTACCATAGCCAGTCCTACAAGCTGGAGGTCAGTTTGACGGGCACGGCCGACATGATCGTGCAGGGCATCGAAGTAACCCAGGCGATCCAGGATCTGAACAATACCGTGCCGCTGGTGGCGGGCAAACCGGCCATCGCCCGCGTCTATGTCGGGGCCGGGGGCATCGTGCACGGCCCCATCTCGGGGGTGACGGTGCAGTTGAAGGCCTATGAGATGGCTTGGGGACAGCCTTCGCCGCTGCCCGGTCTGCTCACAGTAGGACCTACCGCCCGCCTCAACACAGCGTTGAACACGGCCAAACGTGCGAACTACAACAGCAGCTACAACTTCGTCCTGCCCGCCGCCTGGTTGACCGGCACTGCCATCAAGCTGGAAGCTGAAGTCAATCCTGACAAGGCCGTGCCCGAGACTTATTATGGCAACAACATGCTGCAAACCGGCGTCATTTCTATGCGGAGAACCGCGCCCATCAATGTGGGATTCGTTCCTGTACGGGCCTCGAATCTCACGCCGACACTGCAAGGCAATGCGCAATACAATGCGATGCTCGCCTACTTGCGCGCTGTGTTCCCCGTTCAGACGATCAAATTCTGGATCAAATCTGGGGGACCGCTGAACGCCAATTATAACTACATCGGCCCGGCCAAAGATGGATCCTGCGGCTCGGGTTGGGCCAGCTTGCTGGACGATCTGGAAGATATTCACGATAACTGGAAGAACCGGCCACCGCATGCATTCGTCTATGGTTTGCTTCATCCCAACGTGCCTTCGGGCTCGGTCATCGGTTGCGGCCGCGTGGGCGAACCCTACTCGTCCGGTAAGCTGGGTGGCGGCAGCGGCCCCACGCTGGCGCACGAGATGGGACACAACTTCGGCCGCTGGCACGCGCCCTGCGGCCCCATTCATCCGGACTCGCGCGACGAGGGCTATCCCCCTTACACCAATGATCAAGGGGTGGCGTATCCCTCCGCCTCGATCGGGGAAGTGGGGCTGAATGTGGCCACACAGCAGACCTTTAATCCCAATACGGCGAAAGACTTGATGAGTTATTGCGGGCCGGAATGGTTTTCGCCGTACAATTACAGCGCGATTCTCAACCGGATTCCTGCGAGCGTAGCGGTCGCAAGCGCGGCCCAAGAGACGCCCCACATCTCCGTCAGCGGCGACATTCAGGACGGACAGGTGGAACTGCCCCGGCCCTTCTGGGTGCTCAATCGGGAAGATGGCGCTTACGCCGATCCCGGAGCCGGCGACTACAGCATCGTGCTGAAAGATGCGAGCGACAATGTTTTGTTCCAGCGCTTTTTCGACATACTTACCGAGAACATCGGCAGCGACAATGACTCCGGCCATTTCCACGAGATACTACCCTACCCGCCCGAAACGGCCAGCATCGTCTTCAAACATGGCGACCAGGTCTTGCGCAGCGTGAGCGTGAGCCCCCACGCGCCGGTGGTGCAGGTGCTGAGCCCCAACGGCGGCGAAGACTGGCCCGGCGCCGGCCCCTATACAATTCGCTGGCAGGCCACTGACGAAGATGGTGATGCCCTGACGGCGCACGTGCTCTATTCGGCCGATGGTGGAGCCACTTGGGAGCCACTGGCCGTTAATCTGAAGGGGAACGAGTTGCCGGTGCAGGCCGACGATCTACCCGGCGGCACCGATAGTTTGGTGCGAGTGATGGTCAGCGATGGCGTGAATACCACCTTCGACGATAGCGACGGACCCTTCACCGTGAGCGATAAACCGCCGCTGGCTTTGATCATCGCTCCTGCGAACGGAGCCATCCTCTACCCCGAGCAGCCGGTGATTTTGCAGGCCGTCGCTACCGACCCCGAGGATGGTCCGTTGCCCGACGAACAACTGACCTGGGCGTCGGATGTGGACGGGCCATTGGGCACAGGCGCCGACCTGGCCGTGCCCGGCCTGAGCACCGGCCTGCACCACGTCACCCTCAGCGCCGAAGACAGCGACGGGCATGTCACCGAAACGAGCGTTACCCTGCTGGTGGGCCGAGTAGCCTATCTACCCTTGATCATGCAAGGCGTTGAGCCGTAACCGCGGCCGGCCAAGAGGAGAGCACACA
>CAZDTE010000201.1:0-4664 GCA_964508275.1 uncultured Ardenticatenales bacterium
GCAGAAAAAAGCAAGGCCGGATCAAGACGCCCCAGATTATTGAGATGATACCCCCACAACGTCAAAGGGAGGCCGGGTTCTGGTAAGAAAAGGTCTGCTCAGCCACCACCTCAACGGGCCATGGCCGCTTGTGGTCATGTTGACTCTGCTCGCCTGGCTACTGGCTACCGCCCCTCTCCGGGCCACCACGCTCGCCCTGGTCGGTGCCGGGCTGGTCACGGTGGTTCTGGTCCGACCGGCTTGGGGCCTGTACGGCCTGGCGTTCGCCATCCCGTTCGGCTCTCTGCAGGACGTGGCGTTTGGGCCGGCCCGGTTGGGGGGAGCCGAGGCGTGGTTGGCCCTCATCCTGATCGCCTGGCTGGCCCAGCGCGCCGTGCGCCACGGCTTCGGTGATCTTGGAGTGCCTTTGCGATTCCCGCTGGCGCTGTTCTTGGGCCTGGCAGTTTTCTCTACGCTGTGGACCGAATCGCTTTCCGTCAGCGTGAAGGAATTGGCCAAGTGGGCAGAGGTCGCGGTCCTCTACGTATTCGTCGCCACGCAAGTAAAACGAAAAGAGGTGCTGTGGATTGCGCTGGCGTTTGTGATCGCCGGCGCGCTGGCCGCGAGCCAGGGGATCTACCAGGCGGTCGCACGGAGCGGCCCGCCGGGTTTCCTGTTTCCCCTGGCCGGGCGGGTTTTCCTGCGAGCTTACGGTACGTTCCAGCAACCTAACCCATACGCCGGATACCTGGGGCTGACCGCTCCGCTGGCCTATGGGCTTCTGTTGGGCCTGCTGAGCCAGGGCAACACGTTCGCGGGCGGCAAACCGATTCCCTCCTGGCGAGGTGGGCGCCCGGCCGCTACCCTGATAGCCGGGGGAGCCCTGGCCCTCATGGGTGTGGCGATGGTGCTGACCCTGTCGCGCGGCGGATGGCTCGGCTTCGCGGCCGCGATGGTCGTGGTGAGCGTACTGGTCAGCCGGCGCACGGCCGCGTTGCTTGCCCTCGCCGTGTTCCTTGGGAGCAGTGCCCTGCTCCTGAGCAGCTTTCACCTTTTGCCGCCCTCCTTGGTGCAGCGAGCCACGAACTTCCTGCCCTTCCTGGGGAACTGGGACCTGACCCAGATCGCCGTCACGCCACAGAACTTTGCCGTGGTCGAACGACTGGCGCACTGGCGAGCTGGCTGGTTGATGTTCGCAGCACACCCGTGGGCCGGCGTCGGATTTGGCAACTATCCGGTGGCCTACGCCGCCTTCGCCCTTCCCGACTGGACCGACCCGTTAGGCCATGCGCACAATTACTACTTGAACGTGCTCGCCGAGCTGGGCATCGCCGGCCTCATCGCCTATCTGGCGCTGTGGGCCACGGCGGGCAGGTTGGTCTGGCAGGCGATTCGCTGGAGCACCGGCATCGAACGGGGGATTGCTGTGGGCATTCTGGGGATCATCGTCCATCTGAGTGTCCACAACCTGGTGGACAACCTGTTCGTCCACGCCATGTACCTACAGATCGCGGTGATCCTTGGCCTGCTGGCCGTACTCGCCGGCAACCGGAGGAGCGACGCAGAAAGCGCACCGGCGACGGTGACAACCGGGCTCTCGCAATCCGTCGAACCATTCACTGGAGGCGCATGAACACATTGATCCACTTGCGAGAAAGAGCGCTAGAAAACCCCAAAGAGTTTGTTCGTTTCATCAAATTCGCCACCGTCGGAGCGTTCGGGGCCGTTGTGGATTTTGGCATCCTCAACCTGTTGATCCTGGCCTTTGGATGGGCTAAGTGGTCGGCAAACATCGTGTCCTTCTCGTGCGCTGTCCTCAGCAACTTCACGTGGAACCGTTTGTGGACATTCCCCGAATCGCGCGAGTTTCCCCTTTCGAGTCAGATGACCCAATTCGCGCTGGTGAATGTCGTCGGCCTGGGGATTAACCAGGCGGTTTTCTTGGGCCTGGCGGCCGTCTTCGCCCCCCACATCCCCAGACCGTGGGACTACAACCTGGCAAAAGCGATCGCCATCGGCGTCGTGTTGTTCTGGAACTTCGGCATCAACCGGGTGTGGACCTACGGGGATATCGAATAACCGGCCCGATGACGCCTCAGATCGGTCTTACGTTAGCCATCATCGCCGCTGCCGTCGTTCTCTTTGCGACCGAGAAGTTGCGTGTGGACGTGATCGCCCTCCTGGTGCTGCTGACCTCTGCCCTGACCGGTCTGGTCACACCGCAGGAGGCGTTTGCCGGCTTCTCCAGCCAGGCGGTGATCACCGTTTGGGCAGTCTACATCCTATCCGGCGGGCTGTTCCAGACCGGCGTCGCGGACTACCTGGGCGAACGCATCATCCAACTGGCCGGGACCAGCGAGTCCCAGCTCATCGCGGTGATCATGCTGACGTGTGGGACAATGTCGGCTTTCATGAACAACATCGGAGCCACAGCAGTTCTGCTGCCGGCGGTCGTGGGAATCTCTCGCCAGTCCAAAGTGCCGCTTTCTCGGCTGCTCATTCCGCTGGCGTTCTCATCCCTCTTGGGCGGCAATATGACCCTGATCGGCACACCACCCAACGTCCTGGCCACAAACATCCTGGCCGACCAGGGGCTCCCAACGTTCTCCTTTTTCGACTTTGCGCCCATGGGGGCGATCGTCTTTGGCATCGGGATTCTGTACATGATGTTTGTCGGCCGGCACCTCCTGCCGGCGCGAGAAACGGCGGAAGACCGGCAGGAAGCCTACCATTTGCGCGAATATGTCAGCGAGATTCGAGTGCCCCCGGAGAGCCGCCTGGCGGGTCGAACCTTGGTCGATTCGCGAATGGGCGCTGACTACGACTTGACGGTCATCGCCATCATCCGCGACGGCGGCGTGCGCACCGCTATGCACCGCGATGCCCGGATCCAGGCGGACGATCTGCTGGTGCTGGAAGGGGCAATCGAGAACCTGATGCGTGCCCGCGACAAACTTGGATTCGTGATCGAAACGGAACATACCCCCGAGTTGGAAGCGCTGGACCCCGAGAAGGTCTACGTTGTGGAGGCCACTCTGGCTCCTCGTTCCTCCTTTGTGGGCCGCAGCCTGCGAGGAATTCGGTTCCGCGAACGGTATGGGTTTACGGCTCTGGCGATCTGGCGGCACGGCGGTGTCATTTCGGAGCGGCTGCGCGATGTGCGGCTCCAGTTCGGAGATGCCCTGCTGCTTCAGGGGCCGCGCCACCGGCTGTCGGCCCTCCAGGAGAGCCGAGGCTTTCTCGTCCTGGAGCCGGTGACGCTGGAACAGCGCAGGAAGGAAAAGGCTCTCCTCGCGGTTGGGATAATGGCGCTGGTTCTGGCCCTGACGTCACTGGCCGGGTACAGCATTTCCCTGGCGATGGTCATCGGTTCCGTGGCGATGGTCCTGACCGGATGCCTGACGATGGATGAAGCGTATCAAAGCATCGAGTGGCAGAGCGTGTTCCTCATCGCCGGCATGTTGCCTCTCGGGACCGCGATGGCCACCACCGGCACAGCCCGCTATCTGGCAAACCTGCTCGTCGGCGCGGTTGGGGCTATGGGCCCCCTCGCTGTCCTTGCGGGGATCTACATTCTAGCCGGGCTGATCACGCAGCCGATGTCCAACGCCGCGGCCACCGTGTTGATGGTACCGATCGCCATTGACGTGGCCCTCGGCCTGGGGGCCAATCCCCAATCGTTCGTGCTGGCAACCGTCATCGGCACATCCACCAGCTTCCTGACACCCGTCGGCCACCAGGCCAACGTGCTGGTCTTCGGCCCAGGCGGCTACCGCTTCAGCGATTACACCCGCGTGGGCGCCCTCCTGAACCTGGCTATCCTGATCGCAACCCTGGTGTTCCTGCCGCTCCTGTGGCCTCTGTTCGGTTGAGCACCCCGCGCCCGATGCCAACCTGCCTGGTTGCTGCGCCTGACCGGCGAAGACCGTGCCAGGGGCCAGGACGAGCAGATTAGCCAGGCCAACGAGCTAGAGGAGACGCCAAAGCCTTCGACCGATTCGGCGCCAGCTCTCCCAGGGAAAAAAGTAAACGGCGAGGATGGCATACAAGGCAAACACGCCCGCTTGCAGCAAGGTCAGCGCAACCAGGATGAAGACAAGGGCCATCATGCGCAGCAGGTCATGGCCGAAGAGCGGCTTGCTCAGGTCGGTGAAGTTGACCGTGCGGGCGTCCAGGACGTAGTCGGGCAGCAGAGCCAGGCCGCTCGTGAGGAGAAAGGGCCAGCGCTCGCGCGCAGCGTGCGTGATGGCGACCGGGATGGTGGCGAGTAGCGGTGGCATGAGCTGCCCCGTCGTCTCCCAGGCCGCCCAGGCGAAAACGGTGTCCAGAAAGCCGGCAAAGATCAAGTAGAAGAAGAGCAGAAAGAAGACGTAGGCCAACAGGGTCTCCCAATCTCCCTGGGCCACCTGGTAGACGGCCAGGTAGATCAGGCCCAGGAGCAGTCCGGCCAGCCAGAAGCTCCACGCCAAGTCCTGGGCCGACCAATGTTCATAGGTGGCCAGGATCACGGTGACCAGAAAAGACAGCATCGCCCTCCAGAGCGATGGTACCGACCGCTGCTTGAGAATTCGCACGGCTATCCCTCCCCGGTCAGGGAATGCGGTTTTCAAGGCCTTGGCGTATCTTCTCATTATTTCGGGGTGAGCAGGACGTCAAGCCCCCCTAACCTGAGGTTAGGCCTAACC
>CAZDTE010000202.1:0-4661 GCA_964508275.1 uncultured Ardenticatenales bacterium
CCGGCTGCTCTCTTAAAACCCGGAGAAACGATGTCGGGCGATGAAGTACGTAGAAAGCACATCCTGGTCGCAGATGATGAGAAACGCATGGTGCGTTTCATCCGCCTGAACTTGGAGGTGGATGGCTACTGGGTGACGGAAGCCTACGATGGCCTGGAAGCCCTGCGACGGGTGCGCGAAGACTTGCCGGACCTGGTCGTGCTCGATGTCGCGATGCCGGAACTTGACGGGTTTGAAACGCTGAAGGAAATCCGCCAGACCTCCGACGTGCCGGTGATCATGCTGACGGTTCGCGGCGAGGAAGATGACCGCGTCCGTGGCCTGGACCTGGGTGCCGATGACTATGTGACGAAGCCGTTCAGCCCTCGGGAATTGTCCAGCCGCATCAAGGCTGTTTTGCGCCGGACGTCGATGGCCACTCCCCCCGAATCAACCACGCTGGTGATTGACGAGGACCTTTCCATCGACTTCCCTCGGCGTGAGGTGATCGCGCAAGGCAAACGAGTCAAACTGCGCCCGACCGAATGGCGACTCCTCTACCACCTGGTCAAAAACGCCGGCTGGGTGA
Organism: uncultured Ardenticatenales bacterium; assembly: GCA_964508275.1. GTDB lineage: Bacteria > Chloroflexota > Anaerolineae > Ardenticatenales > JAADHH01 > CAZDTE01. The sequence goes on from CAZDTE010000202.1 coordinate 569, forward strand.
TGACGCACGAAATCTTGCTCTCCAAGGTATGGGGCCACGAGTACCTCGACGAGGACCATTACGTGCGCCTGTACATCACCTACCTGCGGAAGAAGATCGAGCCTGATCCCGCGCATCCCAAGTACATCTTCACCGAGCGCGGAGCAGGCTACCGGTTCGTTGACTTTCGCCGCCGGCAGCTGCCCAAACCGGCCTCCGACGAATAAGGCCGCCAGCTACCGGCTGGTGTACCGGTTCGTGATCGGCAGCCGCCGGTCCTTGCCGAACGCGCGCGTGGTGATCTTGATCCCCGGTGGGGCCTGCCGCCGCTTGTACTCATTGCGATCCACCAGCTTCACCACGTGGCGCACCGTTTCCTCGTCCATGCCGGCCGCCACCATCTCGGCGATGCTCTGATCCTCCTCCACGTACGCGTGCAGGATGGGGTCGAGCAATTCGTAGGGGGGCAGGCTATCTGTGTCCTTTTGGTCGGGGCGCAGCTCTGCCGACGGGGGCTTGGTGATGCAGTTCTCCGGAATCACCGGCGAGATCGTGTTCCGGTACCGGGCCAGCGAATAGACCCGCGTTTTCGGCACGTCCTTGATCACGGCGAAGCCGCCGGCCATGTCTCCGTAAAGCGTGGCGTACCCAACGGCAGACTCGCTTTTGTTCCCCGTAGTCAGCACCATCCAGCCGAACTTGTTGGACAGGGCCATCAACAGGTTGCCGCGCACGCGGGCCTGGATGTTCTCCTCGGCGATCCCTGGCTCGGTGCCCGCGAATAGCTCTCGCAGCGTCTCCAGAAAACTCCGGAACGTGTCCTGAATCGGGATCGTCAGGAAACGAATGCCCAAGTTTTCCGCCAGGATGCGGGCGTCTTCTTTGCTTCCCGAAGAGGAATAAACCGACGGCATGGAAACGCCGACCACATGGCCCGCACCCAGGGCATCAGTGGCGATCGCGGCAGTCAGCGTGGAGTCGATCCCGCCAGACAAGCCAATGACCACGGTCTGGAAGCCGTTTTTGTGGACGTAATCACGCGTTCCGGTTACGAGGGCTTTGTAGACCTCGGCATCGGCAGACAGCAGCGGCACACGAGCAGGCTCTTGCCGTGGGCGGCGAGGTGACCGGGGTGGTGATAACGGGGCAAGGATGACACGCTTCACGTCCCTCGCACCGCCACCGAACGCAATGCGCTCTTTGCGCCGTCGGGGATCGTGCAGGCGACGGCGAAACACTGCGGAGATCGACAAGTCAGCGACCAGCAGATCCTCCTCGAACTGCCGGGCGCGGGCGATCAACTCACCGTCCGGACCAAAGATCACGCTGCCGCCGTCGAACACCAGCTCATCCTGTCCTCCGATCAGGTTGCAAAACGCCACGATCGCCACATCGTCAACGGCTCGCGTGGCCAACATCCGCTCCCGCACACGCCCTTTGCCGGCGTAGTATGGAGAGGCGGAGATGTTGATCAGCACCTGAGCCTGGCCGTGCAATGCCTGGGCTTCCGGCGGGCCGTTGGGGTACCAGATGTCCTCACAGACGCTGACCCCCAGGACGACGCCGCTCCGTACGAACACCCGCGTTTTCCATCCGGGCTCGAAGTAGCGGTCTTCGTCGAAGACACCGTAATTCGGCAGGAACCGTTTGTGGTACACCCCGGCCAGTTGGCCATCGTGGGCCACGGCGGCGGCGTTGTGGATGTCTCCGGTGTAATCAACGAAGCCGATCACGGCGGTAAGGCCCTGAGTGGCGGCAACGACTCGGTCCAATGCCTCGCGGTTCGCGTGGATGAAGTCCGGTTTCAGCAAGAGGTCTTCCGGGGGGTACCCCGTGATGGTCATTTCGGGGAAGGCTACGACGTCAGCGCCGGCGTTACGTGCTCGTTCCAGGTAGCCCAGTATCTTCTCCGTGTTCCCGCTCAGGTCTCCGACCGTGGAGTTGATTTGCGCCAACGCAATCCGCAGGTTCTCCATGATTCCGCCCCTCCGTGTGCTGGCGCGCCAGGCTCACTGGGTACCCAGCACGAGTAACGCGATCCCGGCCGTCATACCTTCGGCCAAGAAGAAGATCTGTGCGATCCGCAGTACGCCGAAATACAACGTCTCGTCCGCCCGCGTGAATCCCAAACCGAACATCCCGCCGGCGTACAGCAGCAGCCAGAGCAGGGCCAGCGTTCGGGCGGGGACGCCTCGACGCCAGGCCAGGGCTAGGATTGCGAACAGGATCAGCGACCACGCCAGCCCGGCCAACTGCGTCGGGAACCGGGGCACCGCTATCCCGTAGAGGTCGGGCAACTCGATGGCCAAAGCGCCTGAACTGACGATGCCGTAGTTGGCTCCGTGCAGCAGCGCACCCAGCCAACCGAACGCCGTCGCCAAGGCCGTGCCGGGCGCTGCTACCCCAGCCAGGGCCCAAAACGAGAGCCGTCGCCAGCGCGAATACAGAAACAAGGCCACCACGCCGGCCACCAAGCCGCCCTGAAAAGCGAAGTTGCCTTGCCACAGACGGAAGATCTCGCCGGGAGACTGGCGGAAGTAGTCCCAGTTACCAAGGGTCTCGAACAACCGCGCGCCGCCGACGGCTGCCGCCAGGACAAGCAACGCCCCTTCCAGGACATCGCCTTGCTCGATGTCTCGGCCGGGAGCGGCCCACAGCGCCCAGCCGATGCCGGCCAGCAATGCCAGAGCCATGCAAACACTGTACGAGTAGAGAGTCATGTTGGCCGCGCGAAACAGGATCGGATACAACGTTACATCCGCTCGATGCTCATGGCAACCGCTTCGCCGCCGCCGAGGCACAGCGTCGCCAAACCGGTTTGCAGGTCCCGCTTGTGCAGGGCATAAAGGAGCGTGACCAACACTCGCGCTCCACTCGCCCCAAGTGGATGCCCCAAAGCGATGGCCCCTCCGTTCACGTTCACGCGTGACCAGTCCACCCCCAGTTCATTCCCATCGGCCAGAGTCTGCGCGGCGAACGCCTCGTTCATCTCGATCAGGTCGAAGTGATCGATGGTCACACCCAGCCTATCCGTCAGGCGACGCACAGCGTAGATCGGGGCAGCGAAGAGAGCGAGCGGCTTGACCGCTGCCTGCGCATAACCGGTGATCCGCGCCAGCGGCCGCAAACCTTGCGTCTCCGCAAAAGCCCGGCTGGTGACTACCAGCGCCGCGCCTCCGTCGTTGATGCCGGGGGCATTGCCCGCCGTCACCGTCCCATCCTCCTGGAAGACCGGCTTCAAGCGGGCGAGGGCTTCTTTGCTGGTGTCGAAGCGCACAGACTCGTCCGTGTCGAACCGGATCGCCGCCCCCTTGCGCTGCGGAACGGTGAGCGTGACGATCTCGTCCCGAAACGCACCGGCCCGGGTCGCCGCGGCCGCGCGGCGGTGGCTTTCCAGCGCCAAGGCATCCTGGTCCTCCCTGCCGACGTCGTACTCGCAGGCGATCCACTCGGCAGAGTCGCCCATGTGCTGGTTCTCGAAAGCGCACCACAGGCCGTCGTGCGTCGTCGCGTCCACCAGTTCGTCGTTGCCCAGCCGGTAGCCGAAGCGCGCTTTGCGCAACAGAAAGGGGCCCTGGTTCATGTTCTCCATGCCGCCGGCAACGTAGCACGACCCATCGCCGGCGCGGATGGCTTGCGCGGCCAGCATCACGGCCTTCAGACCGGACCCACAGACCTTGTTCACGGTCAGGGCGCCGACCTCTACCGGCAGCCCGCCACGCTGTGCAGCCTGGCGGGCCGGGTTCTGGCCCAGGCCGGCCTGGAGCACATTGCCCATGATCACCTCGTCCACGCTCGCCGGCTCGATACCGGCCCGCTCCACGGCCGCCCCGATGGCAGCGCCGCCTAACTCCACGGCCGGCACCGGCGAGAGTGTCCCGTCGAACTTGCCGATGGCCGTGCGCGCCGCTCCCACGATGACCGGTTCTCGTTCGTTTGACATGTTCTGCTCTTTTCACTTTATGCCGCCGAGAACGACGTCCGGCGGGCCGCCGAGAACAACGTTCAGTGACTCAAACTGTATCATCTCAATAACTTGGGGAACGCCCCCCGGCCCCGCCCCCCTAGCCCCCCAAAGTTGGGGGGTTAGGCCCTAACCTCAGGTTAGGGGGGC
>CAZDTE010000203.1:0-4649 GCA_964508275.1 uncultured Ardenticatenales bacterium
GAGCCGATGTACACCACTCCGTCAACCACGGTGGGCGAGGAGGGGACCGGCCCCTTGGTTTGGTAGCGCCAGGCGATCTTTCCGGTGGCACATTCCAGGCAGAAGATCATGCCGTTGGCGGCGCCGACATAGACCCGATTGTTCGCCACGGTTGGTGATGACGTCACCTGGCCACCGAGGTGAACCCTCCAGACCAACTTACCCCAGCGACTGTCCAGACAGTACAGGTGTTCATCCACAGAGCCGACATAGAGCCGTTCATTGTCCAGGGTCGGCGACGAAACCACGCGGTCGCCGGTGCGGTATTGCCACACCGGCCAGCCGGACTCGGCGTCGAGCGCGTACACGAGCCAGTCCATTGAACCGATAAAGATCAGCTTTTCGTCTGTCGTCGCCGACGCGACGATGGGGCCGCCGGCGCGAAACTTCCACCGAGGTTTTCCGGTCGAAAAGTCCAGCGCGTAGAGAAGGCTGTCCTCGGAGCCGAAGACCACGCTGCTCTCCGTGAACGTGGCTGAGGAGCGGACCGGGCGCGAGGCCTCGAACTTCCAGCGGAGTTGGCCCTTGCGCGCGCCGAGGGCATACACGGCATGATCATCGGATCCCACAAAGACAAACTCGCCCAGGAAGCGCGGTGAAGACCGCACGCGCCCCTTCGTAGGGTACGTCCAGGTGATTCGTCCGGTCCGGGTGTGGACGGCATAGAGTATACGGTCCTCGGAGCCGACGATGACCAGGTCCTTCCATACGCACGGGCTGGAAGCAATCCCCCCCTCGGTAGCGTATTTCCATTGGAATTCGCCGCTCTTAGCATCAAGGGCATACAAGTTGTTGTCATAGCAGCCAACGTAGAGCGTGCCACCGGATACGGCAGGCGAGGATCGAACCTCTTCCTCGCACCGGAATGTCCAGAGCGGTGTGACCTCTTGCAGCTGGGTCGCTACCGGCGCTGGGCGCTCTTGGGCGAGCGTTTCGATCTCGATTGTGGACCCTGCCTGGGGCGGTTTAGGTGTTGGGCGCGGCGCAGCCGGTATCTCCCGCCGGACCTCCGCTGGTCGAGGGCCGGCAGTGGCGGCAGCCACCTTGCCCCGCCATTCTGGCACGCCCTCCAATGCCTTTTGCACTAAGGTAGCCGAACGGAAGCGCAGGTGCGGTTCATAGGACAGGGACCGTTCCACTACGGCCACCAGTTCTGGCGATACTCGTGGGTTAACGGTGGAGATCTGACGCTGGTGGAAGCTGAAAGGGGGCTCCAGCCGCGGATCCATGTCAGTGAGTAGGTGGTGCATTGTGGCCCCGAGGGCGTAGATGTCCACCCGTGGATCGGCGATGCCCTTGTACTGCTCTGGCGGTGCGTAGCCCTCTGTGCCGATCATGGTGCCACGGCCCACCGGCTGGAATTGCTTGGCGATGCCGAAGTCTACCAGCACGATATGACCATCGTCACAGAGCATGATGTTGGCCGGCTTCATGTCGCGGAACACCACCGGTGTGGGCTGGCGATTGTGCAGGTAGGACAGCACGTCACAAACCTGAATCGCGTAGTCCACGACTTCTTCGGGCGGCATGGGCCCTCCTCGGCTATCCAGGACGGCCTCCAGGTTCTTCCCGTCGATGTATTCCTGAACCAGGAAGTACCGGTCTCCCTCATTGAAGTAGTCGTATACTTTTGGGATCGTCGGGTGACTCAGGCTGGCCAGGATGTTGGCTTCGCGCTCAAAGATTTCTCGGCTCTCCGCAGCCTCGTCGCCGTGGTAGGGGTTGAGCATCTCTTTCACCGCACAGAGCCGGCGCGCACTGGTGAACCGCAAGTCATACGCCGCGTACACGGCGCCCATACCGCCGACGCCCAGCACGCGCTCGATTTGGTAGCGGTCTTCGATGATTGTACCAGCGGCCAATTTCCCAGTTTGGCCTGCCGGTGCCTGCGCGATGGTTTCCGTTCTCAACACACCGTTCCTCGATCTCCTGTGTATGTCTAGAAACAACCGAATTATAGCCCTGAATGGCCGATTCGGCAACTACCACATCGTTTTGGTTTGCCAGCACCGTTTTGTCGTGCTATACTGTACGTCGGGTAGTGTGTGCTTCATTGCCAGCTTATCGGGAAACGGGAATGACGTCAATGGAGAAATGGTCCCTCGACGATCGGGACAGCCTTGCCCTGTATCTGCACGTTCCCTTCTGCCGCCATCGCTGCACGTACTGCGACTTCAACACGTATGTAGGACTTGACGACTGGCAAACGCGCTACGTGGACGCCCTGTGCCACGAAATCGTTGCCCAGGGAACCCACTTCGCCCCGGCCGGCCGCCGCAAGGCAGCACACAGCATCTTCCTGGGCGGGGGCACACCCACCCGATTGCCGGCCGATCTGATCGGCCGCATCCTGGAGGCCTGCGCCGGAGCGTTCGCTCTTGAGGCACAGGCCGAAATCACGGTGGAAGCGAATCCCACCTCGGTCGGAGCGCCCTACCTGGAATCTCTGCGCACGACCGGCGTGAACCGACTAAGCCTGGGGGTGCAAAGCTTCGCCGACGAGGAGTTGGCTCTGTTGGGGCGTCTCCATGATGCGGCCACGGCGCGCGAGGCGGTTGCGGTTGCCCGTGAGGTCGGCTTCGACAATATCAGCCTGGACTTGATCTATGGCTTGCCTGGTCAGGGCTTGCACCCGTGGCGAGAAACACTGGCCGCGGCCCTGACCCTGGAGCCAGAGCACCTCTCGCTTTATTCTCTGGGGTTGGAGCCGGGCACGCCGCTGCACGACGATGTTGTGACCGGCCGGTTGCCGTGGCCCAACCCAGACGCGGCGGCGGATCAGTATGAGTTGGCCGAAACGATGCTGGCTCGGGCTGGCTACGCGCACTACGAGATCTCAAACTGGGCGCGCGAAGGCATGCGCCGCGCCAGCCGGCACAACCTGACCTACTGGCGCAACGAACCGTACTTGGGCCTGGGAGCCGGCGCTCACAGTTGGATAGCCGGCGCACGGTTTGCCAACCGGTCACATCCAGTGAATTACGTGCGGTGTCTGGAACAGGACGCATCCACGCCAAGCGAATCGGGTTTCCCTCTGTCATGCGCTGCGCAGAGCGCCTCGGTCGAGCAGATTCCCATGTCTATGGAGATGGCCGAAACGATGATCCTGGGCCTGCGGCTCGTTGCGGAAGGCGTCGGCGATGAACGGTTCCACGCGCGATTTGGTCGATCGTTGCGGGACGTATACGCCACCCAGCTTTCGGAACTGGTTGCTCTGGGCCTGCTGGAAGAGGCTACAGACCGCGTGCGTCTGACGGCCCGAGGCCGTCTGCTGGGCAACGAAGTGTTCCAAAGGTTCTTGCCGGACTGACGCTCATGTGTGCGTGGAACCGGGCCCGCGATACGTCATCGGCATCGGGCTGGCGGGCACGGATTTGACGGCGGCGGGCCTGGCAACCTAGAAACTCCGGTCCAGGAGCGCGGCGGTGAGGTCACGCAACAACCGGCCGGCCGGTCCCACCGGTCCCGCCTTCTCCAACGCCGCTAGCGCCTCCGACTGGGCTTCGCCGGCCAGCCGGCGCACGAATTCGCGTGCCCCCGACTGCTCCAACAGACGCGTCACACGGAATACGTCGGCGTCCGCCAGGAGTTCGTCGGCCGCACACAACCGTTGCAGCTCGTCCAAATCCGGCCGGGGCAGGCTGGACAGCGCATGAATCACCGGCAGTGATTTCTTGCGCCGGCGCAGATCGACTCCCACCGGCTTGCCGGTGTGTTGCGAGTCTCCCCACACACCGAGTTCATCGTCGATCATCTGGAAGGCCATGCCGAGCGACTCGCCGAACCGGCGATACCCTTCGACCAGGTCCGGGGGCGCTCCCCCAAGCCGCGCGCCGGTTTCGGTGGCGAAGGCCAGCAGGGCGGCGGTCTTGCCGCGAATCATCTGCAGATAGCTCTCCACGTCTACCGTCTGGATCGTCTCGAACGTGATATCCAGGTACTGGCCCTGACATAACGCCAGGGTCGTCTCGTCGAAACGCCTCGTGACGGTCACGGCCCGGTGAGTCGGCACGTCACCCCGTTCGAAGAGAGAACGCAACGCGTTGCGGGCCAGAACGAACATCGCGTCGCCGGTGTTGATGCCATGAGCGATTCCCCAGAGCGACCAAACGGTTGGACGGTGATGGCGTTCCGTGTCCTGATCCTCGATGTCGTCGTGAACCAGCGAGAAGTTGTGCGCCAGTTCGATAGCGACGGCGGCCGGCAGGGCCGCAATACGTTGGCCGGAGATCGCCTCGCACACCAGCAAGCAGAAAAGGGGCCGGAGGCGCTTGCCGGATGGCAGGCGGGCCGGTTGCAGATCGCGGTCTGCCCAGCCCAGATGGTAGTGCATCATTCCATAGAGCGCATCGAACGCGGGGGACGGGGGTTCCAGCAGACGCACCATCGCCGACTCCACCTCGTCCCGATAGGGTGTCAGCCGTTGCAGTATGTCCTTCAGGGAGCACCTCCGCTTTGATTTAATAATGAAGTATGTATGGGCGTATCATCTCAATAACTTGGGGAACGCCCCCGGCCCCCCCCTCAGTCCCCCCCACAACTTTGGGGGGGACTGAGGGGGGCTGGGGGGAGCACATGCCCCCCAATTCTTGGGGGCACATGCCCCCCAA
>CAZDTE010000204.1:0-4643 GCA_964508275.1 uncultured Ardenticatenales bacterium
GGCACGAAGACGTTGGACACGCGCGTCGTCAGCGCCAACGCTCCCACGGTCACCCTGCTGGCTCCCAACGGCGGCGAGACGATCAGCGACACGTTCCAGGCGCAATGGCAGGCCGGCGACGCCGACGGCGACCCGCTCACCTTCTCCCTCCAGATCAGCCGCGACGGCGGCACCGGCTGGTTGCCGATCACGCGCGACATCACCGTGACCACCTACACGCTCGACGCCGCGTATCTGCCGGGCACGGACCACGCCCGCCTGCGCGTCATCGCCAGCGATGGCGTGCGCACCGGCACCGACAGTTCCGACGCCGACTTCACCGTGCCGAACCACGCGCCGCAACTACGCATCACGCGACCGGCCGACGGCTCGTACCACCGCGCAGACAGCCTGCTCTTCCTCACCGCCGAGGCCCAGGATCGGGAAGACCAGGACATCGCCGCGCAGATTCGGTGGAACTCCGACCACGATGGCGCGCTGGGCAGCGGGCGCGAGGTGATGGCTCGTACGCTGTCCGTGGGCACACACACGATCACCGCCGTCGTCACCGACACCGGCGGGCTGACGGTCACCGCCGCAGTTGACATCACGATCACCGCGCCGATCCCGCCGCCATCCGCCTGCACCGACTGGCTGACCAACGGCGACTTCGAGGAGCCTGGCTGGGGCGGCTGGGCGCACGGCGGCAGCCCGGCCCCGATCATCACCGCCGAGGACCTGCTCACCGGCACGCACGCCTTGATGCTAGGGAACGCAGGAATCACCGACACCGCCGGCCTCTCCTGGGCACGGCAGATGGTCACCCTGCCGGAAGACACAGTGCACGCCCAACTCTCCTTCCGCTACCGCACCGGCTCGCGGGACAGGAGCGCCGACTACGACTGGTTCCTGGCCGCCGTCACCACCGGCGATGAGCAGCCGCTGCAACCGCTGCGCTTCCACGGCGGGCAAAGCGTCTCGCAGACCGTCACGGCCGACCTCTCCCAGTACGCAGGGCAGACGATTGGCCTGCTGTTCGCCGTGCGCAACGATGGCCAATCGGGCAACACCTGGGCCTTCGTGGACGATGTCTCGTTGTGCGTCAGCGCTGCGCCCCCGCCTGGAGAAGCGCAAAACACCTGCTGGCTGCCGGACAATCAGGGCGACTACGCTCCCGCCGGCCTGCCCGATTTCGACCAGCGCCAGAGCTTCGCCTGGCGTACGGCGACCGGTCGCTGGTCGTACGACGGGCCGGTGGCCGTGGCCGACCTGCTCTGGTGGCGCGACTCCGCGGAGGAGTCGGGCAGCACGCCGCCACCCACCGCCTCCGACAGCTATTCGCTGGTGGAAAGCTACGGCACGTGGGATGACCACGACGCCCAAAACGTGCAGCCCCTGATCGGCGATCTGGCCACCCGCATGTTCACCGATCAGAATCATCCTGGCACCGACCTGGACAATCTGGTCGCCGGCTTAAACACCTACCTGGGTAGCATGGGCCTGGCCGATGAATACACTTTGACGCTGCGCAAGTCTCCATCGTTCGACTGGGTGCGCGCGGAGGCGAAACAGAATCGGCAAGTGCTTCTGCTCCTCGGCTTCTGGGAACAGCAGCCGGGTGGATGGAAGCGACTCGGCGGGCACTACACCGCCGTGTCCGGCGCCAGTTGCACGGCAGACGGCATCATCTTAAGCGATCCCTTCCGCAACTATGCCGAGGCCGGCCTGCCCGGTCAGGTCGCGCCGCCCGGTACTCACGGCCACGCCATTGCCCCGCCGTACACGATTCACAACGATGCGGCCTACGTCTCGCACGACCGCTACGGCATCATGCGCACGGCAACCGGGTGGGGACCGCAAGGGTACGTGCGTGGCTACGACGACATCGCCAACTTCGCCGGACTGAACTTCGCGCCGGCCCAGGAATCGGCACGGGCCAGCGCCTACCTGGGTGGCGAGATCGTCACTCTGGCCGACTACGCCCTGGTCCTCGTCCCGCGATCCGATCGGGTAAACTTGCAACTCTCGCCCGACACGAACCGCATCCGGGCAGGCCAGTCGTTTGACGTGGAGATAGAAGTCTCGGCCGGCGCGCAAACCGTTGACGGCGTCAGCGCCTACCTCGACTTCGATCCGGCGGCGCTGATGGTGGTGGACGCAAGCGGTGACCCGGCGACCCAGATTGTGCCGGGCACCGTGTTGACGACGGTCGTCACCAACACGGTGGACAACCCCGGCGGCCAAATCGCCTACGTCGCCACCGGCGAGCCTGCGGCAGGTCGCTTCCGTGTCGCGCTGGTTCGGTTCAAGGCGATCACCGCGACGGCGGGCACGACCGTCACCTGGAGTCTCGCAGCCCCGCGCCAGAGCGACGTGACCGCTGGCGGCGTTTCGGTGCTCGACGTTGTGCAGGGCAGCTCGGTGATCGCAGGCCCGGCGGCTGTGCTGACCGGCACGGCGACGATGCAGGGCCGGCCCGCGCCGCCCGATTCGTCGTGGAATGTGCCGCTGCTGCTGACGCTCAGCCGTCCGAATGAGCGCGGGCCGGCCTACGTCTTCGGCACGGCGAGCGACGATAGCGGCGCTTTCGCCATGCCGGATGCGGTTGCACCGGGCCGCTACCGCCTGCGGCTGAAGGGTTTACACACGCTGCGCAACTTCCTGCCGATTACGTTGACCCACGGATTGAACAGCGCGAACGTGGAGACGCTCCTCGAAGGCGACGCGCGCAACGACAACCGGGTGGATGTGCGAGACGTATCCCTGCTGGCTGCGGCATACGGAAAATCGCAAGGGCAACCCGGCTTCGACCCGCGCGCCGACTTCAACGAGGACAACACAGCGGATGCCGCCGACCTGACCCTGCTTCAGACAAACTTCGGGCGCCGGGGCGATGTGCTGGTCGGCGTTCCCACCTCTGGTTTGACCATCCAGGCCGCTGCGAAAGAACCAGAGACGCTCGACCTGCGGTTGGACAGTCTCACCCTGACCGGCACCGTATCCCTGCGGCTGGTTCCCACGGCGACGCTGGTTTCTGCAGGGGACGTGATCACCGTAGACGTGGTCGCCGGTGCCGGCGCGCAGCCGGTGGACGCCGTCGAGATACACCTGGACTTCGACCCGACGCTGCTGCAGGTCGTGGATGCGAGCGGGACGCCGGCCACGCAGGTGCAGCCGGGCACGGCCTTGCCCATCGTTCTAGGGAATGCGGTGGACCCTGTACGCGGTCGCGTGGACTTCGTTGCCAGCAGCGTTGGCAGCTCGCCGGCCAGCGGCCAGTTCACGATCGCCCGGGTGCGCTTCAAGGCCCTGCAGCTTGGCCAGGCCGAAGTCCGCTTCAGCCTGAGTAGCTGGCGCTCCACGGAAATCATATCCCAGGGCGAATCGGTGCTGGGGGACGTGGAGGCCGCAGAGTTCGTCATCGTCGGCGCAGAGAAGGCCTACCTGCCGGTGATCGTGAAGTGATGAATCAGGGAGCAGAGAGTGCGAGACGCGGGCTCGGTCAGGAGACCTCGCCCAGCGAGGAGGCAAGGTGCCCGCCGCAGGTCTCCCGCCGAGGCGAGACCGAAGATTAGGGAGGCAGGGATGAGGGCGCGGGTTGTGTTCGCCAGAGGGGGCGTCAAGCTTCTTCGGAATGATGAACGCAGAATGGTGAACGATGAACAGCGTGGTACGTGTTGCGTACCACGGATTACGCATCACGAATCACGAAACGGAGGAGCAGAATGAAACACAAACGAACGTTGGTTTTGATCCCGGTGGTTGTCGGCTTACTTCTTGGTGGGATGCTGCTCATTGCCAGGACCACCGCGGCGGGGACTCCGCCGGAAGACTCGGCAAACGCAGTCGTTCACACGGCGGCTGCCGGCAGTTGGGGCAGTGGATGGCAGGCGATCAACCAGGGACAGACGATTACGTTCACCCACAACTTGGGCTCGGCGCCCGAACAACTTCGTGTGGAGCTGTGGTTCCGGGACCCGAACGGGGGACGCGGCGTCAACCGTGCCAACTATGGTGGCGTAGAGAATAATGGCGCCTGGCACGGAGCCTACTGGCAGCACCTGACCGCCAGCAGCGTGCAGGTCACACGTATGCCGAGCGATACCGTGGCCGACCAAATCAGAATCCGCGTTTGGGATGCAGCCACGCCGGACTACGACAGCGGCTGGCGGACCATCTCGCCCGGCAGCAACACGCTGTTCAACCACAATTTGGGGATCACCGATACCGAATTGGTCATGTCTATGTGGTTCAGCGACACGGTGCACGGCATCCACCACTTTTCCTATGGCGGCCTGCTGGCAGGGAACGACGAGATCGGGGCCTACTGGATGCGGCTGACCGACAACTCGGTGCAGGTGTACCGCCGGGCAGACGACACCAATGTCGAACAGGTGCGCGTGTTCGTCACCCGGCCTGACCCGCTGCCCGATTACGACAGCCTGGTGGCGCTGGGTGACTGGCAAGACGTCGCCGCTGGTAGCGTCTTCACCTTCACCCACAATCTGAACTGGAATCCCAATCTGTTGCTGGTGCGTGGGGAGTGCTACGACACTACGCCTGGCGGGGCGGGGATTCACCAGATCTTTGCCGGAGGTAACGCTGGCCTGGGTTCCTTCCTGGAGGGAGCGCACGTCCAGAACCTGACTGCCAACACGGTCCGG
>CAZDTE010000205.1:0-4523 GCA_964508275.1 uncultured Ardenticatenales bacterium
TAGTAAGGATCGTTCGGCGTGATCGGTGCGCCGGTCGCCGCTCCGCCCTTGACGAAGAACGGCAGATAGATGATGGCGCCCCCTTCGAAGTGAATCGACACCTCGCTCAGGCAGGGGCCGGGATTGCCCCAACTGTCGTACCGCCAGGGGTCTGGCGTGCTGGTGTCGTAGCGCAGATTGACCCGGAACTGTATGTAACGGGAGGTGGGGAACAGCTTGCCGGACGAGTCGCGCAGGTGCTGACCGGGGGCGTCGTACACGTCGCCGGCCCCGCCAACGCCGGTCCAGGCGGTCCACGTGCCCACCGGCGCGTCGGTGCGCGGCCAGTTCGGGTCGTCGCCATAGCGCACTTGCAGGGACAAGGTGTTGGAGATGCGCGTGATGCCCCACCAGTCAATCGTGTACCAGTCCGCGTCCCCGCCGGCGTCAAAGGCTGGCGAGATGTACGACCAGTCAGAGGGGAACTCCCCAATCATCCGGCTGCGGACCAGGAAGATGTCGCGATTGGATCGCCCGCCGAGGAGCGGGTCGCCAAAGCGGTCGTCATCCCAGGCCACGTACACGCGCCCGCCGAAGGCGGTCACCGACGGGTGGCGCAAGTTGCCGGATGCCGGGATGTAGCGAGCGTAGTCGTTCGGCGCATTCAGGTAGCGGTAGATGTGCAGGTTGTTGTTGACCACCCGGTCGCAGTTCCCCTCGCGCAAGAAGTCTGCAGAGTCGGAACTCCTCTGGAAAAGGCGGCCCGCATAAACATCGCGCTTCCAGCCATCAAAGTTGTTCCGCGCATCGGACCAGGTGACGATAGCGCCGCCCGTGGCCTCGTCAATCGTGATTGCCGGATCGCCACGCCAGACCGGTTGCAGGGGAGTGGCCGGCGTCGCCGCATCCGGCGCGATGCACGAGCGCGGCGGGTCCAGGGCGATCGTCGCCGGTTCATGGGTACAGCCGTTGACCGGCGGGTAGTCATGCGGGAACGTTGGCGGTTTGTCGTAGTTCCATGTCTGGGGAGGCCACTGCCCTGGATCCAAACGGTGGCCAATCCCGTAATCGTCCGTGTAGCACCTCGACGGCACCTCACCCAGATAGCGGGCCGGCGAGTTGATGCTGGAGTAGTAGATGTCGGCCTCTCCCGAATCCTGCTGGATGTGCTGCCAGACGGCGTGGAACTTCTTGACGTCGAAGTACGCCGTACAGACCACCTGCTCTGTCTCCGTCGGCACGCCGGTCACGGAGATCGACTCCGAATGGGTGATGGCAATTGTCACGTCACCAACGGCCAGGTTGGGATCGTGCTCGTCCACGAAGTCGGGCCGTGGGGTGAGGGAGAAGTCGAGACTGAAGTCGGCGTGGGCTGTGGTGATGCCGGCCCCGCTGGTGATGCAGCCATAGACGGCGTAGATCTTGGTCGTGTCCGTGATGCCGGTGCTCTCGCTGTTATCCTCCCACGCGATCACAACCGCCGTGTCCCCGCCGCAGGATACGTCAGGGCTATACCCGTAGACCGGGCTGCGGGCCGCGATGCTGGGCGACGTTTGTGCCTGGTTCGTGGTGAGCGGATCGTCAGTAACGAACTGGTTGGCGCTCCAGGTGTCGCCGCCGTTGTCGGACATGGCCATGTAGATGTCGTTGTTGCCGTTGCGCTGGTCCTGCCAGGCGACGAAGACGCGCCCGCCCACGATGACGCTGATCGAGGGGTTCAACTGGTCCGCGTTTGGGTCCACGGCGTTGTCGTTGATCGGGTTGCTGTTCGGTTCCACCCAGGTCACGCCATTGTCCTTGGAGCGAGCGAAGTAGATGTCGTAATTGCCGTTGCGGTTATCCTGCCAAACGACGTACAACGTGTCCGATACGACGTCGTAGGCCATCTGGGGGTTCAACTGGTTGGCGACCAAGGAGATGGAGTCCTGGTTCACCCGCACATCGCTGGTCCAGGTCAGGCCGCCATCGTCGGAGCGAGCGAAGAAGATGTCACGGTTGAAGGCTGAACCGGCGCGGGCATCTTCCCACGCGGCGTACATCGTGTTGCCGGAGCCATGCACAATGACCGGGTTCACCTGCGCTACTGTATCGGTAACGACTTGGGGAACGCTGGTAATAGGAAGGGTGTACGTGATGTCGTTGACCATCTGGTCGGTGCCGGTGTAGAAACCGGGGTCGCTCCCGGGCTCCTCAAACAGGCCACTGGGCTGCAGGAAGCCATCGGCCCCTGTCAGGTCAAGGGTCCCAAAGCCCTTCTGGAAATCGGCCTTGGTGACCAGGCGGAACCGTTTGCTGGTTTGCACTTTGAACTGGAACGGGCCGAAGACGTTGTTCTCCTCGTTGGACTCGATCACGGTGCCGTCGGTGTCCGTCTGGGCGTAGAGGTGGTGCGTACCGGTGTCGGTGAAGGTCAGCGTCGTGGTGAGGACGTAGCTCTCGCCGGCCGGCACCCAGAAATACTGCACCCCCCACGACACATCGCCGGGCCGTCCCTGCTCCGGCGGCGCGCCGGGGTCCACGTACAGATCGGCAAAGAAGTTGTTACCCAGCGCCACGTCTTTCGGCCCCTGATTCTTGACGGTCACGTACACCATGAGTGGCATGTTCACCAGGCGGGTTGCCGGCTGGACGGTGATGTCCGCCACGATCAAGTCGGGGAACTCATCCGGCACGCCCTCCGGTTCCGGCTGACCCTGGTGGGCCGGAGGCGGCACGGCCGGGGTAGGCGTGGGGCGAGGTGGGTACGGCGGGCCCTCGCCCTGCGCCCCGGCTCCCAGCGTCATGAGGAGCATGAGACCCAGGATGGGCACAGCTATGGCCAGGCTGTATCGCAAAAGCTTGCGCATCGGAAGTTCCTGTGTCAGGTGTCGGGTATTAGGTTTCAGGTATCAAGTTTCACGCAGAACGCACCACGTTTCACGGGATCCGTGTGCGCAGCACCCGCGCGAACGCACCTATCGCGACCAGCACCGCGACCCAGTAGAACAGCAGATTGCCCGAACCGGTGACCGGCAGCGTCTCGGCGACCACCTCCACGGCCACGCTGGTCGCCACCGGCGTGATCGGGTACAGCGTGGGCGACGCTTCTGACGTGCTTGTGGGGGCCACCGTATTCGTCGGCGCTGCCGTGGGCACCGGCGCGCTGGTCGGCGGAATGCCGGTCGCCGTGGGAATCGGTATCGGCGTGTTCGTCCAGGTCGGGCTGGGAGTGATGGTCGGTGTCGGGCCTAGGGTAGGTGTGCCTCTCGGTGTATTGGTTGGCGGAATTGTTGGTGTCAATGCTGCCGGAGAGAAATCCGCGAACGTCAGTTGGCTGACGGTGTCGGGACGCACCTGCACCCACACCTCATCGGCTGTGGTGGACGTGAAGCCCAGCGGGTTCCGCTCGGCCACGCGGTAACGTGCGGGCGGCAAGGTGTCGAATTGGAAGAGGCCATCGTCGCCGGTGGTGGCCTGGGCCACAGTCTGGCCACCTTCGGCGATAACGAGCACCAGGGCGCCCGCCAGGGAGGGTTCATCCAGGCTACGCAGGCCGTCGCGGTTGCGGTCGTTCCACACGCTGCCGCGAATGGCACCTGTCGCGGCGGATGGTGGCACGGTCCACGTCGGTGCGGCGGTCGGCGTCGCCGCCGGGGCCACCGGCGTGCCGGTCGGTGACTGCGTAGGCGGAGGCGGTGGTGTGTTGGTTGGCGGTTGCGGTGGCACAGGCGTATCCGTCGGTGGCGGGACGGGGGTGTTGGTTGGCACCGGTGGTGGTGGCGCGGGCGTGTTGGTCGGCGGTGGTGGCGGTGGTGGAACAGGCGTATCGGTCGGCGGTGGTGGCGGTGGTGGAACAGGCGTATCGGTCGGCGGTGGCGGCGTTGGGGTGGCGGGCGGCAATGGCGTGCTGGTGGGCCGCGCGGTCGGCGTCGAGCGGGCCGAGGTGGCGGTGACCTGAGGCAAGGGGAATCCCCGCCCGTCGTCGGGCGGTGATATGGCAGAGGCCAACAACGGCCCCACGTGTCCCAGAACCGCCAGGGCGATCAAGAGGCCCGCAATTATCGAATACCGGCTGAGGCGAACGATCAGCCGTCTCACCTTAGTGCCTCCCTCTGGAGTTTCACGGGCTTGGTGTTATCCGATGGACGTTGAGCTCTGGACGTGCAAACGCACAACACGCAAGTGACTGGCCCTACTCCTGCCCGGCACGTATGGCCCATCCGGCAACGGGCGGGCGGAATGGGAGCGCAAAGCTATCGGCCGGGCTTTCCGTGTGCCGTCTATATGATACCACAAAACGAGTCAAAAAACAAGTCCTAATTTTCGCCGAACTTTGATGATCAATTCCACCAGAAAGTTGATGAATAATAGCCATAAACCGTGATCTCCCTGAGTGATTTACCTGGCGGTATTCGGTACATCAGGTTGATGAACCGCATTCACCATTTTAACACAGAGGGAGATCGTCGTCAATAGTACCGCTTCCCTAACAGTCCTCCTGCTACTGAGTTCGCTGCCAATCGATCTGCACGCGCTGGATGCCGCTGCCACAATCTGTGCTCAGC
>CAZDTE010000206.1:0-4471 GCA_964508275.1 uncultured Ardenticatenales bacterium
GTGGCTGATTTCTGTTGCACCCTATGGTTTGCCCCCATTTTTTGAAAAGATACGGGAAAAGCCTAATCAAAACGGATCGCTGCCAATTCGGCTTCCGCCAGGGCGAGGTCGCGTCTGGCCCCGACGCGGCGGAAGATGGCCTCCGCCTCGCGCAACAGCGCTTGCCCCTCGGCATCCCGGTCCGGTTGCCGGCGGTGCAGGGCCAGGGCAAACTGATAGTGCGCACGGCCCAATTCCAGCGCGTTTTCCGTCTTGCCGAGGATTTCCAGGCTCTGCCGGAAATGGTCTTCGGCTGCTGGCCAGTCCGCGTCGCGGGTGGCGGCCAGCACCTGGGCCAAGATGCGCCGGGCGATCCCTTCAGACTCCGTGTTCGCCGTTTCCTTGGCGATCTCCAACACTGTGTCCGCATGTCGGAGGGCCTCGTCCTGGCGGCCTTGGGCGAGGCGCACCTGCGCGAGCCACTTGTTCGCGTCGAACAACAGGCTTTGCTTCCCCAACGACGACAGCAGGCGCTCTCCCTGCTCGAGATGCCAGGCGGCCTGGTCCAGTTTTCCATCGCTGAAGTACAACTCGCCCAGATTGACGTAGGCAAAGGCGACATACGAGGTATCGCCGACTTCCTGCCAGATAGTCAGAGCTTGCTGATAGCAAGCCTCGGCCAGTTCATACTGCCCCTGGGTGTAGTGGACGATGCCCAGGTTGTTGTAGGAAGTCGCGATGCCCCAGCGATCGCCGATTCGTTCTCGAATCTCCAGGCTGCGTTTCATGTAGTCGGCGGCAGTCTCGTAATCCCCCCGGCTCCAGTGAATGGCGGCGATGCGGTTGTAAACAATGGCCACGCCTTGCAGATCACCCAGTTGTTCTTTCAGTACCAAACTGTCCTGCAAGAAGCCGATGGAGCGGTCGTACTCCCCGGTGAAACGGCAGATAGACCCCAGGTTGTCATAGACACTAGTGCGTGTGCGTTGGCGGTCTTCGCCGGAGGGGGCCTGTTCCAGCAGTTGCAGGGCGTGGTTGCACACGGCCTCGGCTTCCTCGTACCGTCCCTGGCGCGCGAAGACCCAACCCCGATCGTTGCCGATGCGGGCCAGCGCTAATGGGTCGCGTTCCCCAACCAGGCCCTCTTCGGCCCGCTCCAGCTCGGCCAGGGCCGCGTCGTACTGGGCCTGGAACTGGTGTGCCAGCGCGACCTTGCGGTGCAGATCGGCGCGGCGTTGGGGCAGCAGGTCATCGACCGCCAGGGCAGAGCGGTATACGTCGCTGGCCTGCTCGTACCGGCCGATCAAGCGATACACATCGCCGAGCGCTTCGGCCGTACTGACTTCGTCGGTGGCTGGTGTGGCCTGGTAACGGCGGGTCAGCTCCAGGGCCCGTTCGTAGTAGGTGATCGCCGCTTCGTTGGCGTAGGCCTCCTGGGCCCTCTGGCCGGCTTTGCTGGCATATTCCGTGGCCTTGGGCCACCGGCGGCCCAGGTAGTAGTGATGGGCCAGGAAGTCATAGCGCTCCAGAGCAACGCCCGCATAGCTGTTTTCCACGTATTCTGCCACCTGGCCATGCAAGTCTCGCCGGCGGGCATAGGGCAAGCTCTCGTAGGTGACTTCCTGGATCATGCTGTGTTTGAAGGCATAGGCCATTTCCGGTTCCGGTCGGTCCAGCATGGTGAAGCCCAGGGCGCTCATCTGGTGGAGGCAGTTCACGAGTTCGGGCCGTTCGTCCGCGTACGGATAGACACCGCTCAACACGCCCACAGGGAATGTCTGGCCGATGACAGAGGCGACCTGGAGCACACGCCTGTCCGATTCCTGTAGGCGGTCGATGCGGCTAATCAGCATCCCGTGGATGGTGTCCGGCACGTCGAGGCTTTCCCAATCTAGGCTCAGTTGCCAGCGGTTCCTTTCGTCGGCGTATATCGCGCCGCTTTCCACGAGCGTGTGTACGATCTCCTCCAGGAAGAAGGGGTTGCCCTGCGTGCGCTCGACGATCAGGTTCTGGAGTGGCGCGGGAATGGCCGAAGACCCCAGCATGGAGGCCACCATGGCGACACTGTCATTGGCCGGCAGCTCGGTCACGACCAGTCGCCGGCACGGGGCAAAGTCCGCCCATTCTTCGGTGCTCGGTTCCGTCCGGTACGCGACGGCGATCAGGATGCGGTGGGCCTCAACGTTTCGGGCCACGTGCTGGATCAGGTCGCGGGAGGCGGCGTCGAGCCATTGAAGGTCGTCAATGGAGAGCATGAGGGGCGAATCTGTGGCCGTGTGTTGGAGCAGGCGCAGGATCATATCGAAGAGTCGCTGGCGGCGCGCCTTGCCGTCCAGGTGGCGGGTCAGGTCGTTTTCTGGGAGGTTCAGCCCCAGCAAGGGGTTGAGCAGCGGTGCCCAGCTATCCCAGGCGGGGTCCAGCATGGACAGCCGCGCCTGTACGCTGGCCGCCCGCTCGTCCAAATCGCCGGCTTCGGTTAGGCCCAGGAATGTCCGCAGCAGGGCAGACCACGGGTAGTAGGGCACGGTTTGACCGTAGGAGAGACAGCTAGTGGAGATGACCGAGAATCCGCGTTGTTCGGCCGCAGTGTGCATCGCTTCGAGCAGGCGGGTTTTGCCCACACCCAGGTCGCCGGTGACGGCGAGCATCTGGCCCTGACCACGCGTCACCTGATCCAGGGTCTTGTGGAGAGTGTCCAGCTCGGAGAGGCGTCCGATCAGCTCGGTCTGCCGGACACGTCGCGCAGGTCGGCTGCGCGCTCCTCGCACCTCGTAGGTCTGGACCGGTAGCGCCTTGCCCTTAATGCGCACGGCCGGCTGCTCGTGCAGCGAAAACTGGTCGGCGATCTTCCGGTATGTGGCGGCGCTGATGAGCACCTGTCCGTCCCCCGCAACGCTCATCAGCCGAGCCGCCAGGTTCACCTCGTCGCCCATGATGGAGTACTCTTGCCGGCGGCTATCCCCCACCTTGCCGGCAAAGACGAAGCCGGTGTTGATGCCGATGCACTGCTTCAGCAGATCGGGAAAGGGCCCCAGGTCTTCTCCTCCGCGTTCCCACGCCTCGCGCAGGGCTCGGTTGTTTTCTTCCAGAGCGGCTTCCATCTCCAGCGCGGCCAGGCTGGCCCGTTCGGCATCATCTTCATGAGCCACAGGAGCTCCAAAGAGGGCCATCAGGCGGTGACCGTTGAGGGACGGGTCCACTTTGTTTACCACGCCACCATACCGGTGGATGATTTGGTGCATGGAGGTGAAGTACCGGTTGAGGATGCCGGTCATGGCCTGCGGATCGCGCTGGGCGAGAATGGACACGATCGGTTCCCACTCGTAGACGTTGGCGAAGAGGGCAGTAACCAGGCGGTGCTCCCCGGCCAGTTCGGGTTGCTGCGGGTCCACGGTCAAGCGGCCGAGCAGGCCGTATGGTAGGTAGGGGGCAATCGTTTCGATCTTGCGGAGGAGGTGTTCGATCTGGCTTAGCGGCGGCTCCGACAAGGGTGCTGCCGTTTCGGGTGCTGGGGTGGGATCAACGGGCGTCGAGGTAGCGGCGGGCAGTTTCAGGTCCGTGTGGTGCAGGGGGTAGAAACCGGCGCGTGGGGCAATCGTCGGAACTACCGAGGAGAGCGCGCGATAGGTCGTTTCGGCGAGGACGATTTCGCCAGCCTGGGCGATGTCCTCCGCCTGCGCCATGGCGCGGGTCGGCGATCCCATCATCACGTATTCCATTCGCTCGGTCGTACCGACATGAGCGGTAAAGATGTTTCCTGTGCCCAGACCCATCTTGACTTGCAAGGAGAACGTGCCTTGCGAGGTCTCGATGTGAGCGAACGATTCCATCGCCTCCTGCATCGCTACCGAAGCCCGCAACGCGCGCCAGGCATGAGCCTTTCCGGTGAAAAGAAGGATCATGGCGTCGCCGGCAAACTTGACGAGGAAGCCGCACTCGCGATCGCTGGCGTCGGTCATGTGGGTGAAGTAGCGGTTGACGATGCCGGTGATCTCTTCTGCGCCCTCACGGCCGAGATGGGCGATGTGCTCGGAGAGGGCGGTGAAGCCGGTGATGTCGGCCATGACCACCGTGCCCGGCACGATGTTTCCCTGAACGCGACCGGGGATGGGATCGGCCAGCACTTCGTTCACTGCCTGGCGCGGGAGATAGGTGGTCATGTTTTGCAACAGGCCACGCAGGTGCTGGCAGGTAGCTTCCAGCGTGTCCGGGGGCCCGGTTGTCAGGTCCGGTTGCAGGCGGCGAGCCAGCCACGGCGGAATGTAGGGCCGCAGTCGCTCGAGAGGCACTGCTCCAGAGGGGGGGCGACTTTCCTGCATGGTGCTATTATACCAGCAGCTTGCGACTTTGACAAAGCCGTACCCGCGCCGGTCGTGTATACAATTCGGCGGAAAGTGGGTGAAGGTTGCCAACTTTCTGTAAGTTGGCAAGTGTCTTCTCAATATTTCGGGGTGAGCAGGTATCATCTCAATAATCTGGGGCGTCTTGGTCC
>CAZDTE010000207.1:0-4354 GCA_964508275.1 uncultured Ardenticatenales bacterium
TTCTATCTGGAGGCCAGTGGCGGACAGGAGAAAGTCTGCATGTCGGTGCATCGCGTGCTGGGGAGCTGGCACGAAGCGCCCCCCTGGTACCCGAACATCACCTGGAACAACCAGCCGGGCCACAACGCCTTCGCCTCGGCTACCCACTTCGTGGACAAGACGGTCGGTTACAAAACGTGGGACGTGACTTCACTCGTGCAGGACTGGATAGATGGCAGCGAGCCGAACTACGGTCTCATGCTGCGCGGCCCGGAGGAGGGCAGTGCGTGGAGCCGGCGCTTCACCAGCGGGGAAGGGACGTTTGTGCCTCGTCTGGTGATCCATCTGGTGACCGGCACGTCGTTCTCCACACCGACGACCACGGCGACACCGACAGCCACGCGGACGGCCACGCCCACGGCCACACCGGTCAGCCGGCAGATACAGGTCACGGGGGTGGAGGTGACGCAGGCGGTGCAGTGGAAAGACGGGCTGGGCGCGCCGCTCATCTCCGGCAAGACAACGGTCGTTCGCGTGCACCTGCGGGTCGCCGATGGCAAAGGGAATATTCCGGGAGTCTACGGCGAAGTACGCTATCCATACGGTGCGGGTGGCGGCATTTTCTCGTCGATCAGCACGATGACGGCCCGCGCCAATCCCAACCGGGCGGTGTTCAACCACACCCTAAACTTCGCCATCCCCGGCAAATACTCCACCGGATCGGGCGGGCTTTTTGTGCGCATCTTCCCGCCGGCGGGAGTTTCCTTCTCCCCCATCGGCGAGGTGCAGACGACCCGCATCATCAGTTACCAGCAGGTGCCGCCGGTGCGCGTCGTCTTCGTGCCGGTCACCTACACGCTGAACAGCCTCGTTCGCGTGCCACCGGCCAGTTCGATCAACGACATCCGCAGTTGGCTGCGGCGGGCCTATCCGGTGCCCAAGGTGGTTTCCATGCAGCACCCGGTCACGCTGACCTTGTCCGGAAGCCCGACGGGCCTATGCAGCAGCGGCGGCTGGTCCACCCTGCACAACCAATTGGTTAAACTGCGCAAATCGTCTAAGACAACACTGGGAGCCAACACCCTTTACTATGGCGTGGTGCCCTATGACTACGGGTCTGCCTGCTCCGGGAAGTACGTCATCGGCAAGGCGAACGGTATCCCCAGCGGCGAGGCGGCGGGAGCGGCATATCCGAGCAACGTCTGGATCAACAGTATTCGCGGCGACGAGTATACGGGTGCGCTGGCGGGCCACGAGCTGGGCCACGCGCTGAACCGCTACCACGCCGAGTTCTGCAGTGCCAGTGGCGGAAAACCATACCCCTATCCCAACGGCATCATCGGCGAATACGGGCTGGACATCCAGAGCCACGCGGTGTACCCTTACAACACGCGCTATGATGTAATGACTTACTGCGACCCCGAATGGATCTCCATCTTCACGTACAAAGGGCTGCGCGACCGACTCGTGCAGTTCCCGCTGGCCGCGACCGGGGCGACCGTGGCGCAGGACGCGGTGATGATCACCGGCATCATCAACCAGACCGCAGGTAGGACGACGCTGGATCCGCTCTACCGCCTGAGCGTGCCCGATCCGGAATGGCCCGCAGGGGGCACCTGCTCCATCGTGCTCAAGGACGCCGGCGATCAGGTGCTGGATGCGTATCCCTTCACGCCGAACATTGACACCGACCCCATCGAGGGCCAGGACGAAATCCTGACGATCAGCGAGGTGGTGCCAGATGATCCGAACCTGGCGCAGGTCGAGGTGCAATGCGACGGGCAGATGCTGGCCACGCAGGTGGCCAGTGCGAACGCGCCGGCGGTACACGTCCTCTCGCCCGATGGCGGCGAGTCTTGGGGCAGCGGGCCGCAGACGATCTCCTGGGAGGCCAGCGACGCCGACGGTGACCCGCTGCACTACATCGTGCAGGTCAGTGCGGACGCGGACGCCACGTGGACGACCCTGGCTGCCGACCTGAGCGATACGAGCTTTGCGTTCGACACGGCGCTGGTGGCCGGCAGCGACCAGGCGCTGGTGCGCGTCGTGGCCACCGACGGGCTGCTCACCGGGCAAGACAGTTCCGACGCGACGTTCACGGTGGCGGCGAAGCCACCGCAAGTGAGCATCGAGTGGCCGGCCGATGGCAGCAGCGTCCCTCCTGGTGACACCGTTATGCTCAACGGCTATGCCTACGACCCGGAGGATGGCCCGCTCGATGATCCTGCGCTCGTGTGGCAGTCGGACCGGGATGGCCCACTGGGCGGCGGCGCAGAGGTGGTGACTTCCACGCTCTCCACCGGCTGGCACACCATCACCCTGGCCGCGACCGACAGCGATAGCATGGAAGGCAACGCGCACGTGAACATCTTCGTGGGGTATCGGGTGCAGTTGCCGATGGTTGTCAAGGAACTACCATGAGTGCGTGCGCGCCACAGGGGAGCCGGAGGGGGAAGTGAGTCGCTATTTTCATAACAGTCACCACGAGCGCGGAGCGCACGCCACCAAGGATGAAAATGGCGTAGAGCGAAACGTGACACCTGACACTCGACACTTGACACGTATTTTCAAAGCAGACCAATGAAGAACGCTGAGCAAACAGGGCCCGAAGACGTCTTGCACAACTGGGCGCAAGCCCTGGCCGAAGGCAAGCTAACCGAGGAACAACGTAAGGTGCTGGAAGACATGGTCTTCGCAGGCCAGGCCGACACCGTGGAAGAGGCCGCGCGCTTGCTGGACTGGCAGACCGAGGCACTCGAACACGTCCCCAGCATGTGGGGGACATAAGTCCGGGGATGATCGCTTCGGGTGACGGCGTGTGGCAAACCTACTACGCGCCGGAAACGGTTGACGACGCCCTGTCCTTGTTGGCGCGGCATGGGCCGACAGCACGTGCCGAGCAGCGAGCGCGCATCCTGGCCGGCGGCACGGACCTGATTCTGGAGCTGGAACGTGGCGCCCGGCGGGTGGAGACGGTCGTTGACGTGACGCGCATCCCCGGCCTGGATGAGATTGCGCTGGGCAACGACGGCCTGATCCACCTCGGACCGCTGGTCACGCACAACCACGTGGTGGCCTCCCCACTGTTGGTGGAGCGAGCGTTTCCGCTGGCCCAGGCGTGTTGGTCGGTCGGCTCGCCGCAGATTCGTAACAGGGGTACGGTCGCCGGCAACCTGATCACGGCCTCGCCGGCGAACGACACGATCACCGCGCTTTGTGCGCTGGACGCACGGGTCACGCTGCGCAGCCGGCGGAACCAACGGACCGTGGCGCTGGCCAGCTTCTACCGTGGTGTGCGCCAGGCCGACATGGCACCCGACGAGATGCTGGTGGACATCGGCTTTCCGCCGCTGGGCGCGAACCGGCGCGGCTGTTTCCTCAAACTGGGGTTGCGGCGCGCGCAAGCGATCGCGGTAGTGAATGTAGCCGCCCTGCTGGAGTTCGCCGCGGATGGCTCCACCGTCACAGACGCGCGCATCGCGCTCGGCAGCGTCGCGCCGACAATCATTCGCGCGCGGGAAGCGGAGGCGGCCCTCACCGGCCACCCCTTGACGGAGGAGCGGATCGCCGAAGCAGCGCGACTGGCCGCCGCATCCAGCCGCCCGATTGACGATATCCGGGGCAGTGCGCGGTACCGCCGTCAAATGGTAGGTGTGTTCACCGGTCGAGCGCTGCGCCGCCTGCGCGACCGCGCGGAGCGGGCCGACTGGCCGGACGATCCGCCACTTCTGCGGGTTCCGGGGCGTGACCGGACATCGGCTGCCGACCGGCCCTCTTCACCGGTCCTGGAGATTGCCACCACGGTGAACGGGCACCAGCGCGTCGTTCGGAACGCGAGCCACAAAACGCTGCTACAGATGCTCCGCGACGATCTGGGGCTGATCGGCACAAAAGAGGGCTGTGCTGAGGGGGAGTGTGGCGCCTGCACTGTGCTGTTGGACGGGATGGCCGTCGTCGCCTGCCTGGTGCCGGCGGCGCGCGCACACGGCAGCGAGATCATCACGGTGGAAGGATTGGCCAGCGACGGCGAACTGCATCCTGTTCAACAGGCATTCATCAGAGAGGGGGCGGTGCAGTGTGGTTACTGTACGCCAGGGCTGATCATGTCCGGCGCCGCTCTGCTCGCCGAGAAGCCGCAGCCCACGGATGACCAGGCCCGGCAGGCCATCACTGGCAACCTTTGCCGGTGTACGGGCTATTACAAGATCATAGCGGCGTTGTTGGCGGCGGGCTGAAAACAGACCGTGGCGCACGCAAAAGGAACCCCCTTGTGAATTACTTTTCCGCAGTATTGTGGGCCGCGTCGAGAATCTGTTTGGGAGAACTGTTTTCCTGGAGTCCCCTTACCCCGTGCAGCGCCGCGCTCAGTTCCTGG
>CAZDTE010000208.1:0-4348 GCA_964508275.1 uncultured Ardenticatenales bacterium
CCGGGCAGTCCCAACGTCGCCCGCGCTTGCTCCCGGGGCATCGGCTTGAACAGGTCCATGTCCGCGCCGCAAGGCACAATGCGCGCCTGGGCAAACCCCAGGTCATCGAAATGCCTCGGCGATGTGACCGTCACACCGTCAACGAGTGGGGCTAACCGTTTGCAGAGCCAACCCTGCCAGCCGACCATCTCACCCGCGCCGTGAAAGCTGACAACCACCGGGTACATCCACTGGAGGCGGGCGATGACGCCGGAGAAAACGTAATGGGCGTGCAACAGGTCGTAGCGCTGCGTGAGCAGTCGCTTCCACAACCGGAAGAGTCCCCAAAGGTAATTCAGCTTGTTGCGCCGGCCGTTGAAGAACAGCACATCCACGTCCACGCCTCGGCGGCGCAGGGCAGCCACCTGTTCCCCCACGAAGGTACCGAAGGCAGGCTCATCGTCGGTGGGATACATGTTGGTGACGACCAGAACACGCAACGGACCGCCCCCTTCAGCTCCTGGCCGGGTGGGCAGATCGCGTCTGTGCCCGAAGCGATTCCTGACGTCGGGCCAACGTTTCGCGACGTGGGTTGAACAAGAAAACGGCGTTGATCAGCGTCCAGTAGTCGCGGTAGAATTCGCGCAACGTTGTCCTGACCAGCTCATCGCTGACTGTGGCGAAGCCGCCTTCGTTGGAAACCACTTGCAGGCCCCAGCGATCCGCCTCCTGCCGGTAGAGTCGGCGCTGTTGCGCCAAGAACGCTGGGGCCTCCGGCGTGGCCGAGCGACGGGCCGCCATCTCCGGAGGAAGCTCGAGCAGGTAACGCACGTGGGGCGTTGGGGCCAACGCAAAGAGGAGGCGGGCCAGCAGTCCTCCCGCGAGATTCGGGTCATCCGCATAGGCTGCGATCTCGACGAGCGCGTCGTACAGGTAGCGATCACAAATCACGACCCGCCCCTTGCGCATCGGCCACCAGACGCGGCCAGCGTATTGGCGGAGGAGGTCCAGCCCGACCAACGCCAGCCATCCCTGCTTGAGCCACGGGGAACGCAGCGCCGCCCGCCGGCGTCTCACTCGCTCCGCCGGATCGTCAGGGGAATCGCCTACCCCACCGGCCAGCCCGCCGTTTCGCCGCACGACACGCAAGGCCGCATCGGTCAGCGGAGAAGAACCGCCGCGCGACCATACCACGTCATTCTTGATGTGACATCCCTCGAAAGCCGAAGCCAGCGCCTGGGCGTGGGCCGATTTGCCGCACCCGTCCAGCCCGCTGAGGGTGATCAACATTGCTGGGTGGCTGTCTACGCCGATGTTCCGGCGAATGCCGGCCGTGGTGTGCAGCAACGCTTCCCACGCCTTGCGCCCCCGACCAATCGTGCGATCACGCCAGAGCTTCGCGTAGTAGAACTGTTTGCTGAACAGGAAGGGCACGCGGAATGGAAAGGTCTGCTCTGCCACCAGCCGGCCGATCTCCGCCCGTTGTCCGCTGCTCAGCCAGCGGTCGGCCTGTTGAAGGATCGCAGTCGGAACGAGCGAATGGCCATAGAGGACGCGTTCCACGTGGGACCAGATCAGCAGGCAGGCGCCGAGTCCATCGCGCCATCCTTTGCGCTCGCTTACGCGGATCAGGCGGTCCCAATCCAGGTTGGGTTGACGAAGACAGTGGCGATACTTCTGCACATCGGAGAGCGAAACTGTCTTGTTTTCGTAGAAGGCATGGGCCAGTGTGATCAGCAAGCCATCCTCCGGTGACGGGTAGAGGACGCTGGGGTCATCTTCCGCCACGCAGGCGCGTTCCCACACCAGCGCTTCATCGAGGAACGACGTGCCCCAGCCGATGAATTCGTGCAGATGGATAGCAGACACTTCGCGACCGCGGTGGAACTTGCGGAAGAGGAATTTGTGTGGCTCCTCCACATTCTTGAGCTCGACATAACCCAGGTCCAGCAAGAGTTTGGCCGCCTGTGGGCTATGTTCCAACGGCACCAGGACATCCAGGTTGTCGCTGCGGTAGGGAAACGATGGAGGCAGCCCGACCGATTTGATCTGCAAGTTGCCAACGCCATGAGCCGCCCAGAGATCGGCCACTTCCTGGAAGGCTTCGCGGAGCCGCTGGTGCGTTCTACGCTCCGCCGTCAAGGCGTTCGCGAAGAGGTCGCTCGCTGTCAAGGCGTTGTGGGCCGCAGACGCATCCGCGCGTATGCCTAACAGCGGAATCTTCTGGTGCTGCAAGAAGGGGATTAGGTGGTCGGCCTTGGCCTGCACTTCCTCGATGCTGGGCTCGGCTGATCGGTAAGGATCGGCAAAATAGGCCGCCAAACGGACCACGGAATCGGGTTCTTTCATGTCCGTTATTTTAGCCGGTTTCCGCACAAGAGTCAACCGGAGCGGCCCCCTGACTGGGAACGGGCCGTCGAGCGTTCCCAGCACGGTTCGTCTCGGTGTAGGGACAGACCTGTGTGCCTGCCCATCTAGCTTTCGTATAGCTTTGGTTGTTTTAATGGTTGTTCTAAACAGGTTGGGATTGTAGCTACTTGACTACACGAAGGGTGGGGGGGGGCGCCCGCCGGCCCGGCCAGTCGAATCGTTCCAGAGGAGGGCGTCCTTATTCCTTCACCGGTGTCAGCGCCTCTGCTCCTGGCAATTTGTGCCGCAATTGTTCCGGCTTATGAACTAAAACTGGAAAGTGGTCTGAGCAGATCCACAACTCCGCATCCCGGAAGCGGAACGGAAGCAACGGTAATTGACTGTCGTCGCGCTCACAGTGTACACAACGGTTGGTAACGGTTTCCATTATTCTTCTTCCCTTTCTCAGGCCCTCGCCGGCCCGAACACGCGGCGGCCTAACCACCAACGGATGCTGGTGAGGATAGTTGCGAAGTACCCAA
The DNA here is from genome assembly GCA_964508275.1 of uncultured Ardenticatenales bacterium. Classification (GTDB taxonomy): domain Bacteria; phylum Chloroflexota; class Anaerolineae; order Ardenticatenales; family JAADHH01; genus CAZDTE01. Next base: position 2,871 of record CAZDTE010000208.1, read on the forward strand.
AGTACGCCAGCACCTCGAGCAGGGACGGATTGCCATTGTAGCCAAACAACGACTTCGCCAACGTACCGATGAGGGCTGTTTCATCAAGAATCGCGTTCATGTCCCACACGTGTTCCACAATCACGGGCAGCAGAGCCGCTTCCTGAAACTCGTGCACACCGTGAGCCACCAGGCCGGCGGCGAAAAGCAGCAGGAGAACGCTGGTCACGTCAAAGAACTTGCGCAGGTCCAAGTGAGCAGCAGCTCGATAGATGGCCAAACCCACGCCGGCCGCAGTGACCAGGCCCAGGATCGCCCCAACTTGGAGGCCCCTACCGGCACTGCTGAAGGCTGTTGCCGAGAGAAAAAGCACCATCTCGACCCCCTCGCGAAAGACAGCCAGAAACGTCAACCCGAAAATCCCCCAGGTGGCGTTGTGGGACATCGCCCGCCGCAGGTCGCTTTCCAGCCCGTGCCGAAGGTGGCGTGCCTGATAGCGCATCCAGAAGATCATCCAGGTGAGAACCAAAGCAGCCAGAAGCATGGTGGTGCCTTCAAAAACCTGCTCCAACCGCCCTTCTAGTCTGGCGCCAATCAGCTGAAGCAAGGCGGCGAGGGTGATGCTGGCCCCAACGGCGACGCCAACGCCGGCCCAGGCGTGACGACTGAGAGTAGACCCCCGTCCAGTTTTGTTCAAATAGCTCAGCACGATGCCGACGATAAGGGCTGCCTCTAGCCCTTCGCGAAATGCTATGATGCCTGCTACGACCATACGAAACGTCCTCCTTATCGAGTTTCCCTACAAGACTTGCGTTGCTTCGTTTCTCTACCCCGCGGCGCAATCAGCGCACGAGCCCTCGAAGCATGTGCACGCAGCCGTGAAGACCAGTCCATACTTTTCCGATAGCTCGCGGCGGGCCTGGGCGATGCGGGGCGTGCGCACCTCGATGACGCGCTTGCACTCCAGGCATGTAAAATGGTAGTGCTCTTCCTTGTCCGTCGCCTCATAGTACTCCCGCTTGTGCTCACGCGCAAAGTACCGCTGCTCCACCAGCCCCATCTCTTTGAGCTTGCTCAGCGTGCGGTAGACGGTGGCTAAGCTAATATCCAGCCCCTGTTCGCGCGCTATTGTGTAGATCGCTTCGGCATCGAGGTGCTCGTCCGAGTCTTGCAGGATTTCGAGCACGTGGAGCCGCTGCGCCGTTACCCGCACACCCCCGTTTCGCAGTTGCTTGTGCGGCTCCCCGGTCGTCGGTAAGCCGGTCATCGTCACACCTTTCATGGAGCCAGTCTAGGAGGCTGTCGGAGAGGTCTGTTTTCTTCTTATCAGGACACAGATTCTCACAGAGTTAGGGAACTCCAAGAAAATAGGTAACCGTTCAGCACCCCCTGAATCTGCCACGAATTACACGAATTTTCTTTTCTTTTTCGTGTTAATTCGTGAAATTCGTGGCTGATTTCTGTTGCACCCTATGGTTTGCCCCCATTTTTTGAAAAGA
>CAZDTE010000209.1:0-4336 GCA_964508275.1 uncultured Ardenticatenales bacterium
CGTTTCGTCAATGCTTCCAGGTAATGCCGGACTGTATTTACAGTTTCTTTGTCAATCATCGCCTCACGTCTTCCGGTACGTGATTTTGCCTCCCACCTCCAGCGAGTCGGCGATGGCCATGATTGTGGCGTCCACCGGCGCGCTCTGTGTCAGGTGGGTTTGGCGAGCAGAGCTGCCCTGGGCGACGAAGACGATCTCGCCCACGCCGGCCCCCACCGAGTCGACGGCGACCAGTGGCTTGCCCACCAGCCGGTTGCGCACCGTCACCTCGCGGACGATGAGCAGCTTCAGCCCTTTTAACTTTTCATCTTTGACGGTCGAGACCGCCGATCCAACGACACGACAGATGAGCATGAGTGCCTCGTGTTACGTTAACCACTGAACGTTGATCGTTGACAATTGACAATTGGTATTTGCCCTACGCCCCCTGCGCCACGATGCGCACGCCGGCGCTGGCCCCGATGCGTGTGGCGCCGGCCTGGACCATCTCGCGGGCCTTCTCCAGCGTGCCGATCCCCCCGGCCGCCTTGACGCCCATCATCGCGCCGACCGTCTGGCGCATGAGGGTCACGTCGTGCGTGGTCGCCCCGCCCGGCCCGAATCCGGTCGAGGTCTTCACGTAGTCCGCGCCGGCCGCTTTAGCCAACGTGCAGGACTTCACCTTCTCCTCGTCGGTCAGCAGCGCCGCCTCGATGATCACTTTGACCAGTGCGCCTTGCGCATGCGCCGCCCGCACGACCGCCGCCATGTCTCGCTCCACCAGCTCGTAGTCGCCCGCCTTCAACGCGCCGATGTTGATCACCATGTCGATCTCCGTAGCGCCGTCGTCCAATGCCTGGACGGTCTCGGCCGTTTTCGCCTTGGTGCTGGTTGCACCCAGGGGGAACCCCACAACCGTACAGACCTTCACCGGCGACCCGGCCAGCAATTGCGCGGCCAGCGCAACGAAGGCCGGATTGATACAGACGGACGCGAACCCGTACTTCTGCGCCTCGTAGCAGAGCTGGGCGATCTGGGCTGGTGTGGCGTCAGGCTTGAGCAGCGTGTGATCAATGATGCGGGCAATGTCGGTCGCCACGCCGTCCGCACCGAGCGATGCGGCAATGCGCGTCGCGCCGGCGTCCATCACCCGGCGCACTTTGTCGGTGCAGGTCCACACACAACGTCCCTGGCTACAGTCGTAGCAGCGAAAGGCCGGCAGGTCGCCGCGCTGTTCCGCCTCCTGCGTACGCAACTGAATCATGACCTCTTTGGTGATCAGGGCGACCAGTTGCTCGATGTCTACTGCCATTGTTTCTCCACGGCCATGATCTTTTCCACGCGACCGGCATGACGACCGCCGGCGAAGGGCGTCTCCAGCCAGGTTTTCACAATGTGCTGTGCCAGCGCCTCGCCGATGAGCTTGCCCCCCAGCGTGAGGACGTTGGCGTCGTTGTGTTCGCGGGCGTTCCGCGCACCGGAGATGTCGTAGCACAGGCTGGCCCGCACACCGGGCACCTTGTTCGCTGCCATGCAGGAGCCGATCCCCGCCCCGTCGATCATGATGCCCCGGTCACACACCCCTTCCGATACCAGCCGGGCCACCTGGAAGGCGAAGTCCGGGTAATCCACGGACGAGGTGCCGTGCGTTCCACAGTCGCGCACGTCGTACCCCTGGTCTTGCAGGTAGCGGCGCAGGATTTCCTTCAGTGCGTACCCGCCGTGATCCGCACCGACGGCAATGCGGCGGGGGTGATCGGGCAAAGGGTTGCCCTCCTGTGCCGAAGCTTCTGTCCGAATCAGCGCCACACGGCGTTCCTTGGCCACGTCGCGGGCCAGCGGCGTGATAATGGCGTTCGGTGTGAGGAGCAGTTGTCCGCCCGGCGGCACGGCTTCCACGTCTGCTTGCGTGACCAAGGAGAGGGGGGGGGTGGTGGACGCATCCTGTCCCCCACGGCCTTCGCCGCCGGTCGGTAGAGCAGGCGAGGGGCTGTCCATCTCATCTAGCACGCGCCGGACAAGGGCACGGATTTCTCGCTCGTCCATCAATCTTATCCGCCCGCTTCTTTTCTCAGTGCTTCGCGAAGGTCATCAATAGATTGTATCTCCCCGTCCTCTGCCTCAAAACACCAGTGCTCCCATCCGTTGCAAGGGCTGCCACCCATCAGGTGCCGGCCTGCCTGGTGGATCGACCCCTCGAAGCCGTTGAGCACCAGTTTGCCATCCGGTTTGATGCGAGCGACTTTGGTTCGGTCGCGGCGGAAGTACAGGCACTGCCCCGGCTTGAGTAAGCCGTTCTCCAGCAGACTGCCGAATGGAATACGTGGCCGGCTCCGCTTCTTGTCCCGCACATCGAAGGTACGCTCGTCAAACGGTTCCGGGGTTGTGGCATTGATGCGTCTCTGAGCGATCTCCACGTACTCCTCTTCGCGCTCGATGCCGATCCAGTGCCGGTGCAGTTTCTTCGCCACAGCCGCAGTCGTGCCGCTGCCCAGAAATGGGTCGAGCACCACGTCCCCTGGATTGCTGGACGACAGGATCACGCGATAAAGAAGGGCTTCTGGCTTCTGGGTGGAGTGGGCCTTCTGGCCATTGACTTTGATCCGCTCTGCTCCGGAACAAATCGGCAGAAGCCAGTCACTGCGCATTTGCTTCCCGTCGTTCAGGGCTTTCATGGCATGATGGTTGAACGTGTACCGCGCGCCCTTCTGCTTGCTGGCCCAGATCAGGGTTTCGTGAGCGTTGGTGAAGCGCACGCCACGGAAGTTTGGCATCGGGTTCGTCTTGACCCAGACGATGTCGTTCAGAAACCAGTAACCCAGGTCTTGCATGATCGCACCCAGACGAAAGACGTTGTGGTAGGAACCGATTACCCAGATGGTGCTGTCGTCTTTCAGCACCCGACGACAGGCACTCAGCCATTGGCGACTGAATTCATCATACGCCTGGAAACTGCTAAACTGATCCCACTCGTCGTTGACGGCATCCACTTTGGTCATGTTGGGTCGCCAAAGGTCTTGCCGGAGCTGGAGGTTGTAGGGCGGATCAGCGAAGATCAGGTCTATGGATCCATCAGGCAAGGACCTCAGCAGATCGATGCAGTCCCCTTGCAGTATCGAGTCGAGAGGTAATCGCAAGCGGTTGTCCCTCGTGCAGCGTGCTCCTACGCCAGCCTACTTACTCCGCCGAAGCAAAGCTGGGCCGTGGGTATTGGACCAGGCCCCAATTGCTCGGCGGCCAGTAGATCGCCCACGCCTTTCCGACAATGTTTTCTTTCGGCAGCATCCCCCAGGTGTGCGAGTCGCTGGAATTGTTGCGGTTGTCGCCCAGTACGAAGTACTCTGCTTCTGGCACGACTTCCGGGCCCCATGAATAGGAGCCGGGGTTTGGGCCATACGGTTCATCCAGCCGCTGGCCATCAACATAAACTGTGCCCTGGCGAATCTCAACGCGTTCACCGGACAAGCCAACCACTCGTTTGATGAAGTCTCTTTGCGGAGCGCGCGGGTATTCGAATACGATCACGTCACCACGCTCGGTTTCGTGCAACCGGTAGCTGATCTTGTCCGTGATCAGGTATTGGCCGTCATGGAAGTTCGGCTCCATGCTATACCCTTCGATACGGAAGTTCTGCGCCACAGCCCGGATCAAAAGGAAAATGATCGCTGTGAGGACAATCGTCTCGATTGCCTCCCGGATCAGTGGTCGTGCTGTTTCCCAAAGAGAACGACTGCCCTTGGTCCCCTCTTCCGGCAGAGTTCCGGCTTCACCTTCAGTTGGCGGAAAAGGAGGCATAGTCTGGGCATCGGGGTGCGGTGGAATGGCCGGGGTCCATGCCCATTCTGAAGATGCAGCGCTCACGCCGGGAAGGGGGCTGTTTCCTGGCGTCCCAGCACCAGGCGATGACGGGGTTGCCTCTTCAGCTAATCCCTCGTTCGGTGTGTACCAAGTCGTCGTATGATCATAGGAAGAGTCGCCACCCGACAGATCAACAGTCGAGGGGCGGTTTTCATCTTTCAGGCTCAAGTTCTTGCTCTCCTTAATCCGATCTACGGAATGTTCACGATCGTACACGCCAAAGGTTGATCGTCCTGTTGCAGGGCGGCTGTCCCGTGTGCTGCTGGTGCAGACCCTCAAAATAGATTATAATACATCCTCTCTGCAAAAGCAAACGCCGTATACCCGCAAAGGGTTCGCTCCGCCGCGCGGGATTTCTGCAAAGCACCAACGCGTTTAGGGAACTCCAAGAGAATAGTTCTCCCAAACAGATTCTCGATGCGGCCCACAATACCGCGAAAAAGTAATCTGCAAGGGAGTTCCTTGGGCTTTTCCACCTCGTTTGAAGACATTTCGCGAA
>CAZDTE010000210.1:0-4317 GCA_964508275.1 uncultured Ardenticatenales bacterium
AGATGGAGGATGTGAGATGGGGGATGGGGGTAATGGCTGGCGACTGACGAGGCAGGAGATTCCGTTGGAAGAAAGACAAGAAGGCTCGATTCGAATCTATGCAAAGTGGCTACTCGGCCAACTGCTGGTGCCTGCCCTCGCTGTCGTTACGGCATTGGTGCTGGGAGCGATCATCATCTGGGCGTCCGGCAGTGACCCGTTGGTTGCCTACAGGGGACTGCTGGACGGCGCCTTCATCAAGAAGCGCGCGTTCTCCGAAAGCCTGGTGGCAACGACTCCCTACATCCTGCTGGGCCTAGCCGTAGCGTTCGGCTTCAAGTGTGGGCTGTTCAACATCGGTGCCGAAGGCCAGTTCTACATCGGCCAGTTGGCCGCCGTCTGGGTCGGATACAACGTGCATGGCCTGCCGACCTGGCTGCACCTTTCCCTGGCCCTGGGCGCCGGTATGTTGGCCGGAGCGATCTGGTCCGCCATCCCCGGCTACCTGCGGGCCAAGCTCGGCTCACACGAAGTGATCAACACCATCATGATGAACTACATCGCCATCTTCCTGGCCGACTACCTAGTGGGACTCAACGGCCCGATGCGTGACCCGAAATCGAGCGTGCCCCAGACGCCATCGGTTGACGCCTCCGCCCAACTCCCGAGGCTCTCGGAGTTGCCGGTGCTGATGGCTTCTCCGGTGACCCGTGGGGTGACCGCCCTCGTGATCGCCATCGCCCTGTTTTTCGCCGTGCGCTGGCTCTGGCAAAGGCGCGCGAAACGAGTTTCCGGCCGACAAAGCTCGCTTATCGTAAGCCTGGTCACCGCCGGCGCATTGGGAATCGCCGCCTACTTCGTGCTTGGCTCTTTGGCCGCTCTGGGTGGTCCCTTTACCGACCGCGCGGACCGGCTGCACTTGGGCTTCTTCCTCGCTGTTGCGGTGGCCGTTTTCATCTGGTGGCTGCTAGAGAAAACTACCCTGGGGTTCGAGGTACGCACAGTGGGCGCGAGCCCGGAGGCGGCCGAATACGCCGGCATCAGCATCGTGCGCAACTTCGTGCTGGCAATGGGCATCAGCGGGGCTCTCGCCGGCCTGGCCGGCGGGGTGGAGGTTTTGGGCCTGGAGCGCAATGTCAAGTCCTTCTTCTTCGCGGGCTACGGTTTCGACAGCATCGCCGTCGCGCTCCTGGCGAACAACAACCCCCTCGGCATCATCCCGTCGGCATTTCTGTTCGGGGCGCTGCGCAATGGCGCCGACCTGATGGAGCTACGCGCAGGCGTATCCAAGCAGATCATCTCCATCGTGCAGGCGCTAGTGTTGATGTTCATCGCCGCGCCGGCGATCATTCGTCGCCTCTATCGCCTCCGCGCCGCACGAGCGGAAGGCGTACAGCTTACCAGGGGATGGGGGTAGAAGAAGTGAGCCGTAATCAGCTGCCAGAATGTGGTGAAGCGAGGAACATGGCGGATGGAGAATAGCGGTCAAAAGTCGCACATCCCCACATCGCATATCCCACACCATACGCATAGAAGGTAATCAATGGATTTCGTTCTGATTCTCGCCCTGTTGCCCGGGGTCTTGGCGTCCGCGCTGCGGTTCGCCACGCCCATCGCTATCGGGGCGTACAGCGGCGTGCTATGTGAACGGGCAGCCATAATAAACATCGCCATTGAGGGGATGATGCTCACCGCTGCCATGGTCGGTGATTTGGTGATGCTGTACACCGGCAATATCTGGCTGGGCGTTGTGGCCGGTGTGCTCGCTTCAGGACTCCTGGCATCGCTTCACGGCGTGCTGTGCATCAACTTCAAAACTGACCAGATCATCAGCGGGACCGTAATCAACATTGGTGCTGTGGGCATCACCGGCTTTGCCTACAAACGTTTTCTGGCCACGCCGGCACTGACCCGGCCAGCCGTGGGCACGTTGCAGCCTATCCACATCCCCGAGCTCGCCCAAATCCCCATCCTGGGCGATGTGCTCTTTCAGAATCGCCCCATCGTTTATCTGATGCTGATCCTCACCGTGCTGCTGCAATACGTCATTTTCCGTACCCCCTGGGGGTTGCGTACCCGCGCCGTGGGAGAGCACCCCCTGGCCGCCGATACGCTGGGCATTGATGTCTACAAGATGCGGCATATCAACGTGTTCTTTGGAGGGTTGGTGGCCGGGCTCGGCGGCGTGTGGTTCTCGCTGGAACAGGTGGGCCACTTCGACATGCTGATGACGAACGGCAAAGGATTCATCGGCTTGGCCGCCATGATCTTTGGGAAGTGGACCCCCATCGGGAGCTTCATCGCCGCCCTGATCTTCGGGCTGCCTGAGGCGATCCAGATCAAGCTGAGCTTCTACTTTCCCAACGTGCCTTACCAGTTCCTGTCCATGCTTCCATACATACTGACAATGATCGTGCTGGCAGGGATCGTTGGGAAGGCCATCCCGCCGGCAGCCGATGGGCAACCGTACGAGAAGCAGTAGGACAAACGCTGGCCCGGTCCGGAATCAAAAAGCCCGCCTCCCCTGATAGAAGGCGGGCCTTATGATTCTCCGTGCCGAGGAAGGGAGTCGAACCCTTACGGGCGTATGCCCACTGCGCCCTGAACGCAGCGCGTCTGCCTATTCCGCCACCTCGGCTGAATGAAGCGTCCCTATCCTATCACTGATGATGCGAATTGTCAAGTCAGGAGCTGTGGGAGGGTTATCGGCGCTGTCCTGCATGGTTGTAAGGGCGAGGCATTCCCCTCCAGGCGGGGTCTTGCAGGTTCTGTGGGCCAGACCAAAAGGATTTGTCCGCCTCAGGAGGCTGTGCAGGAATGCCTCGCCCCTGCTCCAGCGCTATGCCCACTGTTCGACGACGGCGCGGACCTCCGAGAACGGGTCCGGCTCGGCGTCAAACCAGTGGATGCGTGGATCGGTGAGGCGAAACCACGTGTACTGGTGATGCACGAAACGCCGCGTATCCCGCTTGATTTGGCTTATGGCTTCCTCCAGTGTGCACTGGCCGCGCAAGTAATCCCCCACCTGGCGATAACCCAAGGCCGACATGCTGGGCAGGCCCCAGGAGTAGCCGGCCTCGACAAGCCGGCGCACCTCGCCCTCCAACCCAAGCTCCATCATGCGGTCAACTCGCTGGTCGATGCGCCGGTAGAGCAGATCACGAGGGAGGGTCAGGCCAACCTGTAAGATGCGGTACGGGGGCGGTCGCTTCCGCTGGAGAGTCGACATCGGCTGGCCTGTCGCCTCGTACACTTCCAGGGCGCGGATGACGCGCCGGACGTTGCGGAAGTCGATCTTCACTGCCGCCGCCGGGTCCACCTCGGCCAGTCGGGCGTGGAGCGCCGCCGGGCCGTCCCTCTCCGCTTCCTGCTCCAATTGCTTCCGCAGGTCTGGCCAGGGAGGCACCTGGGGCACTCTGTATCCATCCACCACTGCACGCACGTACAGCCCGGTCCCACCGACCAGCATCGGCACCTTGCCCTGGGCATGCAAGCGCCCAATGATTCCGTACGCCATCGCCTGGTACTGAGCCAGGGTCAACACACCGTCGGGATCCACCGCGCCGATGAGGTGATGTGGAGTGCTGCGCATCTCCTCGCGCGAAGGCTTCGCCGTGCCGATGTCCATGTGCCGGTAGATCTGGCGCGAGTCGGCGGAGATAATCTCCCCACCGAATTCTCCGGCCAGGCGAACTGCCAAAGCAGTCTTGCCAACCGCTGTCGGACCAACCACAACGAGGAGAGGAGGCTTCCTCACCGCGATGTCTGTCATTGCGACCGCTGCGGCTCCCTATTTCGGCGCTGCAGCCGTTCCCGAACGTCATGGACGAAGCCTTGGAACGTCGCCGATTCTGCGGGCGCTGGCCGCGGGTCGCACAAAGTGGGAGCGGATAAGGTGATGCGCGTGTTCCTGCCGGGCAGCGCACGCATCTTCAGCCGGCCGAGCAACCGGTAGCCCCGCCGGGCGTACACATCACGCCAACCCAGGTTGTACGTCGCCGCGCGCCCATTCCAGCGCCGCATCAGGAAGTGCAGGGTCAGATCCGGACGCGCGGCCAACGCCTCCTCCAGAACGGAACGGACATCGTCCAACGAGGCCGCGGTATCAAACGTCGTGTGACGGTCGGACATAGTTGATTTCCCTTCCAGCAGGTTATCTCACACTGCACCAAATTATAGGGCTTTTGCCTCGGCGTGTCAATCGTGCGTATGTCTTTGCCGTAACCCACCTGCTGTGCTATACTACGCGCGTGACCGTTATGAGAATAGCTGCTCACTCCCCTCTTCAGCTCCCTCCTCCACAAGGGGGGGGAGTGAACGACTGCCGCCAGCGGCCAG
>CAZDTE010000211.1:0-4309 GCA_964508275.1 uncultured Ardenticatenales bacterium
GTGGTAGAAAAAAGCAAGGCCGGATCAAGACGCCCCAGATTATTGAGATGATACTCTGGAAAAGCCTTAATCCGTGCAATCCGTGGCAGATTAAGGAGACGCTGAAATCCTTGACGCCCGAAATTCTTTACAAACGAGTCAAGATTCTGGACACAGAGTGCCGCAGATGAACACAGATAAAGCCTTCTTTGATCTGTGCAAAGTATCTTCTCAATATTCCGGGTGAGCAGGACGTCAAGCCCCCCCTGAAGGGGGCCCACGCATGGGGGGGCTGGCGTTCACTCCCCCCGCTGGGGGGAGCCGGAGGGGGAAGGTATCGAACCGATTCTCATCCCCTCCAGCGCAATCGCGTACGCTAGCTGAGGGCAGGCCTGAACAGACAGGCGCCTGCTTGCGGACGCAAAACTCTTACGGACACTCACCGAAAGGGGCATTGTTGTGCGCCGTGCAGATTTGTGGTACAATAGCGGGCGGTCTTGGGTATGTGGTGTGAGACGGCACAATCGATCAGACGCGCGTTGCTCCTTTGGCGCAAGGCGCGATTTGGGAGCAGTCGCCGATCGCAACAACTACGTTTATCGAAGGAGTGTTCCCGTGAAACGTCCAGTTCTTCTCGCAGGGGTAACCCCTGTTGGACTGCTTGTGGCCCTATTACTGTTTGCAACCTCTGTGTCCACCGGAGCAGCCCTCGAAAAGGACGTCGGCACAACCAATCAGAGCGCGGATGATTTCGCCCAGACGGCCGTCGTGCGCATACGGCCCCCGTCTGTCACGACCGGCGCCGGAAGCACGGTCACCATCACCGTAGATATCGAAGGTGCAAACGACCTCGGTGGGTTCGAGTTCACGCTTCTACATGACCACACCGTGCTCACCGTCACTGGCGCTGCGCTTGGCCCGTTTCTGGGCAGCACGGGACGCCAGACGATTCCCCTGGGCCCGATCTACACGGACACCAGTCCAATCACTACCGGCGTCGTCTTCGGTGGAGTGAGCTTCAGTCCGGGCGGACTGGGAGGGGCCACCGGCAGCGGAAGTCTATCGGTCCTGACGCTGACCACGAACTTGCCGGGCAGCACGCTGTTGCAGTTGGCCGACGTGAAACTGGCCAACACGCTGGCTACGCCCCAGCCGGTAAACTATGTAGACGGGCAGGTGATCGTCACCGGTAGCAGCACGCCCACGCCGGTCGGCACGATCCCGGCGCCCACCGCGACGCCGGTAGCCCGACTCTTCCTGCCCCTGATCGCGAAATAGGGCGGTCATCTTCGTGGCCACGGGCTCAAATCCACTCACGATTCGCATCATCGGTGTCCCGATGGACCTGGGCCAGCGGCGACGTGGCGTGGACATGGGGCCGAGCGCCATCCGCTACGCCGGGTTGGGCCGCCGCCTGCGCGCCCTGAGCCACACTGTCGTGGACGGGGGCAACCTTCCGGTTCCGCAGCCAGAAAGCGGCCCCCCCGATCACGAAGCGCACCCCACTGCCCAGCATTTGCACAGCATCGCCGCCGTGTGTCAGGATGTCCACGATCACACCGTGAGATGCCTGGACCAGGACGAGCGCCCGATCTTCCTGGGCGGCGACCACTCCATCAGCATCGGCACGATTTCGGCGATGGCCGCTCACGCAGGCCGCCTTGGCGTGATTTGGGTTGACGCGCACGCTGACTTCAACACGCCGGAGACGACGCCTTCCGGCAATGTACACGGGATGGGTATGGCTGTGTTGCTGGGCCGCGGACCGAGAGAACTCACCGACATCGGTTTCGCTGGCCCCAAGCTCAAAGCGCCCGATGTCGCGCTCATTGGCGTTCGTAACCTGGACGCGGAGGAGCGGGTCGCCCTGCGCGAGGCCGGCATGCACGTGTTAACCATGCACGATGTCGACCAGATCGGCATGGCAGCGGCAACGAGGCGCGCCCTTGACCACCTGGGCCACGTCGCCCGCCTGCACGTCAGCCTGGACATGGATGCACTGGACCCGGATGAGGCGCCCGGTGTCGGCACGCCGGTACCCGGTGGCTTGACCTACCGCGAATCGCACCTGCTCATGGAACTGCTCGCCGAGTCGGGCAAGGTTGCCTCTCTGGACATCGTGGAGGTAAACACGATCCTCGATACCCGCAACCGCACCGCCGAACTGGCGGTCGAACTGGCAGCTTCCATCTTCGGCCAGCGCATTCTTTGAAGGCGTCAAGGAAAGTCCATCACGGCAGAACTCTGTTGATAAGGCAAACAGGGGACGTGCGAATCACGCCCGCCCCCTCTCCGGCACGTGTGCGCCGGTCATGCTGTCGCTGACACCGCTCCCAAATCGGCCAGTTCCTCCAGGGAGAGTACCTTGCCCAGATCGAGCAGGATCACCAGTCGCTCATCCACCTTGGCGATGCCGGTGATGAAGCCCGAATCTACCGTCATCACCAGCGACGACGGTGGCTCGATCGCTCCTTCCGGCACGCGCAACACCTCGCTCACGCCGTCCACCACCATGCCGGCCGTGATGCCGGCCATCTCTGTCACCACGATGCGTGTCTCCCGCGTGGATTCCTCGACCGGCAACCCGAATCGCTTGCGCAGATCAATCACCGGCAGCACCGTGCCACGCAGGTTGGTCACCCCTTCCACGAACCGGGGCGTGCGCGGCACAACCGTGATCTCCTGCATCTTGATGATGCTCTCCACCGCCGCGATGTCCACGCCGTAGTGCTCGTTGCCCAGGTCAAACACGACCAATTGGTTTTCCATGAGACAGACTCCTTCTTCTGTGATCAGGTAGTCTTGCAGTCGGAATACCCGCCTATTCGACTACCCGACTATCGCGATGTCCACCCCGAACTCTTCCTTCGCCGGGTCAAAGCCGGTTCGTTGGTTCGCAATGGGAGCTACTCCTTGCAATGGGCGCTGAGGGTGAGGGCCGGAGATTGATCCTCAGCCCCCAGCCCCCGATCTCCAAACCCTAGCGCTGCCCGTTGCCATCTTCACCCACAACAGTCAGGGCGGGGCGGGTCACGATCTGTTCCGCCTGCTGTACCGCCTCGAACCGTCGGCCCGCCGCTACGTGGCGGCCATCATCGTCACCATCCAGCCTGAACTGGGCCGCGATGCCCTGTAACGCCTGCGCCATCTCCGCCAGCGTCTCGGCCGAGGCATTCACTTCCTCCACCTGCGCACTCATCTCTTCTGCGGCTGCGCTCACTTCTTCCGCCGCCGCGCTGTTCTCTTCGCTGATGCTGGCGATACTCTCCATCGCCCGCGTCACTTCATCGGAGCCGGCCGCCATCTCTTCTGAGGCAGCCGTGTTCTCTTCCACCACCGCCGAGACGACTTCAACCGCCTTCATCATCTCTTCTGACGATGCACTCATCTGCTCGGCAGCAGCAGAGATGCCTTCTACTTGCTGTTGCACCAGTTCGGAAGCCTGCAGGATGTTCTCCAGCACTTGTCCGGCTTCGTTCGCCCGCGATACGCCGGCTTCCACTTCTTCGGCCCCTTCCTCCATGGCGGCCACGGCTTCGCCCACTGTCTGCTGCGTGCCTTTGATCAGGGCGGCGATCTCCTTGGTGGCCTCGGTGGCCTTCTCCGCCAGCTTGCGCACCTCGTCGGCCACCACCGCGAAGCCCTTGCCGTGTTCGCCAGCACGTGCCGCTTCGATGGCCGCATTCAGGGCCAGCAGGTTTGTCTGCGAAGCGATGTCGTCAATAGTCGCCACGATGTCGCCGATCTGCTCCGACCGCTCGCCCATCTCCTGAACCTTCCCAGCGGAGAGATCGACCTTATCCTTGATGTTGGCCATACCCTGGATCGTCTCTTCGACCGTCTTGACGCCAGCGCGGGCCACATCGGCAGCCTCGGCGGCAGCTTGGGACCCAACCTGGGCATTGGCTGCCGCCTGCTGGACGGCCGCGGAGATTTGCGTCGTGATATCCGAGGACCGGCCGGCAGCGGCGGCCTGCTCCTGCGCCCCCTTGGCCACGCCGTCAATGGCCTGCGTCATCTGCGCCACCGACTCGGTAGCCTTGGTGGCCGCCTCGGCTTGCTGGGCCGTGCCTTCGGCCACCTGCTGGGTGGTGCCGGCCACCTGCCCGGTAGCTCCACCGGCCTGCTCTGCGGCGGCGGCAAGTTGCTGGCTGGTAGCCCCCAGGCCCTCGGCGCTCTGTTGCACCTGGACCACCATTTGACGCAGCTTAACGATCATCTGGCTGAATGCGTTTCCCAGCACATCTTTCTCCGACTTCGGTTGCACATCGGCGGTCAGGTCACCACGGGCCATGCGGTCGGCAACGTTGGCCATCTCTCGCATGTAGGC
>CAZDTE010000212.1:0-1209 GCA_964508275.1 uncultured Ardenticatenales bacterium
CGTGGCAGAAAAAAGCAAGGCCGGATCAAGACGCCCTAGATTATTGAGATGATACACGAGATGTCTATGACACAAGGAAAAAGAGCACAAAACATACGCATCCGCCGGGCGGTGGTGGACGACGCGCCGCAGATTGCGGAGCTGGTCAACTATTATGCGCGTCTGGGCGAGATGTTGCCGCGGCCGTTGCTCTACCTTTACCAAGGCATACGCGATTTCGTGGTGGCCGAGGAAGAGGGGCAGATCATCGGCTGCGGCGCGCTGCGGGTGATGTGGTCCGACCTGGCCGAAATCCGCTCGCTGGCCGTGGCCAAGTCGCACCGGAGGCGGGGAATCGGCGCCCTCATCGCCGATGAGCTGATCGCGGAGGCCGAACGGCTGGGCTTGACGCGCGTATTCGCGTTGACCTACCAGGTGCGTTTCTTCGAGCGCTTGGGCTTTCAGGAGGTGCCGAAAGAATCGCTGCCACAGAAGTCGTGGACCGATTGCCTGACCTGCCCGAAGGTGACCATGTGCGACGAAGTGCCGGTCATGCTGGAACTGACGCCGGCAGCCGGACAACGCTCCAACGGCCGCGTGCCGTTCGACGAGGAGGTCATCCAGTCCCTGAGACCAGATGGCGTACTTCGTGAAGGGATACGTAATACGTAATCCGTAATACGTGTCGCGTGCTGCGTAGGTTCTGGTCTCAAAAGGGAGTAGCCGTAAGAACTACCGGGTGTGGGAACAGACTGTACCTCAGACAATCAGAGACGATGCATTGTGGACAGTGCGTGTATATCGCTTGGCCTTGTTCGGGGCAGATATCGCTTGGAGAGACATAACGGAATTGTTCCAAGACAAACGAACGATCGCCCTTTCCAATCAACTGTATCGTGCAATGGGTTCCATCAGTGCCAATATCGCAGAGGGCTACAGCAGAGGTTCAGGCAAAGACCGTGCCCGTTTCTATGAGTACGCACTGGGTTCTGCGAGAGAGAGTCGAGATTGGTATTATAAAGCACGCCATATCCTCAGAGAGGAAGTCGTATCTCATCGTATGGGCCTGTTGTCTCAGATAATCCGCCTGTTGCTGGTCATGGTTCCCGACCAACGAGGCAAGATTATCAAGGAAGAGCGAACCGCATACGAGACTGTGTAGAAACGCGAATCCCTTACGCATTACGCATCACGGATTACGCATCACGGATTACGCATCACGGATTACGC
>CAZDTE010000212.1:1309-4295 GCA_964508275.1 uncultured Ardenticatenales bacterium
ATTACGCATCACGGATTACGCATCACGGATTACGCATCACGGATTACGCGTTACAGATTACGTATCAATACTGAGAGGAGTAACCATTGTCCGGAGACAACGCAATCCTGAAGGAACACGGCATCGAGGAAGGCCCGCTGCGTACGCTGCTGCTGGGCAACGAAGCGATTGCGCGAGGAGCCTACGAGGCCGGCGTCGCCTTTGCCTGCGCATACCCGGGCACGCCGAGCACGGAAATCTTGCAGAACATGGCCCAATACCACGAAGTCCGCTCGGAGTGGGCGTCGAACGAGAAAGTTGC
Organism: uncultured Ardenticatenales bacterium; assembly: GCA_964508275.1. Taxonomy (GTDB): domain Bacteria; phylum Chloroflexota; class Anaerolineae; order Ardenticatenales; family JAADHH01; genus CAZDTE01. The sequence continues at coordinate 1,611 of CAZDTE010000212.1, forward strand.
CCTGGACACGGCGCTCGGCGCAGCCTACGCCGGCCACCGTGCCCTCGCGGCGATGAAGCATGTGGGTGTGAACGTTGCCGCCGACACGCTGTTTTCGGCATCGTATTCCGGTGTCAAGGCCGGCCTGGTCATTGTCACCGCCGATGACCCCGGCATCTACAGTTCGCAGAACGAACAGGACAACCGCCAGTACGCCCGCTTCGCCAAAATTCCTATGTTGGAGCCGAGCGACTCGCAGGAATGCAAAGATTTCGTCCGCCTGGGCCTGGAGATCAGCGAGCAGTTCGACACGCCGGTCTTCCTGCGCACGACCATGCGCATCTCCCACGGCAAGTCGGTCGTCGAGCTGGGCGAACGCACTGCCGGCGACTCCGGCCCGCAGAAGTTCGAGAAGCATCCGGACAAGTACGTGCTCATTCCCGCTCACGCCCAACGCCGGCATCCCATCGTAGAGGCACGCATGGAGAAGCTGCGCGCCTTCGCGGAAACGTTCGCGGAGAACCGCATCGAGTGGCGCGACCGCAAACTGGGCATCGTCGCCAGCGGGCACGCCTACCTTTGCGCGCGCGAGGTCTTCCCGAAAGCTTCGGTCCTCAAACTGGGCATGTCCTATCCCTTGCCGGAAAAGCTGGTGCGCGAACTGGCTGCCGGCGTCGAGCGGCTGATCGTCGTCGAGGAGCTGGACCCCTTCTACGAGGAGCAAATCCGCGCGTGGGGCATCGCCGCAGAAGGCAAGTCCATCTTCCCGATCACCGGGGAGCTGCGTACGTCCACCATTCGGGAACATGCCGTCCGTGCCGGCTTGTTGCCACGGGAAGCAGCGACCGTGTCCGCCGATCCGTCGGATGGCGAGGAGCCGTTTGTAGCCATGATCCGTCCGCCGGCGCTCTGCCCAGGCTGTTCGCATCGCGGCGTGTTCTACCTGCTCTCCAAGAAGCGCTTGACCGTCTTTGGTGACATCGGCTGCTATTCGATCGGGGTGCTGCCGCCATTCAATGCCATGGATACGGTCACCTGCATGGGGGCGAGCATCGGTGTGGCGCACGGCGCACTGCAAGCGGGCATTACCGGCCGGTCGGTGGCCGTGATTGGCGATTCGACCTTCTTTCACAGCGGTATCGCCCCGCTGGTCAACCAGGTCTACAACGGTGGCGGGGGCGTGACCCTGATCCTGGACAACAGCGCCACCGGCATGACCGGGGCGCAAGGCAACCCCGGTACCGGCGGCACGCTGATGGGCGAGCAGCACCGCGCGGTGGACATTGCCCGGGTCGTGCGTGGCCTGGGCGTAGAGCATGTCTGGACGGTGAACGCCTTCAACATGGAAGCGTTGGACGGAGCGATCGAAACCGCTCTGGCCGTAGAAGGGCAGCCGGCGGTCGTCGTGGTGCGCGAGGAGTGCGTCTTCGTGGATCGGCCCGGCCCTGGCGTGCTCACCGTGCTGACCGAACCTTGCACGGCCTGCGGCATCTGCTTCAAAGTCGGCTGTCCGGCGATCCTGAAGGACGAAGTGCACCTTTTCCGCGGCAAGCGGCCCAAGGCGATGATTGACCCGTTGATGTGCACCGACTGCGACATCTGCCGGCAGGTGTGCCCCTTCGACGCCATCGTGCCGGGGCGGTAATGCCATAACGATTGACGATCCGGGCAATACGCTATATACTTGAGACATGATAAAGTCTTTCAGGAGCAAAGAGACTGAGAGAATCTTCTCTCGTCAGCATTCACGCAAGTTGCCGCCTGATGCCTGATATTCAGCAGACCGCTTATCGAAAGCTGCGCATGCTGAACAACACTGTTACGCTGAATGATTTGCGTGCCCCACCCGCAAACCGGCTGGAAAAACTGAGCGGAAACCGTGTTGGTTGGATGTTGCGGTAGACGCATTGGGTGATCGCTTACAGAAAGAGGTCGTTGATTTGTGAGGAATGGGGAACAGATGATCCAACAAAACAAACTCGATTTCCTGATCGGCGGTGTGGGGGGGCAAGGCGCGTTGACGGCGAGCGACATCCTGGCTGAAGTCGGTATGTTCGCCGGCTATGACGTGAAGAAGTCGGAGGTGCACGGGTTTTCGCAACGGGGCGGTGTGGTGGAAAGCCACGTGCGCTGGGGCGACGAGGTGCTTTCTACCCTGGGCGAAGAGGGCCGTATTGATGTGCTGCTCGCCCTGGAGATGCTGGAGGGCGCGCGCTGGGCCTCGTATCTCAAACCCGGCGGTCTGGCCATCGTCAGCCGGCAGGAGCTGATACCGATCTCCGTCTCATCCGGCAATGCGCACTATCCGCCGGCGGAGACGCTGGAAGAAGTTGCACGCCACGCAACCGGCCGGGTACACTTCGTGGACGCGCTGATCATCGCCGAGAAGCTGGGCAATGCACGGGCCTCGAACACCGTCGTGCTGGGGCTGCTCTCCACATTCCTGGCTGTGCCGGAGGAGGTCTGGCTGCGTGTCATCCGCCGCCGCGTGCCGCCGAAGTACGTCACGGTGAATGAACGCGCCTTTGCCGCCGGCCGGGAATTGAGCGCAGTTGGAAGATGAACCACAGATTTCACAGATGACACAGATTGAAGAACAAAGGATAATCTGAGGAATCTGTGCAATCTGTGGTGAGCCCTTTTGGTGAGACAAAACGTATCTTTTCAAAAAATGGGGGCAAACCATAGGGTGCAACAGAAATCAGC
>CAZDTE010000213.1:0-4272 GCA_964508275.1 uncultured Ardenticatenales bacterium
TGGCAGAAAAAAGCAAGGCCGGACCAAGACGCCCCAGATTATTGAGATGATACTGAGCAGGACGTCAAGCCCCCCTAACCGCCCAGAATTGGGGGCCGGGGGGCGTTCCCCAAGTTACTGAGATGATACTTGTCCGCAACGTCAAACAGGAGCATAGCCTGAGAGAAACTTTCTCTTGCAGGAAAGGAGTCAAAACGATGTTGACCGAAAAGATGCAGGCTGCATTGAATGATCAGCTTAGGGAGGAACTGTACTCTGCCTATCTCTACCTCTCCATGTCGGCCTATTGTGAAACCCGCAGCCTGCCGGGTTTCGCGAGTTGGATGCGCATACAGTATGAGGAGGAGATGATCCACGCGTTCAAGTTCTACGATTTCATCCACGATCGCAACGGGCGCGTCCTGCTCCAAGCCCTTGGCGAACCGCCCGCCGAGTTCGAATCCCCTCTGAGCGTCTTCGAGCAAACCCTGGCCCACGAACAGCACATCACCGGCCGCATCAATGAGCTTTATGCCCTGGCCGGGCAGGAACGGGACTACGCCAGCCAGACGTTTCTGCATTGGTTTGTAACCGAGCAGGTTGAGGAGGAGAAGACCGCGACAGACATCATCGAGACGCTGCGCATCATCGGGGACGACGGCCACGCGCTGCTGATGGTAGACAGAGAACTGGGTGCCCGCGTGCTGGTGCCGCCGCCAGCGGCTGCCTAATCTGGCCTACGTCCGTCAGGGCTATGAGCCTATACGAAGACGGCGCCCCCTGGACGGGTCTCGAAGCGCGTTTCCTTGTAGGCTAGGAGGCTGTCGGAGAGGTCTGGTTTCTTCTTATCAGGACACAGATTCTCACAGAGTTAGGGAACTCCAAGAAAAAAGTTCTCCCAAACAGATTCTCGATGCAGCCCACAATAGATCGAAAAAGCAATCTACAAGGGAGTTCCTTGGGCTTTTCCAGAGAAATAAACCTTCCAGAAAGGTATCATGAAGTGGGAGAACTATTCTCTTGGAGTTCCCTTAGCCGCCTTGGCTGCCTGTTCCGGCTTGGTCAAGCCCATTTCCCCACGCCAAAGATCGGTGAGGATCTGCCCACCAACAACGTGCCGCTCGATGATGCGCGGCACGTCGTCTGTCGTTACCCTGCCGTACCACGTCCCGTCGGGGTAGATGAGCACGTTGCCCGCGTGGTGGTGCCCGCCGACGTGACTTGTCCGGCGCACCGTGACCTGATTGCCCAACCCCTGCTCCCGTAACGCTTGCTCGAACCGGTCGGCGATCCGCGGCCCGCAGTCCCCACAGCGGGGATCGCGCCGCTGGTGGATGCACACGAAGATGTGTGTCCCGGTCAGGCGGGTGTGGCGCAGGCCGGGCACGGTCCGGTTGTGCACCAGTTGCTCGTCCACCAGCAAGGGGATATCTCGCTCGCTCACACCGTGATAGCGAATCCCATCCGGAAACAGCAACAGGTCGACACCTGTGCCGCTGGGTGACGCGTCGCACGCGGTCAGTTTGACCACGAGCGGCATCTCTGATTCGCGGCGGGCAAGCGCTTCCGCGAGTGTCTGCACAAATCCTCCGCCGATGTCAATCTTGTCCGGCCAATCCGGTTCTCCCGTACACACGAAGAGGTGTCGCTGATAGAACTTGACCGTGCCGGCCAGATTCTGCGGAAATGCTTTCTCGTCCATGCCTTTCTCCAAACCAAACCCGTGTCATCCACCGTGCGCCGCGCCGACATGGCTGAAAGTGGGGTCGCAGTTCACCCCCCCTCGGTCCCCCTCGAAGGGGGGAGAGAGTCGCTATTCTCAGAGCAGTAACCATGAGCGGCCGCTCGCCACGAAGGATGAAAATTGGGCCGACGTTGCGAGGGCGCGAAACGACCCAAGCAACCTCCACATCCAGATCAGGAGGATTGCGCGGACGCACGACGTTCCCCGCCCCTAATGGGGCTCGCAATGACGAATCGGGCGCGCTATTTTCAGAGCAGCAACTACACCACGTGCGTGGGCACCCGGCCCCGAATCAATTGCACCATCTGTTCGGCGTTACAATACTTCATGCACTGACTGGCCCGCTCCATGCGCCCGCGCCGGATGTTGGCCAGCACCTCTTCCTCCAGCCAGGGTACGCGCACGGGCACCCCGTCCAGGTCAATCGTCGCTGTCGTACACACGGCTGTGTTGACCCATTTGCTGCCGTCACGGCGCTCGATCTGGCCCATGATCTCGACTTGCACGCCGCCGAAATCCAGGCGTCCAAAGTGCGAGCGATAGCTCTCGCTTTCTCTCCAGTCCACGGGGAGAACTACCCGGTCTGGGAAGAGTTCTTGAACGGAGTACGCGCCGGCCTGATCCGTTTCCACGTCGATGTCCGTCGTCCGGATGGGGACACCGTGCAGGACCAGGGCCACGCCGCCGACAATGCGGTAAGGAATGCCGTGGCTATTCAATTGATCCGCGATCTCGCGGAGGGGGGGATACCAGGGCTGTGTCGAGAAATGCAAAGTCAGCCTCCCAGACCGTAAGTCTGCCAACGACGATCCACCAACGCCTGCGTCGCCTCATCCATCACGATGTCCGGCGGCCAAGGTCGCGTGTGACCATCGTCCGGCCCTTTGCGTGTGGCATCAACGGCCAGCTTTCCGCCATAATTCGGACGCAGCGAGGCGTGGTCCAGCGCATCCACCGGCCCATCGGTGATGATCAGGTCCCGGCGGGCATCCACGCTGTTTGTCGCCCGCCAGACAACCTCGGAGAGGTTGTGTACGTCCACATCCTCGTCTACCACCACGATGTGTTTGGTCAACGACAGCAGTCCCATCCCCCACAGCCCATTGACCACCTTGCGCACGTGGCCAGGATAACGTTTCTTCATGGACACGATCAGCAAGTTGTGAAACACCCCTTCCGCCGGCATATTCACATCCACAACCTCTGGGATGAAAAGCCGGATGAGGGGCAGGAAGAGACGCTCTGTCGCCTTGCCGAGCCAGTAATCCTCCATCGGTGGGCGTCCCACGATGGTGGTCGGGTAAATCGGCTTCCGGCGGTGGGTGATGGCAGTCAGATGGAAAACCGGGTACGGTTCGGCCAGCGAGTAGTAGCCGGTGTGGTCACCGAAGGGGCCCTCCGTGCGCCGCTCCGTCGGGTTGACGTAGCCTTCCAGCACGATCTCGCTGTGCGCCGGCACCTCCAGGTCCACACTGACGCAGCGCACAAGCTCCAGGGGGCTCCCCCGCAACCAGCCGGCCAGCAAGAACTCGTCAACGTCCGGCGGCAAGGGGGCCGAGCCGGTGTAGATCGTGGCCGGGTCAGCGCCCAGGGCAATGGCCACGGGGATGCGCTCGATTTTCTGCTCACGGGCCACCCGTTCGTGCTCGGCTCCGCCTTTGTGGATTTGCCAGTGCATGCCCAACGTCTGGCTGTCGAACACTTGCAGCCGGTACATGCCCACATTGCGCCGCCCGGTCACCGGGTCCCGGCTGATGACGAGCGGCAGGGTGATGTAGCGTCCGGCATCGAGCGGCCAGCATCTGAGGACCGGCAGCCAATCCAGCGCAGGGTTGGCCGTCTCCACGACCTCCTGGCAGGGGGCGCTCTTCACCACTCTTGGCCCGATGCGAGCCACCGAGAGCAGTTCCGCCCCTTTGCGCAGCTTGTCACCCAGGCTGATGGGCATCTCCGGAGCGATCAGCTTGCCCAGCCGCTGGCCGAGTTCGTCCAGGTCATCAACGCCGGCCGCCCAGGCCATGCGTTGTGCCGACCCAAACGCGTTGATCAGCACCGGGACATCGTGGCCGGTCACGTTCTCGAAGAGCAGGGCCACGTTCTGATCGAGAGGGCCTTTGCTGATTCGATCCGTGATCTCCGTGATTTCTAACTCCGCGCTCACCGGCACGCGGACACGCTTCAACTGGCCGCGTTTTTCCAGGTGCTTGATGAACTGGCGGAGGTCTCGAAAAGCCAAGAAGGTTGCTCCCTGAGCGCGCTAGAACCCGGTGAACATGGCGATTGCCGGCCGTATTATACCAAAGATCATGCCTGCTGACAAACGACTTGAGGGGTCGCCGGTACCCGCCAGGGAGTGTCCTTCTGTATCGGTTCAGCGGGAAATGGAATTTTGCCTCGGGCGAATAAGACACTATCCGGCATAGGCCACACCCTCCGTCAAAGGGTCATGCGCGTGTGCTGAGCCCGCTGCCTGCCACTGGTGAGCCCGTCGCTGGCGCGCCGCGGCCAGCTTCCGCTTGCGCCGCGCAAAGATGACCGTTTCGCGGCCG
>CAZDTE010000214.1:0-4171 GCA_964508275.1 uncultured Ardenticatenales bacterium
GGGGCGCGACGTTCTGCTCACCCCGAATTATTGAGATGATACAAAAAAGCAAAAAGAATTCGTGTAATTCGTGGCAAAAAAGAGATTGAAGTAGATGTTTCCAGGGTAGTCCCTGAACGCTTACCATAACAGCACGACAAGCCGCGTCGAAAGGCCGTTGCCCTTGAGCGCACGGGCCCATAAACTGAGCGTTGTCCTGCTGGCTCTGGCGATCCTCTTGATCGCCACGCCGGTCTTTGCCTTCCCTGAAGAGGAAGAGTCCCCCCACCCCGGCAAACCCCCAACGCTGGGCATCCTCCACCTGACAATCGTGGACGCGCTGTCGAGCCAGCCGATTCCCGGCGCTGCTGTCTGGGTACGTCAGCGGGAAATCGCCGCAGACGAGCGGGGCCAGGCCACGCTGCGCTTGCGGCCGGCCGTGTCTGTGGTTCACGCTTCCGCGCGGGGGTACCTCCCTGCCTCGCTCGTCTACGTCGGCGAAGAAACCGCCACATTGCCCCTGCTACCTCACAGCCTCACCGGCGTGGTGCGCGATGCCGGAGACCGGCACCCGGTCGGTGGCGCGCTCGTGTACGACGCGCAGGGCCGCTACGTGCGCACGGACTCTGGCGGCCACTTCCAGTTCCCCGCTGTGGACGCCGATGCCGCGCTGCTGATCAAAGTGCCCGGCTACCGGAAAGAGTCCTTCCGTCGTGGATCCAGAGCGATCGCCTACGTCGATCTGCACCCCTTTGTCGCGAAAGGTGTGTACATGCCGTTTGGTCTGCTCGCCAGCAAGAAACGGGTTTACGCCATCCTGGACCTGGTGCAGCAGACGGAGTTGAACACGGTCGTGGTGGACGTGAAGGGCGACCGTGGTCGGTTGGCTTACGCCAGCACCATTCCGCTGGCCCAACAGATCGGCGCGTCGCAGGGTGTGTCCACCGATCCGGCCGCCCTGGTGCGCGAAGCACACCGCCGGGGCATCTACATCGTCGCCCGTCTGGTCGTCTTCAAGGACGAGTCGCTGGCCGTCGCCCACCCGGAATGGGCCGCGCGCCGGGCCGACGGCACGCTGTGGCGCGATCAGGAGAACCTTGGCTGGGCCAACCCCTTCCGGCAAGAGGTGCAAGATTACAACATCGCCATTGCCAAAGAGGTCGCCGGCCTGGGCTTCGACGAGGTGCAATTCGACTACGTGCGCTTCCCCTCGGACGGCGACATCCACAACATCGTCTACGAGGAAGAAAACACTGCCGATACACGCCGCGCCGCGATCGGGGCGTTCATGTCGCGCCTGGAAGCCGAGCTGCGTCCGTATGCCGTGTTCACCTCCGCAGATGTGTTTGGTCTGGTGCCCTGGGTCGACGGCGAGATGGGCATCGGACAGCAGATGGAGAACATCGCCCCCTACGTGGATTACTTGTGCCCGATGGTTTACCCTTCTACGTTCGCCCCTGGGAGCATGAAGTTCAAGAACCCGGCGCTGCACCCGTACGACGTGGTCTTCCGCAGCGTCGTTCAGGCGCGGAGCCGCAGCGGCACGATCATCCGACCGTGGCTACAACACTACTCGCTGTACGGCGTCACCTACGGCCCAGACGAGTACCTGGCCCAGCGCCGGGCCACTGAATCCGCCGGTGGCATTGGGTGGACCTACTGGAACGCCGGCGGCAAATACGACTCCAGCATCTTCGCACCGCTTACCGCTCCGTAACCTTCGGGCCGGCGAGCAACTCCTCGTACAAAGCCAGCACCCGATCCGCCATCACATCGCGGGAGAAATCGCGGTTGGCGCGCTCCCGTCCCCTCTGGCCCATCTGCCGGCGGCGAGCGGGGTCCGCCAGCAGCGTACGGATCGCGAGAGCCAACGCCTGCACATCGCCCGGCGGCACGACCAGGCCGGTCTCTCCGTGTTGGTTGACCCACGACGTTCCGGTCCCAACCTCTGTGGAGATGATCGGCAGGCCCGAGGCCATCGCCTCCACCTGCACAAGGCCAAATGCCTCGCTGCGCTGCGTGGCTGGCAAAACGAACATGTCCGCTGCCTGGTAGAAGGCCGGCAACTGCTCGTTGGCGATCTCGCCCAAGAAGAACACCCGTCCGTTCAAGCCCAGGTCATTGGCCATCCGCTTCCATTCACCCGCCATCGGTCCTTCGCCGATCACGAGCAGCCGGGCGTGTATGTCCGTCATCGCTTGCAACAGGATCGACAGCCCTTTGTAGTAGCGCAACAAGCCGACGAACAGAATCAGGGGATCAGGTGCGTCACCGGTTGGCAGCGGTGTGCAAAAACGGGCCCTGATGTCGCGGGCCTCCGCGCTGCGATCGGCCTGGAAGCGGGCCAGGTCGATCCCCAGCGGGATGACGGTACACCGGTCGGCCAGCGGGCGCAAGAACGGCGAACTCTCGACATACTTCGGGCTGGTGGCGACGATCCGGTCGGCACGGCGAAGCACGCGCCACAGCAGCGGTCGGTACAGCCGGAGCCAACCTTTTTGGCGAACGACATCGCTGTGGTACGTGATCACGGTCCGCCGCGCCCGCCCCAAAAACAGATGTGACACTTCGCCGAAGGGGTAGGGGAAGTGCAAGTGGGCGACGTCCGGGCGCTGTCGGGCTAGCAGGCGCGGGAAATCCAGGCTGATCGGCGCGCGGGCGACGGTCGCCAGTCGGCCGGCCTTGATCACGCGGACGCCGCCCACCTGCTCGACGGCCGTACGCGCTCCCAGGTTTGTCACCAGAACGGTAACGTCGTGACCAAGCGCGGCTTGCACCTCGGCCAGCAGCCGGATGTGGTTTTCGATGCCACCCAGCACGGGGTAATAATCTTTGTAGAGATGGAGGATTCGCATGGTGGGCGTATTGTATCCCCAAGCCTCCCAATTGGCAACTAGCCCTCATCGCCTGCTCCGGCGACGGGGAGGAACGACGGTGCACCGGCTATGTCGCGCTGGTATCGTGGGAAGAGTCGGTAGGTCACTGTGCTGTCGCCCTCCTGTTGCCAGGGCCGAACGATGCCGGTCACGGTCATCCAGTCGCCGATCTCCACCCACGGGCGGCGGAAGCCGGTTGTGGTGAGCACGTACACGATGACGGCAACGCCGCTGCGGCTCTGGATCTCCAGCGTTCGTCGCCCGAAACCGCTCACGCGCCCGGTGATCTGCACCAACTCGCCGGCGTGGTGCGCCAATTCCCCGATGGGCAGCAGTCGAGCCTGGAAGGCCACGCCATGACCCAAAGGTGCGATGGACGTGGACGTGTACACCCGCACCTCACGCTCTCCGCGATAGCTTCGCAGGTATCCACGCACGCGGACGGTGTCCCCCCCTACCAACGACGGAACGTCGCCCCGCTGCACGTACACGCGCACTGCACCGGTTTCATCCTGCACGTAGAAGCTCCGTTTGCCGAAGGGGCCAGGCGGAGCGGTCACCACCCCCTGGACAATCACCTTCTCGCGCAGGGGAAGTGTCCGTAGCGCGGCGATCGTCTGCGAGCTCCAGGCCCGGCTGTCGCCTGCCGGCCCCGCCCCCGCCCGGTCGTCGCGGTCGGCAGGGGGAGACGGAGCATGGTTGGGGCGGCCTGGCGTCGGCGGCCAACCACTTTCCCATTCCCCGTCCGGCCGACGGCTGAACGACCGGTCATAGCCCGGACTGCGCGCATAGACCGCTTCATCTGCCACACGGCCGTCGGGGAAGAGCAAGCGCGCGGAATCGCCGGCGTTGTCCAACGAGACACCAGTCTCCATCTTGAAGAAGACCCGACACCCACCGACCCCAAGCAGAGTTCCCACCGGGATGACGTACGGTTTGCTCCCCCCATCGGCACGATCGTCCAGCTGCCAACCGCCGAGGTCCACTACCGAAGCGCCGGCGTTCTCGATCTCAATCCACTCGTCGTTGTTCGAGGCAACCCTGTCGCCATCCCAGTCCACATCCCTCGGTGCCGGAAGGTACTCGCTCAGCCGGACGCCGGCTGGAAAGGGTGTAAACGTGGGGCTGGGCGTCGGACTCGGTGTCGGAGATGGGACGATGTTGGGCGCGCCCGGCGACGGCGGGCACGATGAGACCCAGGTGTCACCCCCATCCGTTGCCTTGCAGAATGACCGGTCGTAGTCGGCGCTGTGGAACTCATACGCCTCGGCCTCGCTGCCATCGGGGTGGAGCAGACGCACCCAGTCGCCCCCGTT
>CAZDTE010000215.1:0-4164 GCA_964508275.1 uncultured Ardenticatenales bacterium
GCCAGGTGGTCTGGGAGCTGCCGGTGGTGGGCAATTCGGCTGGTGCGGCTGCGGCAGCCTCTTCACCGGTGGGCAGGGTCTGCGCATAGGCCAAAACGTCTGCCGCGTCCTGGACGCTCCAGCCCATGTCGTTGCTCGCGGGCATCGCGCCGTCCGGCTGGCCGAAGCGGGCTTTGTGCAGGAACTCCTGCGGGTTGTCGTTGGCGAGGGTGCCAACGTATTCCGGAGCCGCTTCGTCCTTGAAGTTGATGGTCTGGCCATCCGCGCCGTGGCAGGCCGCGCAGAAGCCGTCAAACTTGGCCTTGCCGTTGGTGGCGTCGCCCGTGCCGGCCTTGGTGGCGTAGTCGATGTACTGGCTGTCGTCAACGAGTCCTGTCGTGATGAAGGTCGCCAGGTCGGTAAGAGCAGCGTCATCGAGGGAGGCGGAGAAGTCATGATCGGCGTTCGTGCCACCCTTGAGGGCGCTGACTAGATCCTCGACGCTCTTGCTCTGTGCGTCATACACGCCGGCGAAACCGGTCGCGTGGGAGCCGGAAGCGTAGGCCCCATCCTTACCCTTGTAGTCCCAGCCATGGCACTCTTTGCAGCGCCACGTGTCCGCGCCACTTCGGGTATTCGAGCTTTGAGATGCCCACAGCGGCATGTCGGTAGTGGGAGCGTCCGCGCCGGTTACGCCCCACCACTTGTCGTAGAGGCGGGCACCATTTGTTACGTTGCCATCCGCGTAGGCGATGCCACCCAGCAGCATGGCCGCCAGGAGCAACACGCTCATTAAAACAACTGCTTTCCTCATTTTCAATACTCCTCCTGTAGTAGCTGTTTGGTATGGGCCAAAAAGATACGGCTTGTGTCTATTTGGATGAGTTAGCATCACCCCCTTTCGTGTCTTGTCGAGTTGGCGATCAGATTGGTTCTTGACGATTCCGCATTGGCAACGGCCAGTGATTTGACGATGCGGATGAAATCGTCTGCCTCCGTAACCATCTGCTGCTCGCGCCGGTAGATCACAAGGCGATTGGAAGATAGGCTCAGGCCCACAATCGTGGCTTCGGGGAGCGCAAGCAGCGGTGGAGGGAAAGGCTGGTTCTCCTCGATGCTCGTTTCGACAATGATTACGTGGGGCGTTGGGGCGTTTCGGTCATACGTCAACTCCACCAAGTCCTTGCTTGTGCCCACAACCTCAATCCCACCAGCCTTGTACAGCAGGTTGCTTACCCCTTCCGCGAACAAGGAATTCTCATACAGGATGTAGACACGGCATTTGTCCATGGCAAACCACTGCGTATATCGTGACACATCGCACAGACACCACACCCCATTATAATCGTTCTGCTCCCATCTGTCCATAGCTCTGGAGAACGGTTTTTGTACGCCACAAAACCAGTACCCAGGAACCGTTGGGTACCATACTGGGCACGCTGTCGTGGTCCTAAAGTGCTAGTACCTACGGAGGGGCCAACCCTTCGCGGACGGCATAGGCGGCAGCCTGCACGCGATTCTCCAAGTGCAGCTTGGCCAGGATGTTGCGCATGTGGTTTTTTACGGTACTCACGGTGATGTGCAGTTCACGGGCAATTTCCGCGTTGCTCATGCCGGCAGTGACCAGGCGCAGGACATCCTGCTCTCTGGGCGTTAATACCTGGGGGCTCGGCCCAGGCTCCATTCGGGGAGCCGACTGCGCAGCGAATTCTTTCATGATGCGCCGGGCCATGAGCCGTGAGACAGGGGCCTCGCCGCGAGAAACACCGCGCAGCATCTCAAACAAACTCTCCGGTTCGAGCTTCTTCAGCAGATAGCCATAAGCACCGCTCTTGACGGCCTCGAACAAGACCTGATCGTCGTCCGAGACGGTGAGCATGACGATACGCAGGTACGGGAACTCGGCCAGGATCCGCCTGGTTGTCTCCAGTCCGTTCATGCGTGGCATCTCGATGTCCATCAAGATCAGGTCCGGCATCAGCTCACGGCAAAGGGGGAGCGCCTCCACCCCGTCAGCCGCTTCGCCCACCACCTCGAAGTCGGGTTGCGTGCTGAGCAGGGAACTCAGTCCCCGGCGGAATAGTATGTGATCGTCCACGAGAAGTATCCGCAGTGCGTCCATGATTTTGTTCTGCTCACCCCCCTTGTGGTATCGGAATGTCTACCCTCACTGCCGTGCCCTGCCCTGGCCGGCTTTGGATGGAGCAATGGCCGCCCAGGCCAGAAGCCCGTTCACGCATGACGCTCAGGCCGTAATGCCCTTCCCCTCTGGGAACCAGATCCTCCATGTTAAATCCGATGCCGTCGTCCTCGACTTCCAGGTGGAAATGACCGTTGCGTGCCGCCAGGGTTACCCACGCTCGTCGGGCCCTGGCGTGCTTGCGAACGTTGGACAGCGCCTCCTGGACAATGCGCAGGAGCTGGAGTTCACTGGCTTCCGGGAGGCACAGGCCGTCAAGATCGGGATCGGCCACAATGTGGGTGTCTAGGTCATAACGAAGGCCGAACTCCGGGACATATTCCGCCAGAGTGGGCACCAGTCCACCCGCTTTGAGCAACGTGGACCGCAGGTTGCTGATCACCTCGCGAACATCGTCGTACGTTTCGCCAACCACCTGTTCGGTCTGGGCAACAGCCTCTCTGGCTTCCTCCATGCGCCCGTCGCGGATCAGTGTAGAGACGGCGGCCAGTTGCAGATGGAGATAACCGAGGCTCTGCGCAAACCCGTCGTGCATTTCTCGAGCCAGCCGATCCCGTTCCTGCAAGACGGCCAGGCTCTGCACCTCACCGGTCAGTTCCTCCACTCGACTTTCCACTTCCCGGTACAGCATCGCGTTCTCGATGGCGATGCCCAGATGGTTTCCGATGGCCTGCATCCATTCTGTCTCTTTCGGGTCGAAGGCGCGCTTTTCCGTGCTTTGCAAGATGAGAACGCCCACGACTCGTTCTTGAGAACGAAGGGGGATGCAAGCGGCGGCAGCGAACCCTTCCCGAACACAGGCTTTCCAGGTCTCCCACGAGTCACTGTTCGGATCGGCGACGATAACGCCGGAAGCTGTCTTCGCAACCTCATCGCAGAAACGTACACCTGCCAGAGCTTCCCTGCCCTCCCCATCCGACCGGTCTGGCAACCCGTGCCGCACGTGGGAATAGAGGCGTGTTTGATCGGCGTCCCACAACAGGATTTCGCCGGCCTCCATATTGGTCACGTCTATCACTTGGGCCAGGCCTTCGTACAGGATCACATCCAGCTCCAGCGTGCGACTGACCCGATCTATCACCCGCTGCAGGGAACTGAGTCGGTCGCTTTCACGGTGGACGGCTTCTTCCAACGCTGCCTTTTCGGAGAGGCCCGCCGCCATTCGGTTGAAGCCTTTGGCCAGGGCGGCGATCTCGTCATGTCCGTTCTCGGAGAGGCGCGGAGTGACATCCCCGGCGCTTATGCGTTCCAAGGCCGGCACGAAACCCATCAGCCGGCTGACGACCAGTTGGTTCAACAACAGGTTTACGGCCACCGCTACAATCGCCAGGGCCGCCAGATTCCAAATAGCATAACTGCGCAACAAGGCCGTCATCTGGCTTTCCAGATCGCCAGTAGCGAAATCGGTTACCACATATCCGAGAAACTCAACGCCCTGGTCGTGACAAATCTGACACGGAGGTTCATTCGGGATGGCGGAGACACCACGCAGCACGGTGCGCCCGTGTGCGTCCGTGGTCGCGAACGTGCGGTCGGCTGACAGCGATTGCGCTGGCGTGCAATCCACGCAGTCTGACGCTGTGACGGAAATCCGCCGGCTCAGCGCATCCCGATCAGATGACAGGTATATGCTCCCGTCGGCCCGAACGATGGAGACACTCATCACGTCGTAATGACGGGCGATACTGTCCATGATCATCTGGATGTCGCCATCAGACTGCTCGAGCATGGCGTGATGGAGGCTGTCGGCGACTACATTGCTCAGATCACTGCTCAGGTGTTGGTTGGCCTCGATCAGCAACTTCCGCTGTTGACCGCGCATGAGAACGGTCAAAACACCGAGAATGATGCTCAAGGTGATCACCAGACCGAGGGTGATCTTCATTCGTAGGCTAAACCGCTGGGGCCAAAGGGTCATGCCGGGCCATCCTCCCGACCAAGTTACTGCTCAGGCCGACCCCCCCAGCCCCCCAATCCTGGGGGGA
>CAZDTE010000216.1:0-4159 GCA_964508275.1 uncultured Ardenticatenales bacterium
TGCCCGACCGCATCGCTTACGAAGACCCGAAGGTCCATCTGCAAGGCCCAAGCACGCCTGACCGCATTGCCTACCGCCTGATTCTGCCCGACCTGCCGGAGGACACGGCGATCGTGACGGCGACCCTGTCTCTCTACACCGCCCCCTGGGGTAAAGACAATCGCTACGCCACCGTGGCGCTACACCGCCTGCTGCGTGACTGGTCCCCGATTACGGCGACCTACGTCTCCCCGTGGACCAGTCCGGGTTTGTCGTCCGGTGTTGACTACGAAACCGAGCCGTTGCTCAGGCTTGAACTCGATGACCGGTTGCACAACGAGGGGTGGCTGGACCTGGATGTCACCGGCGTTGTGCGCGAATGGCTGGCCGGCCGGCCGAACTACGGGGTGATGGTGCACATGACCGACGACAGCTTTGGCATGGCTCATCTGTGGGTGTATACGTCCGAATATGAGGACCCCGATCTCCGGCCCAAGCTGACGTTGGTATACGGGCAATGATGCGCGGGCAGGAAGCGATCCAGGGCCCTCACCTCGTGGACATCCTGGGCCACCGGATTCCTCTTTCCGACGATGTTATGACGCTGGGCCGCGATTCCGATTGCCACGCTACAATCCCCGACCGGCGCGCATCGCGCTATCATGCCGAACTGCGGCGCGACAAGGGCAACATCGTCCTGCGTGACCTGGACAGCACGAACGGTACCCGGCTCAACGGCGAGCCGGTACGCAATTCGACGCCCCTCCGCGATGGCGACGTGATCGAGATTGCTGCGGCTTCCTTCACCTTCCGCGACCCGGACGCCACGCTCAACGAAGCGCAACTCCCCTGCCTGATCCTCGACGAGGCGACGGGGGACGTGTGGGTGGACCGCCGGCCGGTGCGCCTGTCGGACAAACAGTACGCGCTGCTCAAGTTGCTCTGGAACCGGCAAGGCGGGCTGTGCAGCAAGGAAGAGATTGCGCGCACCGTGTGGCCGGAGTGTCACGGCGTAGTCTACGACTACCAGATCGAGAGCCTCATCAAACGTCTGCGCTCCAAATTGGAACCAGATCCCCACCACCCTACCTTGGTTATCACCGTTCGTGGACGTGGGTATAGACTGGTCGCGTGATTTGATCCGGGATTTCGTTACCGCTCCCTCTGCTTTTCGATGGGAAAAAGCTGGGCAAGTGCGGACGAAATCGTGTATCATAAGAAGAGGGTCGGTCTGTGCGGTTGTAAGACCGCGTGTCGAATGTCACGCATCGCGTTTAACGGAGGGGGAATCCAATGAAGGGGCGAACTTCTTTTCTCCTGTGGTCGTTCATACTCGTGCTGATCGCGGCCACCGGCATCGGCGGCGGGCCGGCAAGTGCCGGCATCTCGCCTGCAGCTCCCGCCGCTCCCCAAACCCAGGTGAACCTGACGCCGGCGGCCATCGCCTGGGTCTCCAGCGCCGAACCGACGACGAACTTCGGCGGCCTGGGCTACGTTTGGGCCGGTTACGGCCACGGCACCGGCAACACACTCAGCACCCTGCGCGGCCTGGTCAAATTCGACCTGAGCAGCATCCCCGCCGGTGCCTTCATCACCGACGCCCATCTCTACGCCACTATTCAGGGCGCTCAAGGGCCGCCGGACCACTTCATGTACTGGGCCGGATATGCGATGGACCAGATCACACGCTGGACCGAAGATTCGGTCACCTGGAACAACGCACCCAATGCCACGTACGGCCTTTCGGGCGTGGACCTCAGCGCCACCTATGGCCAGGTTTCGTGGGACGTGACCTCGCAAGTTCAGGGAATGGTGGATGGCAGGTGGGTCAACAATGGGTTTTTCCTCACGCGAGAGAACGACACGACCGACCCGCAGGAGCACGCTCGGCTTTTCGGCAAGTTGGGACTGGTGGTCACCTACGAGACAACCACTCCCACGCCAACATCAACCCCCCAGCCACTGGTGCAGATCACCAAAACCGACCGGATGGACCCGGTCTACGCCGGCGACGAGATCGTGTATGTCCTTCGTGTGCAGAACGTGGGTGCGCAGACGTTGCGCACGCTGTGGCTGGAAGACTTCATCCCGGCGAACACAGCCTTTGTCGAGGCCACCGGTGGAGGTGTCTTCCGGGAGGATGGTTCCGTGCGCTGGTTCATCCCCCGCCTCAATCCAGGCGCCTCCTACATGGCGCGCCTTACTCTGGACACGTCGGCGTCCACGCCGGACGGTTCGGTGCTCACGAACCGGGCTACGGTTTCGTATCCTTGCAGTAGCGGAAACTCGACGTGCACGGCGGAGACGGCCGAGACCACAACCGTGAATCTCCGAAGCATGGTCAGACCCACCGAGGCGACCTGTACGATTGACGACGCGGGTGACAGCTTCAACAACGCCACGGACATCACCCTGGGCCTGCCCGGCACCACGGCCGTCATCTGCCCGGCCGACGACCAGGACTGGTGGAAGTTCCCGGCGAACGAGAACGATACGATTGACGTTTGGCTCGGCGATATGACTGCCGACTTTGACCTTTTCTTGGTCATGCCCAACGGCACCGTCAAGTTTCCTTTGCAAGGAACCGGCACTGCCGACGAGCACCTGACCTGGCGTGTGACGCCGGGCACCGCCGGCGACTGGCGGCTGCGCGTCATCAGCCATCCTGGCACTTCGGCTGTCGGCGAGTATCGCCTGCAAGTGCGGGTGTGGCCACCCACGCCGACGCCAACCCGCACGCCCACCCCTACTCGCACCAGCACGCCCACCCGCACGCCGACCGGAACGCGCACACCCCGCCCGACGCGTACCAGCACGCGGACGCCGACCAGGACCGCCACCCCCACGGCGACCTCCATTCCCGAATTGCGGATAGAAAAGGAACTGATAGACGACTACCTGGTGGCCGGCGAACTGGCGACCTACCTCATCCGGGTCTCCAATGCAGGTGTGAGCACTGCACACAACGTACAGGTATGGGACAAACTGCCGGCGCGGAGCACGTTCGCCACTTGCGATCCGTCCACGTGCGTCTATGACCAGGGCCAGCACCGGGTCGACTGGCCAGCCGTGGTTTCGTTACAACCGGGTGATGATGATTCCTTCAGAGTGAGCGTCCGGGTCGGCGAGAACGTGCCCCCCGGGGACACACTGCGCAACCAGGCCCATGCGCGTGCCGACGGCGCCCCCCGTGTGGACGCCGAATCGGTGGACCCGGTGGCAGCGCTCCACCTCACGCTTTCGCCTTGGACAATCACTTCGCCGGTAGTGGCCGGCGAGAACATTGACCTCAGGGCCTGCGTGACCAACGAAGGGCCTGGGCGAGCGCAAGACGTGGAGGTGCGCGCGCGCCTTAGTGATGCGATGACCTACGTGACCTCGCAACCCTCGAGCCCCTACTACTCGGAGACACACACCGTCCAGTGGTCTCTGGGCGACCTCCCTCCGGATCCAGGGCAGTGCCACGATGTGGAAGTGAGGGCACAGATCGACGCCGGTGTGCCTGCCGGCGCAATTCGACACGTGAACTGGACGGCCAGCGCTGGCGGCATCCCCGATGTGAGTGTGCGCCAGGACGTTCGGGTAGACAAGGCCTCGCCGCCCGATGTGTCGCTCACCTGGGACCTGTCCGACGACATGCTAGGCCCCGGAGACAGCTTCACGCTCAACGCTACCATCGAACAGAACAGCGCCTACCCGCTGCACAACATGGCCCTGCACTTTGAGTTTCCCTTCGGCCTGGTGCCGACCAATTGGCCCACAACTTGCAGCCGGACGACCGTCGGCGCGGACACGTACACAGTAGACTGCTCCCTGGCGGGCAGTATTGGTTCATACAACCTTCCCGTCAGTGTGGACTCCATCGGGTCAGTGAGCGCGACTCGTGATGTACTGATGCAGTTGTCCGCCGCTGAGCTAAACACACCGATCTCTTTGGTGGCGACAGTTCCTTTCGCCGTAGACCTGACCATCGACGGCCTGGAGGTCACCCAGTCCATCCAACGCTACCCCCAAAACGACGTGCGCCTGATCGAGGGCCGCAAGACGTGGGTCCGCGTCTATGCCGTCACCCAGGCTGGAGAAGTGTCCAACGTGCGCTGCCGGCTGCGCGTCTACGACTGCAACCCGGCTGGTTGCGACGACTTGCTCGGCACGCTGGACCCGCTGACCGACTACCAGA
>CAZDTE010000217.1:0-4118 GCA_964508275.1 uncultured Ardenticatenales bacterium
GCCAACGGGCGGGGCCCTTTCCAGATGCGCGTGCGGGGCGGGCTGGCCGGCGTGGGGGGCACCAGATTCCTGGGCCGCCCCAACCCGTCCGCCCACTTGCGTGTCGGCGAGGGTATCCTGGGCACCGCTGCTCAACAGCAGGACGCGATCTACGTGCCCGACGTGCAGAACGACCCTCGCTATGTGAGTAACAACGACGGAAAGGCTCGGTCCCTGCTGGTCATACCCCTCCTGATCGACGATCTGGTCACGGGGACTCTCAGTCTGGAGAGTCCCCGTGTCGATGGCTTCGCCACCGGCCACCAACGGTTGCTGTCCACACTTGCAAACCAGGCCGCCATCGCCATCCGCAACGCCCAGATGACCGAGCGACTGCGCATCTCCCGAGACCATCTCTCGCGCCGCACGTCAGAGCTTGAGGAGATCAGGGCTACCCTCGAAGAACGAGTCCAGCGACGTACCGAAGATTTGACCGAGGCAAACCAGGCACTTGAGGAAAAGATCCGAGAACTTCACCAAGCCCAGCAGCAATTGGTGCAATCGGAGAAGATGGCCTCGCTCGGCGTCCTCTCCGCCGGCATCGCGCACGAAATCAACAACCCGATCGGCTTCATCCAAAGCAACTTGGGCATGCTCCAAACCAGCGTCTCCGATCTGCTGAAGATACTGGGGCGTTACCGCCGATTCCGACAGCTTGTCGGCCAGATGAACGCCTTGACGGATCAGGTACGCGATCTGGAATCGCTCGAACAGCAGTTGGATATCGACTTCCTGCACGCAGATTTGCCCCAGCTCATCGCCGATGCGCGGGAAGGAACCCAACGGGTCAAGAGTATCCTCGAAAGCCTGAAGGACTTCTCACGCGCCTCCGACACAGCGAATCCGGAACCGTTCGCCGTGAATGGGGAGATGGACATGGCCTTGCGAATCGCCTGGAATGAGATCAAGTACGTCGCCGAGGTGGAGAAACTGTACGGCGACACCCCGCCGGTGAACGGCATCGCGCCCCAACTGAATCAGGTCTTTGTCAACTTACTGGTCAACGCGGCGCAAGCCATCGACCAGAAAAATGAAGGGAAACCAGGGAAGATCAGAATCCGCACCGGAGCCCGGAACGGAACCGTGTGGGTCGAGGTATCGGACACCGGCGTGGGAATATCTGAGGAGAACCTGCCTCGCATCTTTGACCCCTTCTTCACGACGAAGAAAGTGGGCCAGGGCACAGGGTTGGGCCTCTCGGTCAGCTACGGCATTGTCCAGCGCATGGGCGGACAGATTCATGTGCGCAGTGAGGTAGGTCGCGGTACGGTGTTCTTTGTCACCCTGCCGGCCGCACACGCTGGCTCGCCACCCGAAGGAACTGCGCCGCCGCCAGATCGCTCGGCGATGCTGCTGGACCGCATCAGGCATTGACCGCCCTCCACGGGCCAGCCTCGGACCCCAGAGTGGAATTGACGATTCGGCGATCCGGTGGTATCATCAACTGGGCCCGTCTCGATCCTACGCCGTCTCTTCTGGTTGCGGTGCCTCATGTGAACGACGGGCAACCTGGGATGGTGATAGACCGCCAAGCTGAGGATAAGGCACGTGTCTGCTCTTGTTTCACAGGTTATGCTGGCTCGACTGACGGTCTTCGTGCTCGGCACAGCTTTTGTGACGTACACGCTGTCTTCAGCGGTGCGCACCTTTGTGCTTCCGCGCGGCGCGAATGTGCTCTTGACACGCCTCGTCTTCCGAGTAGTGCGCGTGTTTTTCTGGCCCCGCACAAGGCTGGCGCGTTCATTTGAGGAGAGGGACCGCGTCATGGCCCTCTACGCGCCGCTCAGCTTGATGGTACTGCCAGGAGTCTGGCTGAGTTGCGTCCTTGCCGGCTACATGGGCATGTTCTGGGCGCTGGGCGTTCGGCCCTGGGGTGCGGCATTCCTGCTCAGCGGTTCGTCGCTGCTCACGTTAGGATTCGCCCCGGTAGACACACTGGCCGAGACAGTGTTGGCCTTTAGCGAGGCCACGTTTGGCCTGGGCATGCTGGCGCTGCTCATCGCCTATCTGCCGACGATGTACACGGCCTTCAACCAACGCGAATCGGCAGTGGCCCTGCTGGAGGGACGCGCCGGCACGCCGCCATCGGCCGTTGAATGGATCAAGCGGGCCCACCGGGTCGGCTGGCTCACCCAGATGGGAGATCAATGGAGTCTGTGGGAAATCTGGTTTGCCGACGTCGAAGAAAGCCACACCTCGCTGGCTCCCCTGGTCTTCTTCCGCTCGCCGCAACCAAATCGTTCCTGGGTGACTGCTGCCGGCGCTGTGCTAGACACGGCATCACTCACGCTGGCCGCGGTGGACCTACCCTTCGATGTCCAGGCCGCTTTGTGCATCCGCACCGGATATCTCGCTTTGCGTAGCATCGCCGACTTCTTCCGCATCCCCCACAATCCCGACCCTCAGTTCCCGGACGATTCGATCAGCATCATTCGGGAGGAATTCGACAGCGCGTGTGACGAGTTGATGGCGGCGGGCGTACCCTTGAAGTCGGACAAAGAACAGGCCTGGCAAGATTTCGCCGGCTGGCGCGTCAACTATGACACGGTGCTCCTGGCCATTGCCGCCCTCACCGACGCCCCCTACGCCCCGTGGTCTTCCGACCGCTCCGTCTGGCAAGAGCACGACTCGTTTATCGGGTGGCGGTGAAGCAAATGAGACAAGCATTGAGTTTTCTTGGAATGAGGAGGGCCTTGTGACCGTCAACCTGCAAGACATCCGAGAGGCCGCGGCGACGATCCGTGATCGGGTTGAGCATACGCCCTGCGCCCACTCCCGCACGCTATCGCAGATCGTAGGCGCGGAGGTCTATCTGAAGTTTGAGAACCTGCAATTCACGGCTTCATTCAAGGAGCGCGGCGCGCTGAACAAGCTGCTCGCCCTGACGCCTGAGAAGCGGAAACAAGGTGTGATCACCATGTCGGCCGGCAACCACGCCCAGGCCGTCGCTTACCACACCCAGAACATCGGCATCCCTGCAACTATCGTGATGCCTCGCCACACGCCAAACGTGAAGGTCGAGCACACGCGCGCTTTCGGGGCCGAGGTGATCCTGCACGGGGACGGGTTCGACGATGCCGCCGCGCACGCCAAGCACCTGATGGATGCGCGGCGATTGACCCTCGTCCACCCGTACGACGACGAGAAGATCATCACCGGTCAGGGGACCATCGCCTTGGAGATTCTGGCCGATGCCCCGGACCTCGACGTGCTGATCGCCCCGATCGGCGGAGGTGGCCTGATCGCCGGAAACGCCATCGCCGCGAAAGGGCTCCAGCCCGACATTGAGGTCTTAGGCGTACAGACCGAGCGGTTCCCATCGATGCACCAGGCCCTCGCCGGCCAGCCGATCCGCTGCGGCACGTCGTCGATCGCCGAAGGGATCGCCGTCAAGCAGCCCGGCCGCATCACGCTGGCCATCGTCCGCGACCTGGTCGAGGAGGTCTTGCTCGTCGACGAGAGCGACATCGAAGCGGCCGTGCTCCTGCTCCTGGAGGTGGAGAAGTCAGTTGTGGAGGGCGCAGGCGCCGCTGGCCTGGCCGCGCTGCTCAAGTACCGTGACCGCTTTGCCGGCCGGAAAATCGGTTTGATCCTCTCCGGCGGCAACATCGACATGATGACGCTTTCGTCAATCATCCAGCGCGGCCTCGTGCGATCCGGCCGGCTGGTGCGGCTGCGGGTTGGGCTGCGTGATGTCCCCGGCGCGCTCGCCGAGATCACGAAGTGTATCGGCCAGGCGAATGCGAATATCGTCCAGGTGCAGCATCATCGCGCCTTCACCGACCTCCCGCTGCAACTGGCCGATGTCGAGTTTGTGCTCCAGGCACGGGGGCCAACGCACGTCCGGCAAATCGTTGCGGAGTTGGAAAAGGCAGGATACCAAGTGACGCACCCGGCCGGTGCCGCATGAGCGGCACGCAAACCACCGCGTTCGCCGCCCCGCTACCCCAGCGCGCGAGTTGGGGAACTCCAAGAAAATGGTTCTCCCAAACAGATTCTCGATGCAGCCCACAATACTTCGATAGTAACCGTCTAGCGAAGCTGTGCCTCAAACCGACAAGTTTGACGGGACACAGATT
>CAZDTE010000218.1:0-4080 GCA_964508275.1 uncultured Ardenticatenales bacterium
GTAAATCGTGCAATTCGTGGCAGATTCAAGGAGGTGCTAAACAGTTACGTCTGATCGTCAATACCCCCGTTGCAACTCCGCGTTCAACTGGTACGGCGACTCGATGTCGCTCGGCACGGTGATGCCATCCTCGGCGTATGTCTGGTATCCCTTCGCCCCGATGATGAAGGTGTAGGTCTCTCCCCTCAGCAGCGGCGCCGAAAGTTCGTAGTACCCGTTGTTGTCGGCCTCGCCCGCAGCCCAGAGTTCGTCCTCTGTCCACTGGAACTGGGAGGCGGTGATGCCGGGCTTCAGCACCAGGAAGGCGGAACTGGGAATGCCCCGGCCGGTGTCGGCATCCACGATATAGCCGTAGATCTGCACACCCTGCGCGCTCGGAATGGGGGTCGGCGAAGGCGGTGCGCTTCCCTTGCCGATCTGCGCCGTGCCACTCTGCACGAGCTGACCTTGGATCAGCAGCTCCAGCTTGTACTCGCCGTCCGGCAATGCGCCCTGCCGGTTACTGATCCACAGGTTGTACCCTTCCCCTTGTTCACCACCCTCCCAGGCCTCCGCGTTGTCGATCACCACCTGGCCGTCGATTGACCAGCGTCGGGTCCACGTCCACCCGTCCTTCATCCCCTGATAGGCAAACCCAGCGTACAGTGTGTCGATCCCGCTCCGAAATGACTTGCCCGGATCGGCGATCTGTTTGTTGCGGTCCAATTGCGAGCCGAACGTGATTGGCCCAAACCCGCCGCTGCTCGTTTGCTGCTGGCCGCCGCCTTTCCCCTTCGACTGGCCGCTGATCAGCAGATCGGACGTCGCCGCCAGATCGTTGCCCAAGTAGATCTCCAGGCGTAGAACACCCGGTGGGAAACCCTCCTTGGCCGACAGGCTCAGCGAGGCCTTTCCGGACGGTTGGGAGAACGTTTTCCCGGCGTTGCCGGCCACTTTCTCCCCCTCGAAGTACCAGAGATAAGACCAGTCTGTGCTGGCAGTGATGTTCGCGTACTGGACCGTAGCTTCCACCTCCGTGACCCCGGCAGGCAGCATGAAACCGGCTTGGCCGTCGCCGGCGAAACTGATGTTGCCAAAGACCGGCTGGTTCTTCGGCGTCGCCCCGCCGACCTTCACCGCTGCCGAATTCAGCTTCTTGTTATCGTAGAAGATGGTAAACTCGTACGTGCCGTCGCTCAACGCCTGCCCGCCGTGACCGATCCACCACAGGCCGGCGCTGCCCCCGTTCCAGTTTGTCACTGGCCAGGAATCGGTGGATTGTCCGTTGTTGTAGGACAGCTCCGCATGCCACGGCGTGCCATCCTGGAAATCGGCGTAGTCGAAGAACAGGTAGATGGCCTCCACGCCCGCGGGGTACGAACTGACCACGCTGATCGGCTGATCAAAGTCGTTGACGCCACTGGCGAAGATCATGCGGCTGACACTCGTCTTCCCGGTCGGCACGTTTTTTGATGGCTGGCGACCGGGGGTGGGTTGCGGCGCCGGCGCCAACCCGCGCTTCGCCGCTTCGATCAGCGGCTTGGCCAGGTTCACAGGGCGCAGCGAGTTGATGAAGCCACCGAACGGTAGACAGGTGTCCTTATCATCGAGCTTCCCGTCACCATTCGTGTCTTGGATGACGCGACAGTCCACGATCTTCTCCGTATGACCGGCGCCACCCAGCGTTGGTACTCCCACCAGGATGCCCTCGTCGTTCACGCCGGTGCCGCCGCTGTTTCCGCCCGCGATGGTGGCGTCAGTCTTGATCCAGGCGCGGCCCTCGATGCCTCGCTCACTCACGAAGCCACTGACGTTGCCGCTCGTAAACGTGATCGTCTCACCACCGATCGTTGGGTATCCGAAGATGAACAACTCATCGCCCAGCTCAACTTCGTCCGAGTCGCCGACCGGCAGGGTGGGCAGGTTCAAGCTGGTCGGGTTTACCTTGGCCCCGTCCAGCGTCTTGGTGATCCGGACGATGGCCAGGTCCAGATCGGGGTCATATTGGGCCACCTCGCCAACGTACATCGGTGTCGGCGGCTTGTCGGTTCGGGTGGTAAGCGCGACGATCAGCCCATCCCGATCGTTTTCGGGACCCGACCCAAACATCGCAGCAGGTAACGCAACGTGACAATTCGTCAGGATCAAGCCGTCTTTGGTGACGATCGACCCTGTGCCCACCCATTTCGGCTGGATCCGGCCCTGCGATGTGACATCAAAGGCGATGATTTGCACCACCGACTTGACTACTTGCTGGGTTACCGACCGGCTCAGGGCCTCGGCGGGCGGAGTCGTTCGCACACTGCTGCCCAGCAGGGCCAGCAGCAAGGCCAGCCCGATGCCAAATACGTATCGTTTCAGATTCAATCTCATGACACGAGCCTCCTACTCCTGCACCTGTAGAGCCTGCACAAACCGCTCCAGCGCACCCTTCATGCGATCAAAGTTCGCCTCCGCTGCCGTCAAGGTGACCACATACGCCTGGTCGCCCACCGCGAAGAGGAAGTCCTCGCCCTCCATCACGACCGGGAGCGTTTCCAGGAAGGGGTTCGGATTATTCTCGACATAGGCAAACGTCGCCAGCATCCCGCTGCGGCCGCCCACGACTGCCTCTGCACTCGTGTTGAGCACACGGAATGCGGTCCACTGCGTGCCTCTATCCAGGACCATTGTGCTGTGTACCGTGGCCAGGGCGTTTACGCCATCCGCGGGAAGCGGCAGCCGCTGTACCGCGATCGTTGTGCGGAACGGCGTGGCCAGCCGGTCCTCGACCTGGAAAACGACCGGCAATTCCGTCTTGGCCTGCACCCAACCGGCCGGGTACTGTGCCGTTATGGCGTCGCCGGCGAAAGAGACCGCGCGCGCCTCGGCAGACGTCTTCAGACCCCACCCCAGCGCCAACGCCACGGCAAATACGCCGACTACGACCACGTCCACCCAGCGGTCGCGCCGCTGCGCTCGCTCTTGCACTTCTCGATTCATTTCGACCCCTCCTTCATGCGCCCACGGCTTGCGGAGCCTTGCTCTGCAGCCGTTGGATCAGGTAGAACAGCACGGCGAACGTGGCCGCGGCGACCACGGTTCCCAAGAGCAGCCCGGGCCAGGGGTTGTACCCCCCACCCTGCAGGCCGATGGACGTGGATGTCACCTCACCGACGGCGTACGCGAACAGCCCGTTTAGCACGGAGGCCAGAATCAGGCCGGACGGCATCCACCAAACCGGTTCGTCCTCGAATTTGCAGCGGCCCAGGAAGTAGCCAACCAGCCCGCCGAAGCTGGCCAGGGCCATCGCCGTCACCGTGATGCGGATAATGCCGGCGACCAGGTCCACTCCGCCACTGCCCACAACGTACTGCACGTTAACCACCGTCGCGTAGCCCAGCGCTGCGGCCACGGCGTACACGATTCCGTCCACCCGCTCGTCGAACTCCGCTGCGCCGTACACGCTGTAGCGCACGGCGGCGTAGACCAGGAACATTTGGATGAAGCCCACCACCAGGATCGAACCCAGTAGGTTATTGCTGGTGCCGGTCGTGATCCAGTCCGATAGGTGAAACACGTTTTCGATCAGCGGTAGCCCTACCCCCTGCCCCACCAGAGCGCCCAGCGCAAATACGGCCAGCACCAGCCGTTTCGGCTCCGGCTCCTGGGCGTCCTGCAGGTAGAAGATAGCCAGCCAGAGGAGCGCCGGCACGACCGCCAGCACAATCCCGGTCAGCACCAGTCCGGAACCGGTCAGGTGTGGCCGGGTCGCCCGCACCAGCAGGGCCACAATGGCTACAAAAACGATCAACCCCCCGATGCCAACCCAACTGGCTCGCCACAGGCTTTGCCGTTGGCGAGTCACTTTGGTGTGACAGTCGGTGCAGTAGGTGCGGTGCCCCATCTCAATGGTCTCACCCTCCACCGGCTTGTCACACACACAACAGGTACTGCTCATCAAATCCTCCTTTCATCCTAAACTCAGCAATACAAATGTGTCCATGAAACATGAAAATGGGCCTTAAGCCTCTGGGATCTCGGCGTCTCTGCAGTGCTCTCTACATTGAACGTAAAGTATCTTCTCAATATTCCGGGGTGAGCAGGACGTCAAGCCCCCCT
>CAZDTE010000219.1:0-4077 GCA_964508275.1 uncultured Ardenticatenales bacterium
TGTACAAGGACACTGGAGGTTAGAGCCTAATCCTGAGCGGCTAACAAGCCGACGGTCGGACTCGAACCGACAACCATCCGCTTACAAGGCGGAAGCTCTGCCTATTGAGCTACGTCGGCGCGGCCCGCCAGTTTCTGTTTGCCGTTCCCATCGCTGGGAACACCAGGCATCTGGGAACACCAGGCATATTATAACGCAATTCTTCCTCGACGTCAAAACATACCTGCGCCCAAACACCGGAGTATACCAGATTTGCCCCAATTGTCAAGTCAGTTGTCGTTGCCGCCACACCTCGTACAGAATGACCGATCCGGCCACCGCGGCATTGAGGGATTGTACGCGCCCGGTCATCGGCAGCTTCACCCGAAGGTCACACTGTTCGCGCACCAGTCGCCCTAGCCCTTTTCCTTCAGCTCCGACAACCAGGGCCAAGGGGCCACGCAGGTTGACCTGCTCAAAGCGTGTTTCGCCGGAGGCGTCCAGGCCCACGATCCACAACCCCGCTCCCTGTAACACTTTGATCGCACCCACCAGGTTGGGCACCCGCGCGATTTTCAGGTATTGGACCGCGCCAGCCGAGGTCCTGTAGACCGCCGGCGTCACCGCGACCGACCGCCGCTTCGGAATGATCACGCCGTGTACGCCGACCGCCTCGGCGCTGCGCAGGAGGGCTCCGAAGTTCTGCACGTCTTGGAGGCAATCCAACAACAGGACGAGGGGAGGATGCCCGGATTGATTCTCATCCAGTAGGGTGGTGAACTCAGCATATTCGAAGGGGGCCACTTCGGCCACAACTCCCTGGTGGCGAGCGCGCACCGCCTGGTCGAGGGTCTTGCTGGGGACATACTGGATAGTCACTCCCCGGCCTTGCGCCCGCCGGCGGATTTCTCGGACCGGTCTGGTGGAGCGAATTCCCTCGGCGATTAGGATCCGCTGCACTGGGACTTCCGCTCGCAGGGCTTCCAGGACTGGATGGCGACCGTAAACCAGGGACGCTATTTCATGTGCCACGTGGTTCCCTGGGAGGTGTCTTCCAGCACGACACCCAGGCCGGCCAGTTGGTCGCGCACGTGGTCGGCCAGCGCCCACTGCTTTGCTTCGCGAAGGCGGGACCGGAGATCGACTAGCAGTTCGGCGTAGGGAGTGATGTCCTGGGCCTCCCTTGTCGGGCGATGGCTCAGCCGAAAGCCCAGGACATTTGTCAGTTCCAGGACGGTGGATTGGGCCCGCAGGAAGGACTGGCCGCCGATCCCATCATCCCGCGCCTGGTTGACCGCTTTCACCAAATCGAAGATGGCAGCCAGCGCCTGGGCCGTGTTGAAGTCGTCGTCCATGGCCTCGGTGAACTGGCGGCGCGTGGTCTCCAGTTGCGCGATCAGGCCGCTCACGTCGCGGGCGGAGTCGTAATCCACTCGCGCCGGCCGCATGGCTGAGCGGAGCCGTTCCAGGCCCCGTGCCGCCGAGTCCAGGCTGTCCTCCGTGTAGGTGAGGGGACGGCGATAGTGTGACGAGAGAACAAAGTACCGGAACGCGTCCGGATCATACGTGTCCAAAACCTCGCGCAGCGTGACTAGGTTGCCTACCGATTTCGACATCTTCTCCCCGCCCAGTTGCAGCAGGCCATTGTGCAACCAGTACCTGACGAAGGGGCGCTGGGTGGAGAAACATTCCGATTGGGCGATTTCGTTTTCATGGTGGGGGAAGATCAGGTCCCGACCCCCGCCGTGGATGTCGATTTGCTCGCCGAGGTATCGCAAACTCATGGCCGAGCATTCGATGTGCCAGCCTGGTCGGCCCAACCCCCAGGGGCTTTCCCACGTCGGCTCTTCCGACTTGGCCCCCTTCCAGAGGGCGAAGTCCATCGGATGTTCCTTGCGCTCATCGATATCAACCCGTGTACCGGCTTGCATGTCGTCGAGTTTGCGGTGCGAAAGCTGCCCGTAGTGGGTATCGCTGCGTACGCGGAAGTAGACATCGCCGTTAATAGCGTACGCATGGTTCTTTTCGATCAGGCCCTCAATCATCCCGACGATCTCATCGATCTCCTGACTAGCATAGGGGTAAACGTGAGCCCGCTGAACGTTCAACTCGTCCATCTCGGCGAGGAAATCGCGGATGTAGCCGGCGGTCAGTTCACGCCAGCTAACGCCCAATTCCGATGCTCGCCGGATGATCTTGTCCTCCACGTCAGTAAAGTTCTGGACGTGGCGCACACGATAGCCCCGAAACTCCAAGTACCGGCGGATCGTGTCGAAAATGATGTAGGACAGGCCATGCCCGATGTGCGCGCTATCGTATACGGTGGGACCGCAGACGTAGAGCAGAACCTGGCCCTCTTTCCAGGTTGCGAAGCGCTCTTTATTCCGCGTCAGTGTGTTAAACAGTTGCAAGGCCATCAGGCTTTCCCCTTGTCTACCTGTTGTTTCTGGCCGCCCGATCTATGCAGAGCGTTTGCGTGCTTTGTTATCCGCGGTCAACTGAGCGAAGATCATCCGTCCGGCTACCGTTTGCAGGACGCGGGTAATGATTACGGTCAACGTCTTTCCAATGTACTTCCGGCCGTCCTCAACGACGACCATCGTGCCGTCATCGAGGTAGCCGACCCCTTGCCCCAGCTCCTTGCCTTCCTGGATGATCTTTACGTCCAAGTGTTCGCCAGGAAGGACGACGGTCTTTACGGCATTGGCCAGCTCGTTGATGTTCAACACGCGCACACCCTGAAGTTCGGCAACCCGATTCAGGTTGTAGTCATTGGTCATCACGGCCGCCGGCAACTCTTTGGCCAGAGCCACCAGTTTTCCATCGACGTCGTCCACACCTTCGACATCCATGTCGGTAATTTGAACATCCACCAGCGGATTCTTCTGCAACCGGTTGAGGATGTCCAACCCCCGGCGGCCGCGATTGCGGCGCAGGGTGTCGGAAGAGTCGGCGATGTGCTGGAGTTCTCCCAAAACGAAGCCCGGTACGACCATCGTGCGCTCGATGAAGCCGGTCTGGCTGATGTCAGCGACACGTCCGTCAATGATTACGCTGGTATCCAGGAGAACGAGGTGATCGTCTTCGGTGTCGCTGCCTTCGCGAGATAGTCGGCTGCGGAACGCGTTGAACAGATCTACTTCGCGAGTCACCATGGTCATGATGCCCAGGTAACTGAGCAAGATCGCCACCAGGATGGGCAGAATCTTGCCGAAAGGAGACGGTAGCAAGGACAGGGGTAAGGCCAACAAGGCCGCGATGATCAGGCCAATCGCCAGCCCGACGGTGCCCCACAGCAGTTGCTGGGCAGGCAACTGCCGGATTTTCTGACGAATCCAGGCGTACGGTTTGAGAGTGAGCCAGGGGGTTATCAACAGCCCAAGCGCTCCACCAGACAGGGCCAGCACCAACACGTAGCGTATGCTGCTGTCCAACCCGTAGGTGTCCAGGCGGTCGCCCACCCACCAGCCGACCGCGCCAAGCGTGATCATACCGGCTAGCCGGAGAATGAATTCCGCGCTCATTGTCAGGATGTCCCTCCAACCCTTCCGACCGGTCAGGCCCTTTCAATAAAAAAGGAGTGCACATGAAGCACACTCCGGCTAGACCATCCTGGGCTGCCAGGCCCGGGAATCATGCACCTCTTCTATTCCAACGCACAGCGTGCGCCTCACGAACGGCGTTGCTGTGCCCCAGCTCGCCCTGGCTGGGTATCATCATTGTACGGGCCGGTTAGATGGATGATCAGATAAGTGCAGGTCCTACGACGTCAGCCTTAGCCGGTACTTCAGGGACTATCTGGATAAATAATGTATGCTAGGGATAAGTGCTAGATACAGTTTACCACAGAATGTTCGGCTTGTCAATCTTGCCGCGTCGGTGGGGTAGCCGTGTACCGCACCGGATTATTCGCCGCCTACGAGAAACGCTGTGAACTTTTCGGATTGGCAGAATCTGGTATAATAGTATCGGGTCGGACCCACTGGTTAAGGCAAGGTTGGTTTTCCTGCCCTGAACTCAAGTTTCAGTATCTTATCGATTCCGGCAGGTTTATTTCTCTGGAAAAGCCTTACACAGATTTTCAGTATCTTTTCAAAA
>CAZDTE010000220.1:0-4047 GCA_964508275.1 uncultured Ardenticatenales bacterium
GTGGCTGATTTCTGTTGCACCCTATGGTTTGCCCCCATTTTTTGAAAAGATACCTGCTCACCCGGAAATATTGAGAAAATACGCGGACAACCTCCCGAAGAAGTTCAGGCGATGACTCTCGACGCGGAATCCGGTCGTCGCGGCTCATATTGTAGCACGACAGCACGTTTTTGTAAAGGCCGAAACTTGACGGCCCTTTCAGCGTAGTACATACTGTGTGGGTGAGGATCATCGTGGTTTCTGACTGGCGAGCATAATCGGAGAAAGGGAGAATCTGTCATGGCACGCAGACGTTTGCCGAAATGGGTTGCAGTAATTGGGCTGTTCTGTTTGGTTCTCTTGGCCCTGTCACCGTCGGTGCAAGCCTTTGAGACCCGTGAGGGCGATAACGTTGCCATCCCTGCCGGCGAAGTGATCGAAGACGATTTGTTCGCGGCGGCGAGCAGTTTCGTCCTTGATGGTGTGGTAAAGGGGGACCTCATAGTTGTTGGCGGCACCATCAAGATCAATGGAACGGTGGAAGGTGATCTGATGGCTGCTGGCCAGCAAGTGATCGTAACCGGCGTGGTTGAGGATGATGCCCGCATAGCAGGACAAGTGCTGGCCCTGGGCGAAAGCGCCCGGATAGCCGATGACTTGATGGCGGCCGGATTCAGTCTGGAGACTCAAGCTGGCAGCTCAATCGGCGGGAGTCTCCTGTGGGGAGGCTATCAGGTCCTCTTGGCTGGCGATGTCGCCGAAGACCTGCTCGCCGGCACAAACCGTCTGGAGTTGCGCGGTCGCGTCGGTGGCGATGTGAATGCTGAGGTGGGCGAGCCTGGGGAGTCATTCCCCCCCTTCATGCAGTTCATACCGGGCAGCCCACCGATGCCGTCGATCCCTGGAGGTCTGACCGTCGGGCAGGGAGCCGAGATCGGGGGGAACCTCGATTACACGAGCGCGGTCGGGGCCGGCATCCCGGCGGGCAGCGTGGCTGGCGAGGTCACGCGCGAGGAGCCGGTGGTTGAGGTCGAAGAAGAAGAGGCGGTTGTGGTGGTCTCGCCGGCCATGCGGGCGGCGAACTGGTTCCTGGAACACCTGCGACGTTTGGTTGGGTTGCTCGTGGTCGGTCTGTTGATGGTTTGGGTCGTCCCCGCCGCGATCAAGCGATCCGCCGGTTTGCTGGAAGCAAAACCGCTGCCCAGCCTGGGCTGGGGCGTCGTGACCATCTTTGCCGTCTTCGTAGCGCTCATGATCACTCTGGTGGCAACGATTCTCCTGGCAGTGATTCTGGGCCTCGTCACGCTGGGCAATCTGGTGGGAACGGTGGTTGTTCTGGGCATGGTGACCATCTTCGACCTGGCTGTCCTGTTTGGACTCGCAGTGGCCTACGTCACCAAGATCGTCGTCAGTTTCCTGATCGGGCGGTTGATTCTCGCCCGGCTGAATCCCGATTGGGCCGAGGGGCGCGTCTGGCCGCTGGTACTTGGCGTCGTGATCTTCGTGATCATCACGGCTATCCCGTGGCTGGGTGGGCTGATCAGCCTGGTTGTGGTGTTGCTCGGCCTGGGATCGCTCTGGCTGCTGGGGCGAGAGGCTCTACGGCAGAGGAGGGCAACGTCGGCCGAGGCAGTCGCATAGCGGCGGAGGACTGGCTGTTCCTCGGATCAAATTGGGGGTGCAGCCAGCTTCTCGATCTTAGCTCCGGTCTCCTGCCAGGTGATCTTGGAGAGACCAAGTTTCTGCCGCACCGCGTCCGAAGCCGAGCCGGCTTTGCGGTCACGCACCGCGCACGTCGTGCGCAGGATTTCGAATGAGCACCCGGTCGTGAGCCCAGCCTCTTGCGCCAGGTTCTGCAGCACGTACTCCAGGTTCCGCGCCGTACACGGGAAGAGGCGGTCCACGATGTCGTATTGTGCCCGGTAGGCATCCAGCGTCTCCGCAAAATCATCAGGGAGCCGCAGCTTGCGCTCCTTCTTGCGGTAGCGAGGGTTCGCGTAGCGGACGTAGAGGGTGGGAGTCTGGGCATCGGAGAGGTCTACGTCATTCAGCGTGATCGCCATACACTCCCCCTTCTTGATCCCGGTCGTCAGCAGGAGGGTGACGAGCAGATAGGGGCGGGCATCAGGCTTCTCCTCGTCGTCCAGCCGGACCCTGGCGGTTTCGATCAACAGGTCCACGTGATCGTCAAACAGAATCTGGGGCAGCGCGGTCTCCACACGATGGTGGATGATCGGTTCAGCAGGGTTGTTGGGCAGGACCTTCGTTTCGTTCAGCCAGCCAAAGAAGGATTTGAGGGCGGTGACCCGCCGGTGATACGATTTTGGGCTGCAAGGCACGCCGCGCTCATGCCGCAGGTAGGTGAGGAAGTTGTGCAGGTCCTCGGTCGTGATGTCGCCGATCTGCCGGTTTGCGCCGGCATGGCGCGCCAGAATTCCCAGGTCGCTGCGGAAGGCGTTGATCGTGTAGGCGCTGTTGCCACTGCGGCGCATGTGCTGCACGAACGCGCCGATCGCGTGCGCCAGCGATGAGGTCGCTTCCACCGGGCCGAGTTGGGTCACCGTCGGTCCCTTCTCGCCCGCGGTCCGGCTCCGCCCCGGCTCGCTGGGCTGGAAGAGGGGGAGCTGTTCAGCCTTGGTCACGGTACTTCCAGGACGATTGTGCCGAACTGCTCGCCCGCTTCCAGAATCCGGTGGGCGGCTTGCGCTCCCTCCAGCGGCAGGGTGCGATCCACCACCGGTTGCAGCTCTTCTGTGGCCATGTGTTGGAGCATGTCGCGGAACTCCTTTTGGGTGCTCATGGTGGAGCCGTAGATCTTCAACTGTCGCCAAAACACCAGGTTGATGTTGGTCTCGCCTAGAGAGACCTTAGCCCGACATGGACAGCACCTCTATCTCCTCCTCATCATCCCCACGAAGCTCTCAAACAAATAGTCCGCGTCGTGGGGGCCGGGGGAGGCCTCGGGGTGGTACTGCACGCTGAAAGCCGGCAGCTCGCGATGACGCAGTCCCTCGCAGCAGTTGTCGTTCAGGTTAACGTGCGTGACCTCCACTGCCGGCGGCAGGCTGTCCGGGTCCACGGCGAAGTTGTGGTTGTGGCTGGTGATCTCCACCTGCCGCGTGTCCAGTCGCTGCACCGGCTGGTTCCCGCCATGATGGCCGAACTTCAGCTTGTAGGTGCGCGCACCCAGGGCCAGACCCAGGATTTGATGGCCCAGGCAAATGCCAAAGACCGGCACACGCCCCAGCAACTGCCGTACTGCCTCAGCGGCGTAGGGCACACCCTCCGGGTCACCGGGGCCGTTGGAAAGGAAGACGCCGTCCGGCTCCAGCGCAAGCACGTCGTCCGCCGGGGTGTTCGCCGGCACGACCGTGACGCGGCAGTCATGAGAGACCAACCGTCGCAGGATATTCTGCTTTACGCCGAAATCGTAGGCCACCACGTGGTGCGTTGCCGCCGGCGATTCTCCCCCCGGCAACACCCACTCGTCAGGCCCGGGATCGGTCCAGGCGTAGCGTGCAGCGCAAGTCACCTCGCGCACCATGTCGCGCCCTACGAGGCCGGGCCAGGCGCGGGCCTTGGCGACCAGGGAGTCGGGGTTGTCGTCCTCTGTAGAGATGATTCCGCACATGGAGCCGTGCTCGCGCAACCGGCGGGTCAGCACGCGGGTGTCCACCTCGGCGATGCCGGCGACGCCGGCCGCGGCCAGGTAAGCGTCCACGTCCGTTTCCGCACGCCAGTTGCTCACCCGACGGCTCAGCTCGCGGACGACGAACCCTTCCACCCAGGGCCGGGCGCTCTCTACGTCCTCCTCGTTCACGCCGTAGTTGCCGATGTGCGGATAGGTCATGACCACAATCTGGCCTTTGTACGAGGGGTCGGTGAGCACCTCCTGATAGCCGGTCAGGTTGGTGGTGAAGACGACTTCACCAACGCGCTCACCTCGCGCGCCGAACCCGCGACCGGGGAAAATCGTACCGTCTTCAAGTGCCAGGATTGCTTTCATGGTTTTGTCTGTATCATCTCAATAATCTGGGGCGTCTTGATCCGGCCTTGCTTTTTTCTGCC
>CAZDTE010000221.1:0-4005 GCA_964508275.1 uncultured Ardenticatenales bacterium
CGGCCTTCATGTATTTGACCGACTTCCGCGAGAACACGCTGCAGGATGTCATCACAAAACTGGAACCGGATTTGTTTCGGGCCGTTACCGGCCTGACGGTCGAAGATTTCCATCTACTTGTGCGCCTCAGGGTGTTCAACACCGAGCAGATGAATCAGGCCGTGTTCGCGTTCCGGCGCTATGAAGACGCGTCGCTCCGGTACACAGGCATCGAGAGCCACCCGGGGCTGACGCATTACGGGCTGTACGACACGGTGGTGGCGAGAGAGTGACGCGCAGGCATACGAACCTGCGGGCTACCGCTGAGTTGCAATGTCAAGTCCTTGAAACAACCGGTTGCAGCGGACAGCGGTTACGCCGCTCGCGAACGCGGGCGCGATTTGCCTGCCATCGTTCCCTGGTGGCCGAGCACCTCCAGAACACCTTGGGCTGGGAAGTCCGGCACATTCTTCCTGAAAAAGTAGCCACCCGCTAGCAGCTTGTCGGAGAAAGAATCATGGGACACAGATTTGCAGGATAAACACAGATTTTCGGATGATTTTCGCCTGAGAATCTGTGTCCTATTAAGGAAAAAGTAACCCTCTCCGACAGACTGCCAGGCACGGAGCAGACACCGGATGAAGAGACCTGGAAAGATAGCGTCATGAAAGTTGTCATCGTTGCCAAGACCCGGCGTGGCGGCGGCGCGTGCGTGGGCGGCCTGACCTTCGAGGGACGTTCCGTGCGCCTGGAAAGCTTCGACAGCGTATGGAACGAGCAGGCCGGGTTGGCATACAAGGTTGGTGAAGTGTGGGACGTTGCATACGCCGAACCGGAGCAGACCGTTCCGCCCCACGTAGAAAACATCATCGTCTCCGAGCGGCGCAGGCTGGGGACGATGGAGGATATGAACGCCTTCATCCACCGCCACATGCCGGCGAAACGGGGCGGCGTGGATGTGCTGTACGAAGGCCGGACCGGGGCGACTTCCACAGGCGCCCTCTACGTCGCCCAACGTCTCGGCATTCCCCCCTACAGCACCATGTTTTGGGTCCCCGATCAGCCCCTCCGGCGGGTGGAGGAGGCCAAGCGCATTCGCTACTGTTACCCAACTGCGGACGGCGGGCGCACCCTGACCTTTGTGGGCTTTCAGGAGCCGCTGGACGAAATTCCGGCCGGAACACTGCTGTGCGTATCGTTGGCTCACTGGTGGCGACCGGAAGAAATGGTAGAGGAAGAACTGCGCTGCTATGTGCAGTTGTCGGGTTGGATCTCCCATGCCGTTGAGCGCCGGGAAACGCCGGCGCGCGTTGCGCTGTCCCCGTCCCAGCCCCGCCCGTCAGCCTCCGGCACCCAATCTGTCGAAGCGATTCTGCGGCAAGTTTTTGGCTACGATGCACTGCGTCCCCTGCAGGCCGACATCATTCAAAATGTCCTCGAAAAACAGGACACGCTCGTCGTCATGCCCACGGGCAGCGGTAAGTCCCTGTGCTACCAGCTTCCTGCTCTCCGCTTCGAGGGTCTGACCGTGGTGGTGTCGCCCCTCATCTCCTTGATGGAAGATCAGGTTAGCCAGTTGCGGGAATGGGGCGTGGCTGCTGCCTTCCTCAACAGCACCTTGGGCTACCAGGAATACCAGCAGACCACGGCGCAGGTCCGGCAGGGGCGGGTCAAGCTGCTCTACGCGGCCCCGGAGACCTTGCTGCGGCCAGAGACGCTGGTCTTGCTGGAACAGAGTCGCGTTGACTGTTTGGCCATTGACGAGGCACACTGCATCTCCGCTTGGGGCCACGACTTCCGTCCGGAATATCGCCAGCTACGCAGCGTGCGCCGGCGACTGCCCCAGGCTGTTTGCATCGCTCTCACCGCCACGGCCACGCCTCGGGTCCGGCAGGACATCCAACAAACCCTCGGCCTGGATCAAGCCAACACCTTCATCGCCAGCTTCGACCGGGACAACCTGTTTCTGGAGGCCCGGCCGCGCACGAATGGCTTGCAACAAGTCTTGGACTTCCTGGCAGCCCACCGGGACGATTCGGGCATCATTTACTGCTCCACCCGGCGACAGGTGGATACGTTGACGGAGCAATTGCGAGCCTGCGGTTGGTCGGCGCTGCCCTACCATGCCGGGCTGGACGACGCAACACGACGCCGTCACCAGCGGCAGTTTACCCAGGACGACGCGCTCATCATGGTGGCGACCGTGGCCTTTGGCATGGGAATCGATAAGTCCAATGTGCGCTTTATCCTCCATTACGATTTGCCCAAGGATTTGGAAAGCTACTACCAGCAAATCGGCCGGTCTGGACGGGACGGGCTACGTGCCGACTGTCTGCTGCTGTACAGCTACCGCGACGTACACACCATCAACCACTTCATCGAGCAGGCGGCCCCGGCAGAACAACGGGGGGCGACCATGCGCCTGCAGGCCATGCTCCGCTACGCCGAAGCGACGGTTTGCCGCCGTCGGCCGCTGCTCGATTACTTTGGCGAGACCTACGGGGCGCATGCCTGCGATATGTGCGATGTCTGCCTGGCAGAAGAGCGCCCCCTGGCCGACGTCACCATCCCGGCGCAGAAGTTTCTCTCCTGCATCAAGCGCACCGGCGAGCGCTTTGGCGCGAACCACGTGATCGACGTCCTGCGCGGCTCCAAGGCCAAACGCATCTTGCAGCGCGGTCACGACAAACTGTCCACCTACGGCATCGGCCTGGAGTTTTCCAAGAAGCAGTGGCAGCACCTGGCGCGACAGTTCATCCAGCAGGGATTGGTGGACCAGGACCTGGAGTATGGGAGCCTGACGTTGACCGCAAAGGCCTACGCCGTGTTCAAAGGGGAGCCGGTGCAGGCCGAGCTGTACGAAGAAGAGCAGAAAGCGTCCACCGCAAGGAGCCCGGCACAGCTCGACTACGACACAGACCTCTTTGCGCTGTTGCGCGCCAAACGCAAGGAACTGGCCGACGCCGCCCACACCCCACCCTACGTGATCTTCTCCGACCGCTCTCTGGCGGAGATGGCCATCTACTTTCCCCAGTCCCGCGCCTCGTTTGCGCACATCTTTGGCGTGGGTCAGGCCAAGCTGGAGAAGTACGCAGACCTGTTCCTGCCCATCATCCAGGCCTACTGCCGGGAGCGAGACATCCCCGAACGGGAGAAGCCGGCGGCGACGCGCCCCTCCCCGCGTGCCGGTGAGCGGACGACCGCCGTCGCCACCCTCTATAACAGCGGGAAATCCGTACCGGACATTGCCGCGCTGTTCGGAGTCAAGAGGCAGACCGTCCTCTCTCATTTGTGGAAGGCAGCCCAAACGGGCCAGGCGTTGCGTCCGGACGGCCTTCGCGAGCTCTCCCAGTTGCCCACGGAGACCCAGGCTCGGGTGCTGGCCGCTTTCGCCGAACTGGGAGCGGACTACCTGCGGCCCGTCTACGACGCCCTGGAAGGCACAGTGGATTGGGACGAGTTGCACCTGCTGCGTCTCTGCTATGTGAGCCAGTCCGCGCGCGGCGTGGATGAAGCCCGTCGTCTTGACCGGGAGTAAAGGGCGGCGAGTTCTTTTGCGATGGATGTCATTTTGAGAAGCCCTGACGTCTGGGTGGGGTGCCTGCACGCTGCTGCCGGATGGTCATCCCTTTTTCCAGCGGAGGTGACGTAGGGGACGGTCTGCATCGTCCTTAACCCTTTTCCATGCACTATCACCTGAACGACAAGCATATTGACAATACCATTGCCCTCATGGCCAATCCCGAGGCGACACTGGCCGCAGGCCCCATCTGATCTACACTTCCGCTGTATCTGGTTTGGTACAAGGCCGCATACATCCAGTAAACGAGCCTATCGGATAGTTCTTCAACAACGAGTCAATGAGCTCAAGACTCTGACGCTTCGTCCAGGTAAATTCACGCTGGAATTCTGGAAGCACCATTTCACGGTTTTCAATCTTTGCAAGTAGTCTCGATATTTCAGTCATTGTCTGGACTCCGTATAAATCAATCGGTGCGTTCACACTGGCGGCTAACGAATCAAGAG
>CAZDTE010000222.1:0-3992 GCA_964508275.1 uncultured Ardenticatenales bacterium
CAAGCTGCCAAGCGACTTCAGCCCCCCAAACGCAAAACTTTGACGGACACCCGTTTACCACAGGTGTTTCCAGTTGGCAAGATAACTTGGTGATTACCGAAATCCGGAGTTCTTGCTCGCATACCATCTCTCATGCCCGCCCGTGCTGCCCTTGCATGGACCAGGGGCCAGCCCAGGTGATCTCTACGGGGGCCAGCCGGCCGCGCCAGTCGCGGGTGTCGTCCTCGAAGAAGACCAGCTTGTTCGTGCGTGTGCGACCCTTCCAGCGGCCCTTGTGCTTCTCCTCAACCAGCACTTCAACCTCCTGACCCAGCAGTCGGGCGTTGATCTGGCCAACGATGGTGGCCTGCAATTCGTCCAGTGCACGGCAGCGGCGCTCCTTTTCGTGGGGCGGCACATCATCGGGCCAGCGGGCAGCCGCCGTGTTCGGTCGTGGCGAAAAGGCGGCAATGTGGGCGACATCCATCCGCAGGTCGTTCAGCAAGTCGTAGGTATCCTGGAACTGCGCTGCGGTCTCGCCGGGGAAGCCGACGATGACGTCGGTGGCGACACTGCTGTGGGGCAGCTTATCACGGACGTGCTCAACCAGCCGGCGGTACTCGTCCACCGTGTAACCCCGCCTCATGCGTTGCAACACCTCATCGTTGCCGGTCTGCACCGGCACCTCGATGTGCTCACACACCTTCGGCAACTCGGCCACCGTGTCCAACAACCGGTCGGTGATGTAGTTGGGGTGCGAGGTGAGGAAGCGGATCCGTTCTAGCCCTTCGACGTCGTGGACGCGACGCAGCAGATCGGGCAGGCGGGGACCATCGGGGATGTCGAAGCCGTAGCGGTCCACAATTTGCCCCAGCAAGGTGACTTCGCGGACACCCTGGCGCACCAGGGAACGCACCTCGGCCACGATCTCCCCCACACGCCGGCTGCGCTCCGTCCCCCGGCGGTACGGGATGATGCAGAAACTGCACACGTGATTGCAGCCGTAGATGATCGGAACATGTGCGCTGACCAGCCGGCCTTGCTCATGCGCCGGCAGTGTCAGCTCACCATCCTGCAGAGCGTCGCGCGCCTGGCGGGCGGCCGCGGCGACGGAATGGCCCTCACGTTGTAGCAAATACTCAACCAGCGGTGCCGGGTCCGACGGCGGCAGAAACAGGTCCACGTCGGGGAATCGCTCGCGCAAATGGCCGTTCCCCTTAACGCCGACCAGGCAACCCATCAGACCGACGACCAGGTGCGGCCGGCGCTGCTTGAGCGGCCGCAGCGATGTCAGCCGGCCGGTTACGCGGTCTTCCGCGCTTTGGCGAACCACGCAGGTGTTCAGCACGATCACGTCGGCATCATCCACCCGATCGGTCTGCCCGTAGCCTAGCGTCTCCAGGGCCGACCCCAGGCGCTGCGAGTCGGCCACGTTCATTTGACAGCCAATGGTCCAGATATGGTATTTCATTCCGCTATGTGCCTCTGTTCCATCTCGGCAACGATA
This sequence comes from uncultured Ardenticatenales bacterium, assembly GCA_964508275.1. GTDB lineage: Bacteria > Chloroflexota > Anaerolineae > Ardenticatenales > JAADHH01 > CAZDTE01. The sequence continues at coordinate 1,487 of CAZDTE010000222.1, forward strand.
TCAGCCCAGGTCATATCATGATAACGCAGCAGCACCAGCAGGTGGTAGATCAAATCGGACGCTTCGTAGGCAATCTGCTGGCGATCGCCGTTCTTCGCGGCGATGACCGTTTCGGTCGCTTCTTCTCCCAGCTTCTTGAGGATCTTGTCCTGTCCCTCGCGGAACAGATAGGCGGTGTAGGACCCTTCCGGCACATTCTGCTGGCGCTCGCTTATGATCTGTTCGACGCGGGCAATGATCTCTTTGGTCATGCGGTTCGCTCCGGTTGATGGATAAGGGTGCGGTAGAAACAGGTTGTCTCGCCTGTGTGGCAGGCTGGCCCTCTTGGCGTGACCAACACGACCAGGGCATCCGCGTCGCAATCGTAGCGGATCTCCTGCACACGCTGGGTGTTTCCACTCGTGGCCCCTTTGTGCCACAGCTCCCGCCGGCTGCGGCTCCAAAACCACGTCTCGCCGCTTTCCAGCGTGTGGCGGAGCGACTCCGCGTTCATGTAGGCGAGCGTCAGCACCTGGCCGGTCGAAGCGTCCTGGACGATGGCCGGGATCAGCCCGCGCTCATCCCACTGCAGTTCCGGGGTTTCGGTCATAGGTGCAATGTCCAGACTTCCGGCGGCGGGTCCCAGCGATATGCTTCCAGCGACACACGGTCGGCCGCGTCGAAAGCGACTCCCTCTTGCTCCAGCCGGAGACGCTGCTCGTGTGCTGGGTGCTCGCGGCACGACGTGCTGATCCGCCCGCGGGCGTTGATCACGCGATGCCACGGCACACGCTCGGCCTCATCGTCCGAGAGATCGTGCAGAGCCCAACCGACGGCCCGTGCGGCTCGCGGGTTGCCCAGCAATGTCGCGATCTGGCCGTAGGTCGCGACCTGGCCGGTCGGAATCTGCTTTACGATACGGTAGACATGTTGGAAAAACATTTGGTTCCCCCGCAGCGTATTATACCATCATCAGGGGTGCAAAGTCAATCCGTGGTAGAGGTGTCCGGCAACGTTTTGCGCGGGAGCAGCCTCGGATTCATTCGCAGGCTGAAGGCTGGCGCAAGAAAAAGACGGATGCCTCTGTGGTACAAGCGTTGGCGCCGGCCTTGACAGGGCACGGGTTGTCCTGTATACTGAAACGGTCGTCAGTTCGGAGGCCGAAGCTGATGCTCGGTGCCGGCAGGCAATCACCGCCCCCGTGAGGGCTTTTCGTTTCCGCCGGCGCGCCGAATCCGGAAGCCATGGACATGGATCAAGACAACCGCACAGCGTGGGATCAACTGAACCACGAAATCATCGCTTGCCGCACCTGTCCCCGGCTGGTGGCCTGGCGCGAAGAGGTGGCGCAGACAAAACGCCGCGCCTACCGCGAGTGGACGTATTGGGGGCGACCAGTGCCCGGTTTCGGCGATCGGAACGCGCGGCTGCTCATCCTGGGTCTGGCCCCTGGCGCCCACGGGTCAAACCGCACCGGGCGCATGTTCACCGGCGACAGTTCCGGCGACACGTTGTACGCGGCCCTGCAGCGCGCCGGGTGGGCTAACCGGTCGCGGGCCACGCACGTGGGTGACGATCTGAAACTACGCGACGTGTTCATCACCGCCGTGGCTCGCTGTGCGCCCCCCAAGAATCGACCCACCGCCCAAGAGCTGGCGAGCTGCCGGCCATTTCTGGAGCGGGAGCTCCGCTTGCTTCCCAATGTGCGCGTGGTGCTGGCTTTGGGGCGAGTAGCCTTCGACGGGTATCGCGGCCTGCTGCGGAACCGGGGCTTCGCTGTGCCCAAACTTGCTTTTGGGCATGGAGTGTGCTACAATGTGCCTGGCCCCTGGCCAACCTTGATGGCGTCGTATCATCCGAGTCGACAAAACACGCAGACAGGCCGCCTCTCAGAGGCCATGCTGGATGAAGTTCTGGTCCAGGCGTCCCAGCAATTGGATACGATCGGTGCAAGCACAGTTACTTGAAGCGATCCTACACAAAAGGGCTATTGAAAAAGCCTGGTGCTTGTGATATAATACAATCGATCGGTGATCCGCTGCCAAAGGCTAGACTAAGAGGAGGCCCCGTGTGAACAAATTGTCTCGTCGGATTCTCGTTATCGTAGCAGTTGTGTTGCTAGTGCAGTTGGCTGTAGGTGTTCTGGCCGCCAGTGCGGACGGGCCATACGGGTACGGCTACGGGTACTACCATGGGAATTACTCCGGGTATTGTGGCTATCGCTATCCCACCTATTACCCCAGTTACTATCCCGGGTACACGTCCACCTGGTGCTGCTACCGCACGTACTCCTATTACCCATCCTACTACGGGCGATATTACGGCTACCGCTAGCCAGTAGTAGATTAGGTAGCGCCAAGAACACATACTACCGAAGCACTTGCATCTCAACGCAACGAAGAGAGGGGACGCCATTCTGTGTCCCCTCTTTTTGTGTGCCGAGCGTACCTGCTCAATACTTCGGGGTGAGCCTGTCTGCTACAGGCAGGCAGAACGTCATGCCCCCCTGACCCCCCAGAATTGGGGG
>CAZDTE010000223.1:0-3944 GCA_964508275.1 uncultured Ardenticatenales bacterium
CCTAACCTGAGGTTAGGCCTAACCTGAGGTTAGGGCCTAACCCCCCAAACTTTGGGGGGCATGTACTCCCCCAGAATTGGGGGCCGGGGGGCGTTCCCCAAGTTATTGAGATGATACCGTGAGAGGGTATGATGGTCCGTTTGACTCAAGTCTTGTTGGCGCTGCTCGTAGCTGTGATACTCGTCTTGTGGATGGCGGCGGCGATTGGCTCGCCGGCAACCCGGCCCGTGGCCGCGTCCTCTGTGGCCCCTGAGGCATTTGTAGGCATCGGCCCGGCCGCGCATAGCCGGCCGCCCGAATCTCAGCCGGCGGTGCCGCTGCGCGCGGAACCGGATGGGTTTGGCTACGTCATCACCGACAGCACCGAGGTGGGCGATGGCGTCCCGACCTACAACTGGTACGATGCCCACGACGATGGCTATAACACAGGGCTTGCCGACGGCAACTTGAGTGTACAGGCCATTCTTCCGTTCAGCTTCCGATTCTATGACAACATCTATAACTCCGTCAACATCGATCTCAACGGCTACTTGACTTTCGGTACCGATCCGCGGGTGGGGGCGAATACGCTTGTCGGTGACCCAGCGCAGCCCAACGACCTCGTCGCCGTCATGTGGGACAATCTCAGTTCGGAAAAGGCGGGCGGGGTTTACACGGACATCGTGGGCTCGCCGCCATACCGAGGCTACTACATCGAATGGTACTACCTGGTCCCCTATGACTTGCGCTTTAACCCAACGGCAACGGGGGTGACGTTCCAGGTCGTCTTGTCGGAGACCACTAACGCGATCACCATGCAATACCAGGACACCAGCGTCGGCGATTCAGGCTATGACGGTGGAGCGAGTGCGACGGTAGGGCTGGAGAATAAGACCGCGCGCATCTGGGCGGAGTACTGCTACCAGACGAGTCCGGCTTGTAACCTGACGGCCAATCTGGCGATCGCCTTCTACCACCCGGATCATTTGGGCGCTCGGCCAGACCTGCGAGTCACCAAAGTGGGGACGAACCAGGCCCCACCCGGTGGCGCAGTAACCTACACGATCTACTACTCGAACACCGGCAGCCGGTTGGCCGACAACGTGTTCATCACGGACACCTTGCAAAGCGGGTTGCAGTACAGCAGCGCCAACCCCACTCCGGACACCGTAGCCGGCAGTACGCTGGTCTGGTCGGTGGGCGATCTCCCCATCAAGGGGTCCGGAGCCAGCAGTGACCCCGGCTACGGCAGCATCACGCTGTACGCCACGGCACCGACGACGGCCACGGTCGGTTCGAACCTGCTCAACCTGGTGGACGTCGACTCGGACAGCGCGGACCTTTACACCGGAAACAACAGTGACACGGCTAGCACAACCGTCATTCCGGGGCCACCGGCGAGTGTAGCGATCTCGCGCAGCCCGACGAGTCTGCCGGCTAACGGCTTCTCCACCGCCAACATCACAGCAACAGTGAAAGACGTCGCCGGCAACAACGTGCAGGATGGCACGTACTTGGTACTGGAAACCGATCTGGGCCACTTCCTCGCAGGAGGAGACACGATCACGCCTTCTACCTCGTCGGGCGTGGCCACGACGATCTTCCAGGCCGGCACAGTGACGGGGACGGCGCAGATTACGGCCACCGCACAAGGCGGCACCGACCCGTTCACGACCACCACCATTCTCCTGACTACGGCAACGCCGGCGACGATCACGTTGAGCGCCGACCCGGCCAGCATACCGGCCGATGGTAGCAGTGCCAGCACGATCACGGCCGTCGTCTCCGACTCGCTCGGCGGCTCGGCCTCCGATGGGACGACCGTTTCGTTCGAGACCGATGCGGGCACGCTGGACGGCGGGGGCATGATCGCGAACAAGGTGTTGGCCGATGGCACAGTGACAGTGGACCTGCGGGCGACGCTGGCCGGGGCGGCGCACGTCACCGGCACGGTGGGTAGCCTCTCAGACACGACCACGGTCACGCTTTCCGGTGGCACCGCCGTGGTCATCCCGCTCAACGCCGGATGGAATCTGGTCTCGTTCAATGTCACCCCATTCCCATCAGACACGGCCAGTGTGCTCGGTCCGTTGGGGGGCAACCTGGTGGTGGCGCAGGGATATGATGGGGGTGGCCAGTCTTACTACCCAGGCGGCTCGCAGAACACGCTGACCCAGATGGACGCGCTGCACGGCTACTGGATCAAGGTTGATGGAGCTGATAGCCTGACGGTAACCGGTGATCGGGTGTACTCGACGACGGCGATCGCGCTGAGCGCCGGCTGGAACTTGATCGGGTATCTTCCCCAGAATTCGCTGAACAGGGGGAACGCACTCTCATCACTGGAAGGCACGTACACGGCCGTGCTGGGTTACGATCGGGGTGCGATGTCGTACTACGCTGCAATGCCGAGCAACATGAACACGTTGACTAGCTTGGAACCGGAGCGAGGCTACTGGCTGTACGTGACGTCGTCCGGCACGTTGTGTTATGCCGGTTTGGGGAACTGTCCGTAGCTATCATTATCGTTAAGCCCCACTTAACAATCCCTTAACGGGGACTTAAGGCAGGCAGAGAACTTATCGGGTATACTGGATGGTGGCCCCCGGCCGCTCGGCCCTCTGAACCCAAGGGCTTGACAACCGTGGCGGGCGATGGTAGAATCCAAGGGCCTTTTGGTGTAGTGTTGTTTGGGACCTATTGGTTATTGAGTCTTCCAGGGGGCTATGATAGAATGGAATCGACTGAGGATTACGGGAGGTCGTAATGATGAAGAGACTTCTGTCGAGACAACGGATAGCCACCGCCACGGCGGTTTTGGTTTCATGGGCGCTGACCTTGGCGATCGTCGTCGGTTGGATTCCCGTTCCCGGGTCAGGCTCTGCGGAAGCTGCCGGGGAAACTGTGTCACTGGCATTCCCCGATTCAAACACGGTCAATGTGGGCGAAACGTTCGAAGTGGACGTAAACTTGACGGGGGCAACGAACCTGGGTGGATATGAGTTCGATCTGGCTTACGATTCGACGGTCTTTCGGGTAGACCAGATTCTCATGGGAACGGGTCTGGATGCCCAGAACCGTACGGTCGGGGAGCTGGGGCCCCTGGATGTGGATGCCAACACGACTGCATACGGCGGTTACAGCTACGGTAGTGGAGCTGGCAGCGCTGGCGGGACAATGGCACGCGTGATCATGACGGCGATCGGGCCGGGAACATCATCGCCTCTGACGCTGCAGAACGCGCACACCGCCAACACAGCAGCCCAGCCGGTCACGCCAACCTTGAATAGCGGCGCCGTAACGGCCGGGGCGGCCAGCGGCGGTTCGCAACACGATCTGTTGCTGAACGCGGGTTGGAACCTGATCACCATGCCGGCACTGCCGAATGACGTCTCAGCCGATTACTTCGCCAACAATTTGTTGGTGCCATCAAACAATCTTGTGACCATACAAAGCTTCGAGTGCGGTTCGGCCAACGCGGCCCTTTCCTACTATCCTGGGCTGGGCTCGCAAAACACGTTGAAGCAGATGTTGGCGCGGCGCGGCTACTGGGTGAAAGTTTCGGCCCAGACAACGTTGAGTATCACCGGGCCAGTGCTGACCAACGGGCCGATACCGTTGTGTCAGGGGTGGAACCTGATTGCGTTCACCGGCACTTCGGCAACCGATCTGGCGACGGCGCTGGGCAGCATCGCGGGCAAGTACACAGCGGTACTCGGCTTCGACCAGGGCGCGCAGTCCTGGTACGCCCAGTTGCCCTCCTCGATGAACAATCTCACTCAACTGGAGCCGGAGCACGGTTACTGGCTCTACATGACCGGGGATGCCATACTGCGGTTCCCGTAAACCAGACGATGACTGGGCCGCCGGTCCGGGCGAGATTCACGCCCGGCCGGCGGCTATGCCTGTTTATTTGCCCCGGCCAGGTTGCTGGGGCGCGTTGCGTTTTCCCCGGTTAGCTTTCT
>CAZDTE010000224.1:0-1308 GCA_964508275.1 uncultured Ardenticatenales bacterium
GCTCCCCCAGAATTGGGGGCCGGGGGGCGTTCCCCAAGTTATTGAGATGATACGCTTTATCTGTGTAATCCGTGGCAAAAAAGAGCTTGAAGCAGCTGTTTCCGGGGTAGTCGCTGAACGCTTACGATCCACCGAGAGACGGTGTTCAAGGTGGACGTTTTTGTGGCCAAACCACGGGCATTCGACCGCTCCCAGTTGGCTCGCCGCCAGTTGCACCTGTTGAGCGAGGATCCTGAGAGCTACGCCTACGTCACGAGTGCTGAGGACATTGTGCTTTCCGAGTTGGAGTGGTATCGCATGGGCGGTGAAGTCTCCGACTGTCAGTGGCGCGATGTGTTGGGCGTGCTCAAAGTGCAGGGTGACCGTCTGGACCGGGACTACATGCAACACATGGCCACCGACCTGGGCGTGGCCGACCTGCTGCAACGCGTATGGGGCGAGGCAAAGTGAGTCTGCCCCAGCAGCCCGAACTCCTTACTACCCAACTCTCTCCCTACCAAGCAGCCCGCGATACTGAGCAGGCCGAGCACCTGGAGCAGGTGCGCTAGAAGCCACGAGACCCCGAAATCCGCGAGGTCGAGGGCTTCCCCAGCGGTGAAGACGAAGACACCCTGACCCTATCCGACCCACCACCCCACTACATGGCCTGTCCAATCCCTTCCTGGCCGCAATCCCCAAGCGCTGGCAGACCGAGCGTGCCAAACTCGGCAAGGAACTGGGCCGGCCCGTCGCCGGGCCGGGTATGCATCACCCGTTCGTCGCCTGGCCGCCAGCCTTCGGAGAGGAGGTGCCACACGTGGTCGTTCTCGTCGAAGAGGAGTTGGGCCACCACCATGCCGTACACTGCCATCGGCTTGCGCCCGCCAGCAATGCTCAGGTGCACCAGGTGGCCGGCGCGCTTCTCTGCCAAGACAGCACGATAGAGCGTGCGCAGCAAGGCGGCAGAATCGGATTCCGTGGCAATGTCGGCGATGGGGGTACGGTCATCCTCCACCGCTACCGGCCGGTAGGGGCACATCCCCGGCGCGGCGAACTCCCCGGCCAGCCGGGCCAGCGCCGGCTGCACGATTCCGCCGGTCGTGTGGATGACGACGACTTCTGTGATGGGGTAGCCCTTTTCCTGCAACCGGTCCAGGGCCAGAGTCACAACCTGGGGTTCTGTGCCGAGCGTGGCAATAAGCACCTGTGGAGTCACCGTTCGTTCCTTTGCTGCGAGAAGAGCGTCGTGGCGGCTTGGTGTCTGTCTTGGCGCTGCGATGGTGATGGAGCCGCCTTGCGACCTGCTCCGCACAAGCCAACAACAAAGGG
>CAZDTE010000224.1:1408-3848 GCA_964508275.1 uncultured Ardenticatenales bacterium
GCGATGGTGATGGAGCCGCCTTGCGACCTGCTCCGCACAAGCCAACAACAAAGGGTGCCTCCACAGGAAAAGTTGGCAAGCAGAATCAAGCCAACTTCAAATGTGGTGCACCCCGCCCGACCCGTATTAAACAACAAAAAGGCGTAGAGGGCAAATCACAGCGCCAGGCCAACGGCAAAGAGGAAGCCGAAGATGAGCGACAGACGGGCGGTGCGCGCCAGGATGGCGTTGAAGGTCGGGCCGTCCGCGGCCCGATAGATAGCGCGCGCCAGGCGCACGGCCAGCGGCAACGATAGCCAGGGCAGCAGGACCCAGACCGGCTGGCCGCCTGCCGCCCACAACCACAGCGGAATGACGTAGGCCACGGCCAGGAGCAGCACGTATTCCAGCCGCGTCCACCGGGGGCCAATGAACACGGCAAGCGTCCGTTTGCCAACAGAGCGGTCGGTCTCGATGTCGCGGAGGTTGTTGACCACCAGGATGGCAGTGATCAAGGTGCCCGGCGGCACGGCCGCGAGCAGCGCCAACCCGGTCACCTGCAAGGACTGGACGTAGTACGTGCCCGCGACGGCGACCGGCCCGAAGGTGAGAAAGACGACGAGATCGCCCAGTCCGTGGTAGCCGAAGGGCCACGGGCCTCCGGTGTAGGCAACCGCGGCCACGATGATGGCCACGCCGACGATTAGCAATGGCCAGCCCCCGACGAAGACCAGATAAAGCCCGGCCACGGCCGCCGCACCGAACACAGCGGCCATGCCGGCCCGCATCGCTTGGGGCGTAATCAGCCCGCTGGCCACCATCCGGGTCGGCCCGATCCGGTCGGGCGTGTCTGCCCCCTTGAAGAAGTCGAAGTAGTCATTGGCGAAGTTGGCAGCGATTTGCAGCAGCAGGGCCACGGCCAGGGCCGCGACGGCCGGCAGCGGCGCAAACGCGCCCTCGGCATAGGCCATCGCCGCGCCGATTAGTACGGGCGACACCGCAGCCGGCAAGGTGCGGGGCCGTGCCGCCAGCAGCCAAGCCCGGGGGGTGGGCACAGCCGGTGCATTGGCGCGTCGCCTGTCTGGTGCCATGTCCCCTCCGCTACGCTCCATCCCTCGCCACGACAGAGGGAGGCGGAGCCGTTACCGAAAACGAACCATCTCTACGGCAACAACGGTGACCAGGCGGTGTACTCGTCATTCTCCTGATTGAAGGTCACCTGCCAGGGTTCTCCGCCGGCGACCGGAATGATGTAGCTTTCCTTGTCGTGCTCTTGAGTGGGCTTAGCGTAGAACGCCAGGTACTGTCCGTCGGGTGACCAAGTGGCCAGGGAGTCCACGTAGTTGTTCTGGGTCACCCGTTGCAGCCCGCTCCCGTCCGCGTTCATCACGTAAACCTCGCGGTTCCCGTCCCGATCCGAAACGAATGCCAGGCGTTGGCCATCGGGCGACCACGATGGGTAAAAGTCCTCTGCCGGATGGTGGGTCAAGTTGACCGGGTTTGAGCCATCCGCATTCATGACGTAGATCTCTTTTTTTCCGTCCCGGTTCGAGTGAAAGGCGATCCGACTCCCGTCCGGAGACCAGGCCGGGCTATCGTCATGAGCCGGGTGATGGGTAAGGTTAACCGGGTCGGTGCCGGCGAGGCCAATCACGAAGATGTCCAGGTTCCCCGTGCGCTTGGATTTGAACGCCAGGCGCTGGCCATCGGGTGACCACGTGCACCAGCCATCGTGACCCGGATCGCTCGTGACCTGGCGTACGTTGCTGCCGTCGCGGTTGCTGACGAAGATGTCGCCTTGGGCGCGAATGTTCGTGCCGAAAAGGCCCTCGTGCCATTTGGTGTAGCAAATCTGTTGTCCATCGTGAGACCAGGCGGGTGCCCCGTCGTCGTGTTGGTGATCGTTCGTCAAATCCCGCACAACTTCGCCGTCCGGTCGAATCAGGTAGACCTCGTAATCGCCGTCCCGTTTGGTCTCTACGGCCAGGAGCGAGCGATTCAGCAAGTCGGCCGGAAGCAGTGATAGCGGCGACGGAACGACGGCCGTCGCCGGATCGGACACAATCACCGCAGTCTCGGTGGCGGGCGGCGGGGGCGGGACCGCTGTCGCCGTCGGCAGGGGCGTTGCCGAGGCCAATACAGTGGTCGGTGGCGGGCTCGGCACGCCTGTTGCGGGTGCGCCTGTTGTAGGCGGGGCCGTCGGCGGCGCGACCGTGAAGGTCGGCCGGGCCGTTTTCTTGGGCGTCGCCGGCGCGGCCTGACCACCGGTCCCGCGCTGCGAATTGCAGCCGCTAAGCAGAGCCAGGGTCAACATGAAGCCTGTCAAAAAAAGCCAGATTGGTTTCCTCAATTTCATTTCCCTTCGGCAAAGCGCGACGGAATCCGCGTATCTTATCAATATTCTGAGGTGAGCCTGTCTGCTACAGGCAGGCAGAACGTCATGCCCCCCTAACCTGAGGTT
>CAZDTE010000225.1:0-3826 GCA_964508275.1 uncultured Ardenticatenales bacterium
TCTTTTTTCGTGTAAAATAGTTACGTTCTGGACTCTGGCATTTTTTTGCCACGAATTACACGAATGTTCACGAATTCTTTTTGCTTTTTTCGTGGTAAGCAGTCGCTTCAGCGACTTTCCGGTGTGACCAGTGACGGCTTCAGCCCGTCACGGAAAGGCGGCCTGAGCAGTAACGTTGATTCGTCTATTCGCTGATTTGTCCGCTCATAGATTCTCCATTTTTGAACTTAATCTATATTAGGTTCAAAAGTGTCAGTGACAGGTATGGCCGCAGATGAAGTGGGTCAATCGGTGTCCCACAGAGGATTCGCCGGTCAATCGACTTTCGCTATCTTCGAGTAGATGCGCGTCGTGGTGGGCGATGCGTGCCCCAGCCTGTTCTGAGTCGCGGCCAGGTCTCCGGTACTCTCCAGGACGCGCTTGGCAAATGCGTGGCGCAGTGCGTGGGGGGTGAACGGTGTGGCGAGATTGGCACGCTTCGCGCAGGCATAGAATATGCGGCGGATGGTATTCGTCGAGACCGGCAGAGTCTTCCGGCCAGCGGCCCGGTCATGCCGAGCGAAGATGGGCAGCGAGTGCAGTGCTGTTCCTCCGGCGCCGTCCGCGCGGGCCTCGAGGTACATTTCCAGAGCGTGCCATGCGGTGTCATCAAACTGGGCGAACCGCTGACGGTTACCTCTACCTCGCACGATCGCGGTCCGGTTCTGGTGATCGAGGTCGCCGCGGCGCAGAGCCACCAGTTCACCGACGCGCATTCCTGTGGAACGAAGGGTTTCGAGTACCGCAATGTTGCGCAAGCGACACAACTCGGCGCGAGGGTTCTTGCTGTCCGCAGGCACGGACCGGGCAGCGGCGATCGTAAGGTCAACGGTGTCATCATTGGGAAGTACGGGGAGCGGACGCGAAGCGCCCTTCCGGAAACCTTGAAAGGTCTTGATCATGCGTTGGCGGTCTTCCTCCGGAAAGGAGGCCATGCCGGCGCGCTGCAAGAGAGCGTAGAAGCGGGACACGCTGGCCAGGTAGGTCGCGAGCGTGGATTTGGGCATCTCCCTGTCCTTGAAGTGTACCTCGTCGAGCCAGCGAACGTAATCCATCGCGTGGTCAACCGTCAGGGCACTGGCCGTCGTGGTCTCTGGCGGCAGATTGGCATCCGAAGTCAGGAACTCACGAAAGTGATTCAGCGCTGTGGTGTACGTCATCACAGTTCGGCGCGACTGGCTGGCCGATAGCTCTGCACGGAAAGTCTCTATGGCCTCGTCTATCGTCATAGTCACCAGGTTCAAGTCCTTTCTCTAATGCCTACCCTCCACTTCTTATACGAACCTACAACTATTATACACCACCTACCTACAACCGTCAAATACGCGTTGTGTGGTTAATGCGCGGCACAAACTTGCAGTGAATCGCCGGCTACTCCCTCTCGAAATGCTGTGGCGGCGGGCGGAGGCGCTGCGCACTTCCCGTTCACCATCCCCCTACCCTACTCCGTTCCACCAGCAACCTTTTGAGTCATCGAGACAAGCCAACGCCATGCTGTGTGACGGCCATGATCAATTCAATTCACCAAAGGTGGGATTATTATGGTTAGTTTAATGTATGTACCTTGCCCTCCCCCTACTCTGGCGGGCTGGCGCGATCTGGTGACGTAACATGGTGCGCCGCCTGCCCGCCGGCGCATTGGCCTTGACAACCCGCGACAGGTCGAGTAGAATTAAGGCCACAACAGGCCCGCCCCCGGGCACCGGCCGGACCGCTGCCCGATAGAGCGCCGTTCAAGCGCAGACCCATTCAACTCGATCCGCAGTAGGTGACAACATGACCAACCCCGCCAAAATGTTGCGCGTGGTCGCTTTGCTGGCCGCGCCCGTGCATGACCCCCGCCGTCCCACCGAACCGCCCGACCCTCTAGATCTGTGTACGGAGTGGCGCCGGCTGGAGCAGGCGGTCCGCGAAGCCCACGCTCCCATCCGGCTGGACCGCCTGGTTCCACCCACGTTGCAGCGCCTGCGCCGCGTGCTCTCCCCCCGCGAGGGCCGCCAGGGCCTCCTGCCGCACGTGCTGCACTTCAGCGGCCACGCCTGGAACCAGGGTCTGTGGCTGGAGGATGAGTTCGGCCAGGCTGTCTCCGTGACCGCTAAGAAGTTGCTGCAAGACATCGCTCCGCCCGATCCGGTGCCGCTGATCGTGCTCAACGCCTGTGAGTCGGCCGCCGAGGCCCACTCCGCTGCCCAGTCCCTGGTGGACGCCGGTCTGGCCCGCGCCGCTGTAGGCCACACGCGGCCGGTCAATGACGACGAAGCCAGCGCCTTCACCCGCACGCTGTATGCGGATCTGAGCGACGGCTTCGTCCTGCGCGAGGCGGTGGATCGCGCCCAACGGCACATCAAAACGCACGACGTCGTGCTGCTGGGTGAAGGCGACCTGAAATTCACGACGTCGGCGCGCGCAGAACTGCTGGTGGACGACGGCCTCCCACCCGGCAACTTGCCTCCCTGCGACGGCGCCGGCTTCTTCGGTCGCGGCGCCGAACTGCTGGGGCTGGCCCGCCGCCTGGACCGGCCCCCCTGCGTCGCCATCATCTCCGGACCGGAGGGGATCGGCAAGAGTCGCCTGGCCCTGGAGGCCGCCCATCGCAACGCCTGGCGTTTCCCGGACGGTGCAGCCCACGCCGCGGCACCCGGTGACCCCCGCTACGCCACGGCATCCTATCTGCTGGACGGCCTGGCGCAGGCGCTGGGGCTGGCCGAAACGGGTGAGGCGTCGCGGCAGCCGCCGGCTACCGGCGAGACCGCGCCATCTGCCGGAGAGGGCGACCCGGTCCTCCGGGCGCTGCTGGCGCACGCCCAGGCCACGGCCACGCTATTCGTACTGGACAATCTGGAGACGCTGCCCGAAGCGGAACTGCGCGTCCTGGCCGGGTTTCTGAGCCATCTGCAGGGACGCAGTGCGGCGATCGTCACCCTTCGCCCACCCTTGCCGGTGCCGGTGTTAGAAGCGATCGAGCAGGCGGTCCCTATCCCCTTGCACGAGGGCTTGAGCCGGACCGCTGCCGTCCGCTACGCTCTCACCCTGGCCCTCGATAAAGGGTTGCCCATCTCGGTGCAAGACGCAAACGATATCGCGCGAACCACCGCCGGTCACCCACTGCTGATCACCAACATCGTGACCAGGGCCCAACACCGTGACCGGCAGGCCCTGCTGGAGGAAGTGCGCCGCCACGAGGGCGACTTCGCCGACCAAATCGAAGCGGTGTACGCCTGGAGCGCCACCCGCATCGCCAGGGCCGGCCGCCGGGCCTGGGAATCGTTGCCCCTCTTCCCCGCCGGCTGGGTGCCGGAAGACCCCCTGCGCGCCCTGGCCGGACAAGAAGGCGCAAAGGCGCTGCGCGCCGCCGCCGTGGCCGACTTCTACCCCCGCCTGCAGGGCTGGCGTTGGCACCTCACCGCCGCCGAGTACGCAGCGCGACAATGGCCCCTTGATGAGGAGGCACGCCGGCAGCGCCTGATGGACACCCTGCTCGCCTGGACCGGTTGGCTCAACCGCCGGCAGGAGGAAGAGAACCAGCCCACGGCCCACGCCCGCCTGGAAGCAGCCTTGCCCAACCTGGAGCCTTTGCTGGGCAAGCCATTTCTGGCCATCGCCCGTGACGCCTCCCGTGCCCCGTTCTGGGAGTTCTTACAGGCCCTGGACCGGGCCTTGCCCGCCCCCGACCGCACCCTGGCGCTGCGTGCCGTGCAGGAGCCGCTCTACCGGGCCAAAGCCGCCCTGGCCACCGGCGACGCCGAACGAGCGCCGGCACTGAACATGCTCGGTTATGCCCTCTCCG
>CAZDTE010000226.1:0-3812 GCA_964508275.1 uncultured Ardenticatenales bacterium
CCGATCCGTGGTCCAAAGAATGGGGCCAACCTCACTCAAATTGTACAATGGAGCAAATGTACGCTTTGCCTGGCCCGATTCCCGTCGTTCCCTGCCCACAGACTTGGAGATACAGAGCCACATACGAAACATAGCCTGCTCACACTCCACAGCTTTTGGGGCGTTAAGTCCTGGCTCACCGCGCAAGGTTCGTCATAGCGCACCACAGAACCAGCTTCCGGATAATCATTTCTAACCATACTCTAACTTTGGAATGACGGGTCTCTAACCTAATCGTGCTATAATTAGGTTTAGATGGAGCGAGTCAACAAGAAGCTGGTTCAATCGCCGTTACTGCTCAGGTAGTGAAGTGTGCACCCCTAACCCCCCAACTCTGGGAGAAATCGCTCTGCTCCCCCCAGGATTGGGGGGCTGGGGGCTTCCGACCGCTGCTGAGGCCATTCCCGCTGCTTGGCTGAGCAGTAACCAATAGCCTTGAAGCTGATGGCGAGGTGCGTGATGCCGATGAATGAAAGAGAGGCCAAGGTGCTGCTTGTGGAATCCGATCATGAGCTGTGCATGACACTGGAGCGTCGCCTCCGGGATCAATCCCATCGGGTCCATGCAGTCACAACAAAGGACCAAGGATTGCGCATGATCTACAGGATGCGGCCCGATCTGATCATCGTGGGGGATGATTCTCCGACCAACGTGCTAACAATTTGTCAGGACATACGACGCTTCGTTCCCGACGTCCCCTTGATGCTACTCATTCCGCCCGATGAGACCGTTCGACTGCGAGGGCTGTCGTTGGGTGCTGACGAATGCCTGCCGCGGACACTGGCCCCGTCTACGCTGACCCAGCACGCCGAAGCCCTTCTTGGTGACAACGGGTCACGATCCGGCCCAGAGATCGGGGCCCGGCAGGAGATCGATCAGCGCCTGACCGTAGACCTGGGAGAACGGCGGGTCTTGCTGAACGGGAATGAACAGAGTCTGTCCCCAACCGAGGCCCGCCTGCTCGCGGCCCTGCTGAGTAAGCGGGGGCGGACGGTCTCGCACGAGAATCTGATCGCCGAAGTCTGGGGGTCAGACCAAACCGATCGCATGCACAGCCTGAAGTTCTACATCTGGAACCTGCGCCAGAAGATCGAAGCAACGCCGGCCACGCCCAACTACATCGTAACGGTACGGCGACAAGGGTACCGCTTCCGCCGGCGAGAGGCGAATGGCGGGTAGCATGAAGCGGAGAGCGAAAAGAACTGAGAAATGTTGCGGCAATTGAGCGAAAGAAATCACGGGAATCGACGATATAACAATAGCGGCCACACTCGACGCGAGGAGGCAGTCACCGGGCAGATGCGGGCACCCGGCGGGTTGTTGACCAACGCGCGGTTGTACGTGGGCCGGCAGGCGAGCAATCCGCTGCGCTACGTTACCGAGCAAACAGCGATGGCCCTCGCCGGCTGGGTTCCGACTGTGGCCGGCATTGCTCTGCGAAACGTACTTTATCGCGCAATCCTACACATAGAGGGGGCGGCGGCCATTGAACGCGGGGTGCGGCTCCGCTTTACGGAAAACATCCGCCTGGGTTCCGGCGTCTACCTGGACGAAGGAGTCTATTTGCACGCGTGCCCCCAAGGCATCACGATTGGGGCGGGTACGTTTATCATGCACAACGCTGTGTTGCACGTGTACAATTTTCGCAACCTGCCTCACTCTGGCATCACCATTGGACGGGACAGTCTGGTCGGCGAACTCAGCGTGATCCGTGGGCAGGGCGGCGTGACCATCGGCGACCGCGTGTATCTCTCGCCGCTGGTGCAAATCCTGGCCGTGAATCACGTTTTCGCCGATCCTGATCGACCGTTCGTCGATCAGGGGATCACCGCAGAGGGAATTGTTGTGGAGGACGATGTTTGGATTGGAGGGGGAGCCATCATCACCGACGGAGTGCACGTGGGGCACGGCTCTGTGATCGCTGGAGGCGCGGTCGTCACCCAGGATGTGCCGCCACACTCCATCGCGGCCGGCGTGCCCGCCCGCGTGATACGCAACCTGCACGAGCAGCCGGCAACCGTCCCCCCCGGAACGAGGGTATGGACATGAGCACGCTTTCTGTCGTGATTCCGGCCTACAACGAAGAGGCAAGCATTACGCAGGTCGTGAAACGCATACTCGACACCCAGCCAGCGCTGGCGGAAATCGGGCTGGACCTGGAACTCATTGTCGTGGATGATGGGTCACAGGACAGCACGGCCGCTTTGCTGGCCTACAACCCGGCTGTTCATCTGGTCCGCCACGACGTGAATCGGGGTTATGGCGCTGCCCTGAAGACCGGCTTTGGTCATGCGACCGGTGACTGGCTGGCGTTCCTCGACGCAGACGGGACCTATCCGCCTGAAGCCCTGCCAGAACTGTACCAGGTGGCCGACATCCACGATGCGGACCTGGTCGTGGGGTCACGCATGGGCAACGGCGCCGGAGGTATGCCGGCAACACGGAGGCTAGGCAACGCCCTCTTCGCCGGCCTGGTCAGCCTGATCGCCAATACCAGCGTCACCGACTGCGCCAGCGGCATGCGGGTGATCCGGCGAGAGGCTTTGCCCCGCCTCTACCCGTTACCCGACGGCCTGAACTTTACGCCGGTGATGAGCACGCGGGCGCTGCACGAGGGCATCCGGATGGTGGAAGTGCCCATTGCCTACGACGAGCGAACGGGTCAGTCCAAGCTCAGCGTGATTCGCGACGGCGCGCGCTTCCTGCACTCCATCATCTGGACGGCGCTACTGTATAACCCCGTGCGCATCCTGGGGATGGCCGGCCTGGCGGGCGTTTTGCTGGCCCTGGCCGTTCTCGGCGGTCTCGTGGTGATGCGCTTGCAGGGAGTGACCACGTTGGGGATCGGCTGGGCCTTCGCCCTGTTCGTGGCCCAGGTCCTGGCGGTGACCGGTGTGGCCGTTTTCGCGCTGGGCGCGATGTTCAACTACCTGGTCTCACTATTCCACCGGCGTTCGATCCGCCAGGGGCTGTTTGGCCGCACAATCTTTTCCACCAGCCTGGACCACCATTTTGGCTGGGTGGGACTGTTGGCCGCCACCGGCGGTGCGCTCGTGGGTCTGGCCAGTATGTTCCTGGGCATGCGCAGCGACTGGCCGATCTCCCGACTTTGGCTCTATCTCTTGGGGAGCGCCATGCTGATCCTGATCGGGGTGCAGCTCGGCATCTCCTGGGTCGTCATGCGCGTGCTGGAAGAGTTGAGTGAACGTGATCGCCAAGTCGCTACGGACATGAACCAACAGTAGCCCGGTGCCAAAAGAGGCGGCACCCTGGAGGAAAGACATGGCCAGGTATGTAGCTAACCAGGACGAAGCACTCCAACATTTCCTGAGGAAGATCGAGGGAGTGGTGGGTGACAGACTGCAGGCTGTGGTGCTGTACGGCCCGCGCCTTGACAGGCAAAACGGGGGCGAAACAGCTTACAACATCCTGGCCATCCTGGATGCGGTCTCTCCCGACGTGCGCAGCACGGTTGAGGGGTTAGCGACCCAGATGCAGTCCCAGCACCACGTTCCGTTCCTGGTCGTTGCTTTCTCTGAAGAGGAGCAGCGACTCGAACTGCGCAAGCCGCATTGGAAAAAGGTCCGGGAGGATGGCTTGGTCGTCTGGCCAAGACAGCAGGCGTGAATCGTGCCACCATCTGTTATGAAAATAAGCGGCGTAGAGTTGCCAACTTTCCAAAGGTTGGCAACCTTCACACGCCATTTTCATCCACGCCTGGTATCTTTTCAAAAAATGGGGGCAAACCATAGGGTGCAACAGAAATCAGCCAC
>CAZDTE010000227.1:0-3805 GCA_964508275.1 uncultured Ardenticatenales bacterium
ACCTCAGGTTAGGCCTAACCTCAGGTTAGGGGGGCATGACGTTCTGCTCACCCCGAATGATTGAGAAGATACGCTTTGTTCATCAAATGAATGATGGGGGCTGGAGGTTGGGAAGTGGAGAGTAGAGGATTGGGACGTGTGACCAAAGCCTGGGCCACCGCCAACTCGTGGCCTGCTACTCCCCACTCCCGCACGATCTGACGACTGAAAAATGGAATCGATAACGCTTACGGGCGTTCTGGGCTTAGCGAACCTCATACTGGCTGCGTCCAACCTGATCCTGGCGTTCTCACTGTTCCTGTACATCCTGGCCCACAACCTGTGGAACTCTGTAGCGCGGACGTTTGCCGCGCTGATGGGCTGTGTGGCCATCGTGTACGCCGGCGACGTGCTGATCGCCAAGGTCGCCTCCGAGCAGGCGGCCATACTCTGGCTGAAGCTGCAATGGCTAGGCATCGCCTTTGTGCCCGCTGTGTACCTGCACTTCTCCGACGCGTTGCTGCGGCTGACCGGCGCGCCTTCCAGACGCCGCCGCATCGCTGTGGGCGTCAGCTACGCGGCCGGTGCGGTGTTCTTCTTGCTCGCCCTGGAAACGGGTCTGTTGCTGCGGGACGAGATTGTCTACGCTCCGCAAGCCAGCCAACTGACTGCCGGCCCCTTCTTCTGGGCATTCGTCATCTACTTCGCGTTAGCTTCCAGTTGGGGGTTCCTGAACACCCTGTGGGCTCGCCAGCGCTGTCTCACGGCCCCATCGCGCCGGCGGATGACCTACCTGGCGGTGACGTTCGCCGCGCCGGGCATGGCCGTCTTCCCGTACCTGCTCCTGGCCAGCTCACCGGTCAACCTGCCGCTGCCGGCCATCCTGACTCTTTCTGTCGTCGGCAACATCGGTGTGGCCACGATGACGGCAGTCATGGCCTACAGCGTAGCCTACCAAAGTTCCCTCACTCCCGACCGGGTGGTCAAGCACAGCCTGGTTCTGTACCTGCTGCGTGGCCCGCTGCTGGGCACCTTCGTCATTGGCATCGCCCTGATCGTGCCCCGCGTGGAAATCATCCTGGGCCTCCCGCGCGAGACATTCCTGATCTTCGCCATCGTCGGCGGCATCGTGTTCTACCAGGTGCTGCTGAAACTGGCCCAACCGCTGGTGGACCGGCTCACCTATGAAGGGGACCGCGTGGAAGTCACGTGGCTGCAAACCGTGAACGAGCGGCTGCTCACCAGCTCCGAGCTAGAGCAGTTGTTAGAGAACATCCTCACCGCTCTTTGCGATCTACTGCGCACACCAAACGGCTCGGTGATCGTCATGCGCGATGGCCAACTGCACACCGAAGCTTTCTGCGGTCCCCGGTCCGCTGCCCAGGCTCTGCTGCAAGCCTGTACGGTGGACACGCTGGCCGCGATAGGAGATGAGGCCAGCGAGGCGTTCAAAGAAGTCACCGTTCCGCCAGCCCAGGACGGCTACTGGCTAATCCCCCTGCGCACCGCGCGCGAAAAGGCCACCCTCGGCATCCTGGCGATCGCCGTGCCGGAGGAGCAGCCTCAACTCACGGAGCGTGAACACACGATCATCGCGCGACTCATCAACCGTGCCGAGTTCGCGCTGGAGGACCGCCGCCTGCAGCAAAGCATCTTCGCACTGCTCCAGCAACTTACCCCGCAACTCGATTCTGTCCGCCAGTGGCGCAGGGAAATGCGCTACCCCGGGCAAATGATACTGGACCCACTGGAAAACAACCCGGTCCTGGCCGCAGACTTCTCCCAGATGGTGCGCGACGCGCTGACTCATTACTGGGGTGGGCCGCGGCTCAGCGAGAGTCCGCTCCTCCGTCTGAGCGTCGTGCAGCGCGCCCTGCGCGAATACGGCGGCAATTCGACCAAGGCGCTGCGAGCCGTTCTGGAAAGCGCTATCCAGGAGCTGAAACCGGACGGTCAGCGAAACATGACCGCCCCAGAATGGACGCTCTACAACATTCTTGACCTGAAGTACATGCGGGGTCACCGGGCGCATGATGTGGCTAACCGGCTGGCGATCAGCGAATCGGACCTGTACCGCAAGCAGCGCGCGGCTATCGAAGAAGTTGCCAGAGCCCTGGCCGCCATGGAAGAACGCCCGGCGGGGGCGGCAACACCTGCAGACGAGGGTGACGACTGGGCCCCCGAGGAACAGATGGGAGGTAGCAGATGAGAGTGCTTGACTGGGTGAGTGATTCAAAGAACCGAACCAGATGCTCATGAGAAGCAAGGCGATGCTCACAGACTACCTCAAAGCCCTCAGCGACGTTGCCCGTCGGGGGACGCGCGGGAAGAGAGTTTCTACTCCTGCCTGGAAACGCTCCTCGGCCAATTCGCCGTGCGCAGCGGTAGAAGCGAGATTCACGTCACCACACTCCCGAAGAAGACCGAGGCCGGCAACCCCGATTTTCGGGTATGGAATGGCCAAGACCGCATCGTCGGTTACATCGAGGCCAAGAAGCCGACCGCAGGGAGCCTGGACTCGATAGAATCGACCGAGCAGCTTCAGCGCTATCGCCAGACCTTCCCCAACCTGATCCTCACCAACTTCTTTGAGTTCCGCCTCTACCGGGACGGGCAACTGGTGGATCAAGTCCTGGCGGCCAGGCCCTTTGTCCTCCACGAACTCGGCGCTGTCCCGCCTGTGGAAAAGGGGGACGAGCTCTTTGCTCTGCTGGAACAGTTCTTCTCCTTCTCCCTGCCGCGAACCTACACGGCGGAGTCGCTGGCGGTCGAGCTGGCCAAGCGCACCCGCTTTCTCCGCCATGCCGTATTCACCCCGCCGGCGCAAGTTCCCCTCTGCGTTTCAGTCCTTTCGTCGCGGCCAAAGGTGACGCTATGTTTCGACTCCAGAACCGGTGAGCAGCGCCAAACGTAGGCGGTCGCTGGCCAACAATGCGCTGCCCGGTCCTTCCAACGTTATCTGGCCGGCCTCGAGCAAGTAGGCTCGGCGGGCAAGATTCAAAAGGCGGCGGACGTGCTGACCGGTGACAAGGATGGTCAAGCCGCCATCGTTGATCCCTTGCATCGCTTCACAGAAGCGTGTCGTTACGCGGCGGTCCAGGCCGCGCAGGGGATCGTCGAGCAAGAGAACGTGTGGGCGAGCCATCAGCCCACGGGCAATGGCCAGGGTTTGCTGCTGCCCCCCACTCAACGTGCCGGCCATCTCGCGCTCCCGCTCTTTCAGCACCGGGAAGAGGGAGTAGACCATCTCCAGACTTTCACGAAAAGCCGTCCGAGCACGCCGTGTGTAGGCGCCCAGGTCCAGGTTTTCGCGAACAGTCATCTCGGGGAACAGCCGGCGACCCTCGGGAATAGAGACCAGGCCGCGGGCCACTCGCTCATGTGGCCGGAGATGGTCGATTCGTTCGCCCATCAGCCAGACTTCTCCCTGGCGTGGCCGGATCAGTCCCTGGATGGTGCGCAAGGTCGTCGTTTTTCCTGCGCCGTTTGGCCCCACCAACGCCACGAATTCACCTTCGTGGATGTGCATGGACAGACGGCGCACGACTACGACATCGCCGTACCCGATGACCAGATCGCGCAATTCCAGGATGCGCTGCCGGCCAGAGCGATGTCCCCGCGTTGAGTAGACGGGTGGGTAAGGAGAACCTTCTGCGGTCGGGGTTCCATGCCCGGTGTTCAGTGTTGCGTGCTGTTTGATTTGGGATAGGGGATAGGGGATGTGAGCTGTGCGACCCCTAGATCCCACATCCCACATCTCATATCCCACACCCCACATCCCACATCTCATATCCCACATCCCATATCCCACATCCCATATCCCACA
>CAZDTE010000228.1:0-3784 GCA_964508275.1 uncultured Ardenticatenales bacterium
GGGGGGCATGTGCTCCCCCAGAATTGGGGGGCATGTGCTCCCCCAGAATTGGGGGCCGGGGGCGTTCCCCAGGTTATTGAGATGATACCTTTTTTCGTGTAAATTCGCGTAATTCGTGGCAGATTCAGGGGGTGCTGAACGGTTACGACTTTCCTAACCTGAACAAGGCCACTAAGGCAACGGAGACGGAGGATTAGGCATGGGCAAACCAACTGGATTTATGGAATATGCGCGCGAACTTCCCGAAGACCGGCCCCCGCTGGAGAGGGTCCGGGACTGGCAGGAGTTTCACCTCTATTTCCCAGAGGAGCGACTGCGAAAACAAGGGGCCCGTTGCATGGACTGTGGCATACCGTTTTGCCACACCGGGTCCCTGGTCGACGGGCTGGCTATGGGCTGCCCAATCCACAATCTGATCCCAGAGTGGAATGACCTGGTCTATCACGGACTCTGGCGCGAGGCCTACAGGCGTCTGCGCAAGACGAACAATTTCCCGGAGTTCACCGGGCGGGTCTGTCCCGCTCCGTGCGAGGGGTCGTGCACACTGGGTCTGAACGAGTCGCCGGTGACGATTAAGAACATTGAGCTGGCCATCATCGAGAAAGCCTACGAAAATGGGTGGGTGGTTCCTGAGCAACCGGCCCAACGCACAGGGAAGCGAGTCGCCGTTGTCGGCTCTGGGCCGGCCGGGCTGGCTGGCGCGGATCAGTTGAACCAGGCCGGCCACACGGTGACCGTCTTCGAGCGCGCCGACCGCATCGGCGGGTTGCTGACGTACGGTATCCCGAACATGAAGCTCGACAAACGGATCGTCGCCCGTCGCCTGGACCTCATGGCGGAAGAAGGCGTCAAGTTCGTCACAAGTACCGAGGTGGGCGTAGATTACGCTGCGGACCGGTTGCTGCGGGAATTCGACGCCATTGTTCTCTGCGGCGGGGCCGGCAAACCGCGTGACCTGCCGGTACCGGGGCGTGAACTTGAGGGCATCCACTTCGCGATGGAGCTGCTGCAATCCAACACCAAGAGCTGGCTTGACTCGAACCATCAGGATGGGCACTACCTCTCGGCGGCGGGCAGGGACGTTATCGTCATCGGCGGCGGGGACACAGGAACCGACTGCATGGCAACCGCCATCCGGCAGGGTTGCAAAAGCCTGACCCAGTTCGAGATCTTGCCGAAGCCACCGGAAGAGCGCGCCCCCGACAATCCCTGGCCACAGTGGCCTACAGTTTTCCGGATGGACTACGGGCAGGAGGAGGCGGTGGCGTTGTACGGGAAGCACCCGTGCATGTTTTCCATCATGACGAAGCGGTTTGTCGGTGATGAACGTGGCCGGGTGAAAGAGGCGCACACGGTGCAGGTGGAGTGGGTCGGCGGCGAGAACGGCATGGCCCCGCGACCGCAAGAGATTCCGGGCACAGAACGGGTGTGGCCCGTGCAGGCCGTGTTCTTGGCGATGGGCTTCCTCGGACCGGAGGACACATTGCTCGACCAACTGGGCGTGGAGCGAGACCCGCGCTCGAATGCCCGTGCTGCGTACGGTAGGTTCGTCACCAGCGTGGAGGGCGTGTTTGCCGCCGGCGACATGCGTCGAGGGCAGAGTCTGGTTGTTTGGGCGATTAACGAGGGCCGTGGGGCCGCCCGCGAATGTGATCGTTACTTGATGGGATCGACCAGCCTGCCGTAACTCACCGCAGCGATGTAGGTCACGTATTCATTTCGTAGATCAGCCGCAGGCCTTCCAACGTCAGGTTCGGCGCG
Organism: uncultured Ardenticatenales bacterium; assembly: GCA_964508275.1. Lineage (GTDB taxonomy): Bacteria > Chloroflexota > Anaerolineae > Ardenticatenales > JAADHH01 > CAZDTE01. The sequence continues at coordinate 1,762 of CAZDTE010000228.1, forward strand.
ACCGTCTGGATGACGCCACATTGCGGCACGATGAGGTTGGCGTATTCGCCGGTCGCGTATTCGCCAGTGGCAATAATGTGGGCGTCAGGACCCAGAGCCTGGCGGAACCGCTTGACCATCCCCTCGACCAAGGCCACGTGTCCGAAGACCACGCCCGATTGCATCGAGTGAATCGTGTTGGTGCCGATGGGGCCTGGCGGGTTGGCCAGGGCGATGTGGGGAAGCTGCGCGGCGTGGCGAAAGAGAGCATGGGCGGAAAGGATCAGGCCTGGCGCGATGGCATTCCCCAAGAAGTCCCCGCCGGCGGAGATGGCGTCGAAGGTCGTGGCCGTGCTGAAATCAATGATCACGGCCGGCGTGCCGTATTGGTGCTGGGCGGCGACGGCGTTGGCCACGCGATCGGCTCCCACCTCGCGTGGGTTGTCCGTGCGGATGCGTAGGCCGGTCTTCAATCCTGGGCGAACCACTGCGGGTGATAGACCGAACGCTCGCGTGCACAGTTCCTCGAACGTAGACAGCAGGGGGGGCACCACGCAGGCGATGATCGCCCCGGTGATGTCCGCCGGCGACAGGCCAGCCTCGCGAAGCAGGTTGCCCAGCAGGGCGCGGTACTCATCGGCGGTGCGCTCCGTTGCGGTGGTCAGCCGCCAGTGGGCGACGATCTCCGCCTGGCGGTAGATGCCCACCACGATGTGCGTGTTGCCGATATCGATGGTGATTAGCATGACCACCCGGTCGCTTCAAATGTCTGGAAACGCATCTCTATCATCCTCCAGCGGCACAAGTAAGTGGTAACCGTCCGGTCCGACGGACTGGTCCAGCGTGGCGATGACTCGCGCGACGTTATCGTACGGTCCGGCGAAAAACAGCGGTTTGCCTTCCTGTCCGCCGAGCGGGATCGTGACCCGGCACTCGTGTGGATTGGCGTCACCCAGAATCGGCACAGCTCTGCGGTAATCTCGGTGCGGCTCGAAGCCCAGAGATCGCGCGTACGCAACGGCCTCCGCAATCACTTTTGCCGCCAGATTGAGGTCACAGGGGACCATGGACTGCCTGAACAGAAAACTCCCGCGAACTTGGCGGTATTCATAGTCTGATTCGAAAACGTGCGACATAGTGTTCTTCACCCCGAGGCAACCCAGATCAACAACGAAACTGCCCACTGCGATTCGTCCGCCCGGAGCATTCCGCGCAATGAGAACCTGGCTGATCTGGGCCGTGTCCTGCCACTTCTCGGCGATCAGACACTCGAGGAGGGGCCATTCTCTCGCCGCAGTGGGCAGTTTCATTCTGCCGCCCCTGCCCCGAGCGACAGGCGCTCGCGCTAGGGCCCGTTTCTTTTTCCGCTTGGCCGCCTTTCGGGCCAACTTTTGCTGTCGTTTCTTGGGATTCCGTGCCATCATTTCCTGTGCCTTCAACCGGACAACTCAACGAGGCCAGGCCAACGCTTCCGCCAGCACCAACCCGGACGAGGCCGCATATTCTTGCCCAATGCTACACCAAGATGCCGGTGCTGTCAAATCAGCCGACCAGCCTGGTGTACGTAGTACAGGTCGGCCAAAGTCCTTTGGCAGGAGGGCCTGTTGAGATTCACCGTAGAGACACCGAGTCCGCAGAGAAAACCGTACATGAGTTGGCGTTCTCCGCGCGCTATCTGCGCCTCTGCGGTGCGTAAACAACTGGCCAGAACACTCTCCAGACATTTGTGGGTGTAATCACCAAAACACAGGGACTTGACGCAAACAAGTTCTTGTGGTATCATACCAAAGATGAGAATGATTTGCAATTGCAGATAGACTGGCGGGTGCATTTCAAATTGGGGGTGAGAATAGTTTCATCGCAGAGGTCGCCCAACATGCGGGCGCGCAGAGGGCGCAGAGAAAAAAATGGAGAAAAACTCGGCGTTCTCAGCGCGCTATCTGCGCCTCTGCGGTAGAATCCCTAGACCTGCCCCAAAACTGAAATGCGCCCTAGCAGCTTGTCGGAGAAAGAATAATCGGACACAGATTTGCAGGATAAACAC
>CAZDTE010000229.1:0-3761 GCA_964508275.1 uncultured Ardenticatenales bacterium
CGCGAGGCGATCCTCGAAGACCTGGGGATAGAACGTGAAGCGTAGGCGGATGCGGACTGCGTCCGACGGCATCCGGCGTGGAGCGACGGAACACGCAATAGGCGGCACGTGAAAACGTGAAACGCAGCTCGTAACCCGAAACTCAGACCTCCGCCACCACCCGCTCCGGCGTGAGCGGGAACGTGTCGAACCAGACGCCGGTGGCGTCGTGCACGGCAGCCACCAGCGCCGGCGCCAGCGGCAGGAACGGCATCTCGCCCATGCCCCGTGCCCCCCAGGGCCCCAGCGGGTCGGCATATTCCAGAATCGCCGACTCGACTTGCTCCGGCACGTCCAGCACCGTGGGGATCAGGTAGGTGCTCAGGTGGGGAGTCTGCACGACGCCGTCCTCCACGATAAAGTTCTCGGTGGTCGCCCACCCCAGCGCCTGAACCACGCCGCCTTCGATCTGCCCCTGCACCAATTGCGGATTCACCGCGCGACCCACGTCGTCGGCGCAGACCACGCGCAGTACGCGTATCTCACCGGTTTCCATGTCCACTGCGGCTTGCACCGCCTGGGCCACGTAGCCGTAGGCGAAGTTTGGCTCGCTCCTGCCCGTCTCTGGATCGTACGGCGTGGTCGGCGGGGGCCGGTACTGGTACGTGCCGGCGGCGGGGCGATCCTCGTTTTCCCAGGCCGCCAGGGCAGCCTGCGCCGCGCCACGAATCGCGTTGCCGGCCATGAACGTCATCCGCGAGGCGGACGCGCTGCCGGCGTCAGCGCTCGTTGCCGTATCGGAGACCACCAGCCGCACCCGATCCAGCGGCACGCCCACCGCCTCCGCGGCCATCTGCGCCAGGGCAGTGTGCGCCCCCTGGCCGACCTCCGCGCCGGCGTGGTACAGCACCGCCTCCTCGATCTCTGTGTCGCCACGCAACTCAATCGTGGCCATGCACTGCTCCGGTGCGCCGAAACTGAAGCCGACGTTCTTGAAGCCGCAGGCAAAGCCCCAGCCGGTCATCCATGAGCCCTCGCGCGACAGAGTTGCTTCGGCTGCGCCGGCCTCCGGTGCCCGAAAGTGACGGGCACAATCCTCAACCACCTGCGCGATGCTGACTCCCCTCGGCAGCGGTGTGCCGACGGAGAGCAGGTCGCCTTCGCGGAGGAGGTTCCGCCGCCGCAACTCGACCGGGTCCATGCTCAATGCTTCGGCCAGCTTGTTCATCTGCATCTCGGCTGCGAAGAGGCCCTGCGGCCCGCCGAAGCCACGGAACGCGCCAGCGGGGATGTTGTTCGTGTAAACGGCATAGCTGTCCACGTGCACGTTGGGAATCGTGTACGGGCCGGTGCACATGAGCGTAGTGTTGCCCAACACCTTGGTGCTGGTGTAGGCATAGGCGCCGGCATCGGCGATCACCTCAACCTGCGCGGCGACGAGCTTGCCGTCGCGGGTCGCGCCCCAGCGCGTCCGGAAGTGCATGGCGTGCCGCTTGTGGTGGCCGGTGATCGACTCTTCGCGGGACCAAACGATCTTTACAGGCTGGCGCAGTTTCCAGGCGGCGAGGGCCAGGACGATTTGCACCGACATGTCTTCACGACCGCCGAAGGCGCCGCCGATGGCCGCGTAGCGCACGCGCACCCGGTCGAGCGGCAGGGCGAGGGCGTGGGCGATTTGCTCCTGGTCTTCGTGCGTCCACTGGCCGGCGACTTCGACCGTCACGCGGCCCTCGTCGTCGATGTAGGCCAGGCCGGCTTCCGGTTGCAGGTAGGCGTGCTCTTGCGCCGGCGTGTGGTAGGTGCTTTCCACGATTACGTCGGCCTGGGCGAAGCCGGTCTCGACATTTCCCTTGCGGATGCGGTAGCGTGTGAGAATGTTGTTCGGGTGATCGGCGTGGAGCTGGGGAGTGCCAGGCCTCATCGCTTCCCGTGGGTTGGTGATGACCGGCATATCTTCGTACTTCACGCGGATCAGGTTGCGGGCCGCGGCGGCCGCCGCCTCGGTTTCGGCGACTACCAGTGCCACCTGGTCGCCGACGAAGCGCGTCACGTCGCCCACGCCGCAGAGGACCGGCTGGTCAGGGACGATCAGGCCGTATTCGTTGGCCGGCACGTCTGAGGCAGTGAACACGGCGACTACGCCGGGGTAGGCCGCGGCCTCGGTGGTGTCGATGGCGCGGATGCGGGCGTGAGGCCGGCCGGCGAAGAGCACCTTCATGTGCAACATGCCGGGCACCGCCAAGTCGCCGGGGTAACGAGCCTCTCCGGTGACTTTGGCATGGGCGTCAATACGAGCGGGGGATTGGCCAACTACGGTTGAACTCATCGGGACGGGTTCCTCAGCGCGCCCGGCAGGACTCGAATCGTATTCGTCGCACAGTTCCGAGACCGGGACATGGTCTAGCAGATGCTTGCGCAGAATGGCTACCTTCTCTGCTGCTGAGTATTGCTTCCGTTTCTTGGTCATGAGATACACCTCCTCTTGTATACTAACTCATCGGAGGCTTTTCTCCAATTCCAGCTGAAGCATTACAAACGTACACTCCCCATATAGCGTCTGGCACTGGCGCCGTCTGGCCAACCACCTGCGGCGCGGTGGTGTCCGAGAAAGGCTCTGTCTGCCCGACCACGTGCGGCGCGGTGGGGTCGGACACGTCCACAACGACCAGGCGGTTCCCCGCGCCGACGTAGGCACGATCCCCTTGCACGGTCACGGCGTAGGCCGGGCCGCCCACGTCCACCTGGCTGACGAGCACGAGTTGCGGGCCGCTCTGGGTGGTGGCCGTGTCGGCGGCGGTGGACGTTGCGCCGACGGGGCTACGATCGGAGAGATTCTTTTCTTTCCGCACAGGCAACGTAGAGCTCACAGGTGGGGGGATGGGTTACCTGTGTGGTCTGCGGTGGGGGTTGAATGTTAAGGAAAGTGGGCGAGGAGGGACTCGAACCCCCGGCCTCACGGATGTGAACCGTGCGCTCTAACCAACTGAGCTACTCGCCCCGGTGTTCTTTTTGATTATATCATTGCGCAGCGATTCTGGCAAGTCGTGCCCTGCCTGCGTCAGTTGCCGAAAGGGATTTGCCAGAAAAGCGGGAACAGCATCGGCACCCGGCGGCGATAGGCAGCGTAGGTGTCGCCGAACTCGACCAACAGCTTGCGCTCTTCCAGCCAGGCGCCGATCACGATGTAGACTGTCAGGGCCGCATAAAACGCCAGCCGATTGACCGTCATCACCGGGCTCAGCCAAAGAAAGAGCAGGCTGGCAGTATAGAGGGGATGGCGCACCCAGCGGTACAGTCCGTCCACAACCAGCGCTGGGTTCTCTGGCATGGGCAGCCCCAGTGCGCGCCGCAGGCCGAGGAAATCGCCCAGATCGGTTTTGAGCAGGGAGTAGGCTGCCAGGAGCACGGCGAATCCTTGCCCGAACAGCGCCAGAGTACGCCAGGGCTGTGCGAACCGGTAAAGCGGACGGTCAGGCGATGCCGCCAGCAGTCCCAGCACGGGAATCAGCGTGACGACGGCGAGCAAATTGTAAGCCAGACGGTACCAGTGGTCGGCCGCGGGACCAAAGAGCCGCCGCGCCAGCGCCTTGACGCGCAACGAGGCCAGCACGGAGTGCAGCAGGCCGTAGGCCAGGGTGGCCAGTAGGATGAACACTGGCCCGGTCATTGCGCCAGGTCCTCTTGCCTCAGCACGCTCTCCAGGATGTCCTTCAGGATGCGCTCCGGCGTGCGCTCGGTCGTTTCCTGGAGCCAGACCTTGCCGCTCATCGCCACCAGCATCG
>CAZDTE010000230.1:0-3726 GCA_964508275.1 uncultured Ardenticatenales bacterium
GCAGATCGGGGCCACGACCACGCTGGAAACGGTCGCCACATCGCCGGTGGCGCAGCCGGTGGCCAACGGGCTGATCTGCGAGGCGGCCCGGCGATCCGCCAGCAGCGTGTTGCGCCAGCAGACCACCGTCGCCGGCACACTGCTGGCCGCCGCCGGCTATGCCGACCTGCCGGTTGCCCTGCTGGCCCTGGGGGCGTGCGTCATCATCGAGCCCGGAGCAGGCCGGCTGTCGCTGGAGGCGTTATGGTCCGAACCGGCGAGTCACCTGGGCGGCAGCCTGATCACAGAAACCGTGGTGCCGCTACCGCCGGAGGGGGCGCACCTCGCCTTCGAGCGGGTCAGTCGCACGCCGTCCGACCGGGCCATCGTCGCCGTGGCTGCCGTGCAAACCGGCGACGGCTTGCGGGTGGCCGTGGGCGGAGGACTTCCCCATCCCGTGCTGCTGCAAGCAGCCAGTGCGGAGATGTTACCCGATGCAGCCGGCCTCCCGTTTTCAAGCGACGCCCTGGCCAGCGCCGAATACCGCCGGGCGATGGCGGCTCTCCTGATACGGAGGACGACATGAGCAACGGAACGGGGACTCCGACAGTTGCCAAAGAAGAGGGCGGGACGGTGACGAACAGGTTTACGCTTGCCAGCAACCAACTGCCCGTTGACACCAAGTGGCTGTTTCCGGAGTACGATTTCGAAGCGAAGGTATCATCTCAATATTTCGGGGTGAGCAGGACGTCAAGCCCCCCTAACCTGAGGTTAGGCCTAACCTCAGGTTAGGCCTAACCCCCCAACTTTGGGGGGAATGTTCCCCCAGAATTGGAGGGCATGTGCTCCCCCAGAATTGGGGGGCATGTGCTCCCCCCCTCAGTCCCCCCCAACTTTGGGGGGCTAGGGGGGCGGGGCCGGGGGGCGTTCCCCAAGTTATTGAGATGATACCAGACAAGAGCAAACCACCATGCACATAAATCTGACAATCAACGGAGAAACACGCGACACCGAAGTTGTGCCACAAACGCGGCTGCTCGACGCCCTGCGCGACCTGGGCTACTTCGGCGTGAAGCATGGCTGCGAGGACGGCTCGTGCGGCGCGTGTACTGTTCTGCTCGACGGCCGGCCCGCCCTGGCCTGCGTAACGCTGGCCGCCCAGGCCGCCGGCCACGCCATCACCACCATCGAAGGGATCGGCGACCGCGATCACCTGCACGCGTTGCAACAAGCCTTCGTGGCGAACGGCGCCATCCAGTGCGGCTACTGCACGCCGGCGATGGTCCTTGCCGCCCACGCTCTCCTGGCCCGCAACCCTCACCCTACCAAAGCCGAGGTGCGCGACGCCCTCTCCGGCGTCCTCTGCCGCTGCACCGGCTACATCAAACCGGTGCAGGCCATCCTGCGCGCCGCCGCCTCCCCATCCCCCTCCCCCTCAGCAGCTCCCCTTGCCCCATCCCCCCTAGCAGGGGGGACCGAGGGGGGTAGAAATGGGGTTTCAGACCAACCCGCCCGGCACGTCGTCGGGCACTCCGAACCGAAGGTGGACGCGCGCAAGCTGGTGCAGGGCAACCCAGCCTTCACCGCCGACTACGAGCGGCGCGGTATGCTGCACGCCCGCCTGCTCCTAAGCCCGCACCCGCACGCCCGCATCCGGCGCATCGACGCCAGCAAGGCCATCGCGCTCCCCGGCGTCCACGCCGTACTGACCCACCAAGACCTGCCGCGCGTGCCGTTCTCCACCGCCGGCCAGTCCGACCCCATCCCCGGCCCGCTCGACCGGGTCAGTCTCGACGACAAGGTGCGCTTCGTCGGCGACCGGGTGGCCGCCGTCGCTGCCGAGACGCCCGAGATCGCCGCGCAGGCCCTCGCCCTCATCGAGGTGGAGTTCGAGCCACTGCCGGCGCTGCTCAACCCGGCGGAGGCCCTACGCCCCGACGCGCCGCGCATCCACGACCAGCTGGACTACGTGCCCTTCGACGAGTCCGATCCGACGCGCAACCTGGCCGCGCAGATCGAGCTGTCGCTCGGCGATGTGGAGCAGGGCTTCGCCGAGGCGGACCTGGTGCTGGAGGACACCTATCGTGTGCCCCGCGTGTCGCACGTGGCCATCGAACCGCACGTCTGCCTGACCTACTGGGACGCGGACGACCGTCTGGTGATCCGCAGCAGCACGCAGGTGCCGTTCCATGCCCGTCGCGTGCTGGCACCGGTGCTGGGCCTGCCGGTCAAGCGCATCCGCGTGATCAAGCCGCGCATCGGCGGGGGGTTCGGCGGCAAGCAGGAAGTGCTCATCGAGGACATCTGCGCCCACCTGACCATCGCCACCGGCCGGCCGGTGCGGCTGGAGTATTCGCGCACCGAGGAGTTCATCGCCGCCACCGTACGCCATCCGATGATCGTCACCATGCGCACCGGTGTGCTGTCCGATGGCACGATCGTGGCCCAGGAAATGCGCGTCATCTCCGACACCGGCGCGTACGGAAACCACGCCATGACCGTCGCCGGCAATACGGCGCACAAGACGATGGCCCTCTATCACACGCCGAACCTGCATTTTCACGCCGACGTGGTCTACACGAACACCGTGCCGTCGGGGGCTATGCGCGGCTACGGCGTGCCGCAGGGCTTCTTCCCCCTGGAAGTACACATGGAACGCATCGCCCGCCGATTGGGGCTGGACCCGCTGACCTTCCGGCTGCAAAACGCGGTGCGTGAGGGGGACGAGCACCCCATCTCCAAGATTTGGACCGAGGGGCGCGAGGGCCGACCGGAAACAATCCGCACTTGCGCCTTGCCGCAATGCGTGGAGCAGGGAGCCGCAGCCATCGGCTGGCACGACAAGTTCGGCAACAAAGCGTGGCACAGCGTGCCGGGCAAGCCCCACCTGCGCCGGGGGATCGGTGTGGCCTGCGTCATGCAGGGCACAGCCATCGCCTACCTGGACATGGGCGCGGCCAGCATCAAGATGAACGATGACGGCTCGTTCAACCTGCTCGTCGGTGCGACCGACCTGGGCACCGGCTCGGACACCGTGCTGGCCCAAATGGCCGCCGAAACGCTGGGCTGCCCGCTAGAGGACATCCTGATCTACTCGTCCGACACCGACTTCACGCCGTTCGACAAGGGAGCCTACGCTTCTAGCACGACCTACGTGAGCGGGTCGGCCGTCGTGCGGGCGGCAGAGCAGGCGACGGCACAGATTCGCCGTGTGGCCGCGAACATGCTGAACGAGCAGGCCGGCGTGGACGTCCAACCGGTTGCTGCCGGCGAGATCGTGTTGCGCGACCGGCGCGCTTTCGACCCCGACGGCCGCTCGGTGACCCTGGCCGATATCGCCTTGCACTCGCTGCACCATGCCGACCAGCACCAGATCATGGGCACCGGATCGTACGTCAGCGAGCAGGCCCCGCCGCCGTTCGCCGCGCAGTTCGCCGAGGTGACGGTGGACATGGAGACGGGCGAAGTGCGCGTTGACCGGCTGGTCATGGCCCTGGACTGCGGCACGATCATCAACCCGGCCACGGCGTCGGGCCAGGTGGAAGGGGGCATGATCCAGGCGTTGGGCTACACGCTCTGCGAAGAGATGCCGTATGACGAGAGCGGCCAGCCCTTGACCACCGACCTGCAAGATTACCACATCTTCCTGGCGGACGAAGTGCCGGACATGCAGGTCATTTTCGTGGAGACACACGAACCGACCGGCCCGTTCGGCGCAAAGGCGGTGGCCGAGATTCCGATGGACGG
>CAZDTE010000231.1:0-3708 GCA_964508275.1 uncultured Ardenticatenales bacterium
GCCTGTCAGGACTTCGCCTACTCCACAGAGGAGGACTTCTTATCGCAAGGGCCGGTCCCTCCGGATGGAAATCCGATCATCTCCGATGGCGACCTTCTCAGCCGCACCGGCGCTATCTGTATGCGCAATGCCCAACTCGTCCAGCAGTTCGATGTGACCCAGGACATGGGCCTGGACGCTGTGGATGTGCTCGACTTGGAGACGGAGTTGGTGGCCTTCTCCACCGAACTGAACAGCCCGTATGGCAACTTCAAGCACGGTGACCTTCTTACCACGGGGGGCGCCGTTATCCCCAACCAAGTGTTGCTCACACGCTTTCAGGTGAGCGGGGACCGCGGCCTCGATGGCGTCCACTTCACCGGCACACTAAAGAACATTGTTTCCTTTGCCCAGTATGCGGCCACCATCTCGCGCGCCAACTGGCTAAGCAACCCGGACATGCTGGTCACCGAGTTGCAACGCTACAACGTTGACATCTGGTTCTCCATCGAAGGGACCGAACTGACGGCCAGCACTGTGCCCATCCTGGATGGCGACCTGTTGTCCGCCGCCACTGGCACCGTCATCGCCGGCAACACGCTCCTCCTGCCTGCCGGCGTCCCCGCCGGCATCCCCACCCGCGGCGTCGATTTCGGCTTAGATGGGGTAACGGCGGAGCGAAGCGGCTCTCGAACCGAAACCCGCTTCTCCACAGAAATCCTCTATCACGGTCAGGGGGCCTTCACCGACGGCGACATCCTCAAGATCGGCAACGGCGTCGTCATCTCCGACAGCACTCTCTACAGCCCCTTCGAGCCCAAGGCGGACTTCCTGGGCACGGACGCGCTCTTCATTCGCCTGGATCAGCAGCCGATCAACCTCTTGCCGCTCATCCTCAACCGCTTCCGGGGGGTGCTGCAATGAACGCATCTGCCGGAAAACAGCAAAGCGGTTCTGTGTTGACCAGGCCCGTCTGGTCGCTGTTCGGAAAGGAGTCTACCATGTCTCGCCTGATGACTTACCTGGCGCTCGTCGCTCTCGTCGCTGGTGCGGGCGTTCTGTTGGGTCCCTCTGTCGCTGGAGCTGGCCGGCTGCAAGCCAACCCTTTGAATGCCTGCACGGGCGGTGCCTTCTCCACGGAAGAGGATTTCATGATGACCAAGGGAGAACCGGCCGACGGGAATCCCTATATCTCCGACGGGGACCTGCTCAGCTTCGACGGGCAGGTGTGCGCCCGCAATGCTGAGCTGCTGGCCAACCATTACGCTGCAGCGCCTCCCCCCGCCGACCTGGGCCTTGATGCCGCAGACATCTTGGATATCGCCACCAACGTCGTCGCCTTCTCCACGGAGCTGGAAGACCCGGGCAGCAGTTTTACGGGTGGTGATCTTCTCTTGACCAACGGAACCATCATCCCAAACACGGCCCTGGTGTACAAGTTCAGCATCCCGTACGATATCGGCCTGGATGCTGTCCACTTCACCGGTCAGTCTAGCAGCATTCTGGAGTTCGCTGCCGCTGCTGCCAAGATAAATCCCGGTGAATGGGGCCAAGGCCGCCTGGCGCAGGAGCTGGAGCGCTACAACATAGACGTCTGGTTCTCCATTGAAGGCACATACGACCGCGTGGGTGCGCCCGACATCCTCGACGGTGACTTGCTCTCCGCGGCCACCGGTCTCGTCGTCTACAGCAACGCCGCGCTCCTCCCGACTAGCGTGCCCGCTGGCCTGCCTAGCCAGGGGGTTGACTTCGGTCTGGACGCGGTCGCCGGGCCTCGCCAGCCTGGTCAGGAATCCTTCATCCAGTTCTCCACCGAGATCCTTTTCCGGGATGGAACGCCCCCCTTCAACGACGGCGATGTCCTGATGCGGGGCAACGGCGTTGTGCGGACCAATGAAGACTTGATCCAGTTCTTCTACCCGGCCGCCGACTTCCTGGGTCTGGACGCCCTCGCACTGGTGACCAGCGATACCGGCCCCCAGGACCCCAACATCCAGACGATGTGTGGCGACACGAAGTCTGTCGCTGACTTTGACGGTGGCATGGTAGCTCCCGGTGGTCCAGGAACTGGCCTATATCGCGACAACCCGTCTTTCCTGTGGCCCGCCGGCCAACCACGCCGGCCTTGCGGCGAGTATGTGCCGATAGACGGCTATCTGCCCAGCAGCAACGTCAAACGCTTCCGCGTTGCCTATCGCCCGGCCGGCGGTGGCGCGACCCTTGGCGTCCAAACCCACTGGAGACTCAAGAAGTGGGATGGCGTGGCCTGCGCCCTGGAGCCCAGCCCCAGCCTCAACACCGATGCCAACGGCTGGATGGACGCTTCCGACTACATGGAAGCCAAGTTGGGTGGCCCCAGCACAGGTTGGTGCGCCAACTCAGGCATGCGCCTGGCAGTGTGGGACACTGCCAACCACCAGAGCTTGGGGCCAACCGACAAGGACGGTCACTACGTCCTGTGGCTGGAGTGGGAGGATAACTCTAGCGTGCTGCACAAGGAGCCGTTCGAGCACCATCTGCAGCTCGACAACACGGAGCCGATCATCAACGATCTGAAGGTCACGCTGCCTGACGGGACCACGCCGGTGAATGCCTGTGGCCAGTCTTCCGGCGTCTCGACCTTCAAGGTCTTTGCCGACTTCGAGGACGATCCGGCGCCTCTCACCGACGGCTACCATTGGGGCTACAAACTGCGGGTACGTGGCGGCAATCCGCCCGCTTCGAAGGTCTACGGCTGGCACAACTACTACGACGGTACAGTTCCTGTTTCCAATACTAACGAAACGGGCACGACACCAGACAGTACTACGGTCTACCTGCGTGACATCAACATGAACGACCTGGGCGCTTCGTTCACCGATTGTTGCTACGTGCTCGACCTGTGGGTACGGGATGCCGCTATCCGCCACAGCTTCCCGAACAATAATTACACCAACGACAACAGCGGCTCCAGCGCCTGGTGGGACAATGAGTTCCTCACCTTTGGCGCTTCGCCGCCATAAGGCAGCGCTTACCAGACCAAGGGGCCGCCCGCAGACCGGGTGGGCCGGCGGCAGGTGGCCCCTTGGTGTTTTCCATAATGTTCGCAGTTCGTCACACGGGAGGCAAGACCTACGGTGCCGGCTTGACAGAAGCGACACCGCCCAGCCCGCTGATTGTGAGGGTCCAGTGGCTCCCTTTCTCGTACAGGGACAAGTCCGTGGCGTCGCGGACGTGGTAGCGGTACAACTTGCCGTCGGCGTCGAATACCACCTCGTACGTCTCCGAACGTGCTCCCTCGCGCTGGTTGGGTCCCAGATAGATCTGTGGCCAGTACGGGTTCAGGTCATGGCCGGTCGCGGTCTTTGTGGTGTACGGCTGCCACGCGGCGTAACTGTACCGGCAATAGTCGGCGTACACCTGGTACTCGCAGTCGCGGACGACCTTTCCGTAGCCGCTGCCCTGGTCGACGACGTAGGGCGTGCCACAGACCTCCTCGGCGGTGACATTCGGGTCGGTGACCGGGTCGGGCTGCGTGTGGTGAAACTTGGGCTGGCAGGTGACGTTCCTCGCATCAGCGGGAATCTCATTCCGCCAGCCTTCGCCGGTCGCCTGCTGGAGCTGCTCGATGGGCACGCTCCGCGTCCAGTTGATGTCCTGTACGACAGCCTGTACATCTGACGTTCTGACAGCCGCCATGAAGAAGAAGCCCACCAGGCAGATGAGCACAAGCGCGAGGATGGCGAGGGG
>CAZDTE010000232.1:0-3691 GCA_964508275.1 uncultured Ardenticatenales bacterium
CCTAACCTGAGGTTAGGGCCTAACCCCCCAAGGTTGGGGGGCATGTGCTCCCCCAGAATTGGGGGCCGGGGGGCGTTCCCCAAGTTATTGAGATGATACGGTGCTACCGATTCAGATTATACCACGATTATCTGTTTTGTGCATAGTTGTCTGCCTGCTCTCTCACGGCTCCCTTATTCTTCTCTCATCTTCCTCTCATCTTTCTGCGGTATTCTGTGAAGAGTCGAACACAATCTGATGCAATCTTTGTGTACTGGGAGAAGACCATGCATTCGAACGTTCATGCGAGCACGTCCGGAAGGGGCGAATGGGATCCTCTGGTGGGAGTGTATCTCCGCGAGGGTGCGGGACACCGCCTGCTGAGTGCTGATGAGGAAGTGGAACTGTCTACACAGTGGCTGGATGCCGTTGAGGCCCGCCAAGCGCTGGCGAAACAAGAACCGTCGGCTGAAGCACAAGACCGGTTGGAGGCCGTAGCGCAGCGTGGGTCTGTGGCCCGTCGCAAGCTGATAGCCGGAAACCTGCGCCTGGTTGTCCACATGGCAACCCGCTACCAGGGTTATGGGGTCCCCTTGTCTGACCTGATCCAGGAAGGGAACATTGGCTTGATGCACGCGGTGGACAAGTTCGACCCCACTAAGGGGTACAAGTTCAGCACGTACGCCACCTGGTGGATTCGGCACGCGATTGGACGGGCCATCGCTATGCAGGGCCGCACCGTGCGGCTGCCTGTACACATGGCCGACAAGGCCCGGCAAATCAAGAGCGTTTCTGCGAAGATGGCACAGGTCGAAGGAGAGAAACCCAGCCCATCAGAAATCGGCGAAGCCGTGGGACTCTCCGAGCAACGGGTCCGCACCATCATGTACCACGCTCGCCCCACGCTCTCTCTCGACAAGACGGTAAGCGAAGATGACCAGCGTGAGTTGCTGGAGCTGCTGCCCGATGAGCATACGGAAAACCCGGAAGGGCGCGCCATGCTGCTAGGGTTGCGCGACAACCTGGAGACAGCGCTTGGCTCGCTGACGGCGCGGGAAGCGATGGTGTTGAACCTCCGCTACGGCTTGCGGGACGGGCGGGAACACACCCTCGAAGAGGTCGGCGACAAATACGGCCTGACCCGCGAGCGCATCCGCCAAATCGAGCGTGACGCCCTACGCAAGCTGCGTCACCCCAGCCGGAGCCGCAACCTGCGCAGTTATCTGGACTGAACAGTCCTCCGTGTTGTAAATGCGCCCTCTGGCAACATCCACCGAACCGCCGCGAAGGGGTGTGGCCGGCATCGTGTTGGCTGCCGGCCTGTCCACCCGCATGGGTGTCCTCAAGCAGCTTCTGCCAATCGCCGGCAAGCCGATGGTCGCTCGTGCGGCTGAGGTGCTGGTGAGCGCCGGGGTGGCGGACGTCATCGTGGTCGTAGGCCATGAGCGTAGCGCGGTCGAATCTGCCCTGACCGGCTTGCCCGTGCGCGCGGTGTTCAACCCCGATTACGCGGTTGGTGAGATGCTCTCGTCCGTGCAAACCGGGTTGCGTTCCTTGACCGCTGACACCGATGCGGCCCTGATTGCGCTCGGTGACCAGCCCTTCCTCGCCCCCCAGACGGTTCGCGCGCTGGTGACGGCGTACGCCGGTCGGGTTACGGCAATCGTCCAGCCCCAGTTCGGCAACCGGCGTGGCCACCCGATTCTCCTGGGCCGCGCGGTGTGGGCAGATGTGTTGGCTGCTGCTCAAGGGACCACGTTGCGAGACATCGTCCGCCGGCACACCTCCGCCCGACGCTTCGTACCGGTGGATGACCCGCAAATCCTGGTTGACCTGGACCGGCCCGCAGACCTGTACCGGACCCGAAACCCCCAACCCGCCGAACCGCCCGCGCACTAGCCAAAGAACTGCATTCGTGCTACAATAGAAACAACCAGTAGCCACCTGGGCTGCAATCGCCCTGGAATTCTGATCGCGGACCGCCGCCCCGTCCAGCCAGGACGCCCTCATCCGCCGGTTTGTCGTCCGCGGTCCATGCCTCAGGAGGTAACACGTGATTGACTTGCGATCGGATACGGTGACTGTGCCTACCCCAGCCATGCGGGAAGCAATGGCGCGGGCGAAAGTAGGCGATGATGTGTTTGGTGAGGATCCCACCGTGAACCGCCTGGAAGCGCTGGCCGCCGAAAAGCTGGGCAAAGAAGCGGCCATGCTTGTGCCCAGCGGGACCATGGCCAACCTGTCTGCCCTGCTCACGCACTGCAATCGCGGCGATGAGGCGATTATGGGGGACCGGGCGCACACCTTCCTTTACGAGGCCGGCGGCTCGGCCGTGCTCGGTGGCATCCATCCCCGCCCGCTGCTGAACCGCCCTGATGGCACGCTCGACCTGGAACAGTTAGAGGCTGCCATCCGGCCCAAAAACGTTCACTTTCCACGCACTCGCCTGATCTGCCTAGAGAACACGCACAACCGTTGTGGGGGAGCCGTCTTGCCACCGTCCTATCTCCAGGCGACGCAGGACATTGCCCGCAACCATGGGCTGGCCATACACATGGATGGGGCACGACTCTTCAACGCGGCCATCGCCCTGGGAGTAGAAGCCCGCGAGATGGCCCAGTACGCCGACTCGGTTAGCGTGTGCCTGTCGAAAGGCCTTGCCGCGCCGGTCGGGTCCCTGCTCTGCGGAACGTCCGCCTTCATCGAACAGGCACGGCGCGCACGCAAGGTTTTGGGCGGGGGGATGCGACAGGCCGGCATCATTGCTGCCGCCGGCATCGTGGCCCTGAGCGACATGGTCGATCGGCTGGCGGAAGACCATGCCAACGCGAGCAAACTGGCCGCCGGAATCCGCGGCTTGCAGGGCGTGCGTCTGAGCTATCCCGCGCGCTCAAACATCGTCATCTTTCGGTTGACACGGCCCGATCCGGACTCGGATGCCCTTATCCGGCAGTGGCATGAACACGGCGTGCTGATCTTGAGCATTGCCAACGGGGAATTCCGTGCCGTAACCCATCACGGAATCAGCGCCTCCGACATGGAGACGACCCTGCAGGTGGTTTCGGATAGCCTGGCTGCCAACTGACTACCGGCCAGACCTGCCCCTCAGCCACTGCTGTGTGGTATCTTCTTAATAGCTGTGGCAATGATATGTGAGCCAGGTTTTCTTGCCTGCCCAAGCAGCAGGGATGAAAGTTCAAGTTACCGGTTTGCTGCGTAGCAACCACACGCCACTCCCCCACACCTACCAGCCGGCTGTACACACCAGCTTCGCCTTCCATGAATACCTGGCCTTCCTGCGCCAACACCTGGACGATAACTGGGGCACAGACAGGGGCATCACCATCAACTTCTGGGGGGTGGCCCTGCTCACCGACATCGCCATCACCCAGACCCTGAGGTTGGCCCCAACCTCTAGGCCACGGATCGGCAAAAATAAGGTAAGACCTGCCGTCTGGCCTGAGTGCAGACCTGACAGGTTTCATAGACGGCTTTGCAGTGCCGGTACGCCGCGGATCAGGCTGAACTCTGCTCCCGCGCAGACAACGGAGGAAACCTGTCAGGTCTTAAAGGGGTGCGATTTTTGTGAAGCGCCCGATTGTTGTTACGTCGTGCCCCCGTCATATTCTTTCAGAAAAAAGGTCTCCGGTGCTTCAATAGCGGCCGGTAGCGGCCGTCTCCATCTGCGCTTCCTTTTCTATGGCCCGGAAGT
>CAZDTE010000233.1:0-3690 GCA_964508275.1 uncultured Ardenticatenales bacterium
GCACCGAACTGCTGTACGCGCTAAATCGCGCAGCAGTCTCTATCCAGCAATCGGCCCGCTCGGAAGAAGAGGTCTTCCGCGCCTTCAAGGAGCAGGTGGCCGCGCTGGGCCTGAATGGCGGGATATGGCTGCTCAACGATAGCCGCGACCAGCTAGTCATCCGCGTGGTAACGCTCCCCGGCACACAGATTGCTACGCTCGAAAAACTTGTCGGCCGGAGAATAGAGGGGTTTGCATTCGATTATGCACCCACCGAGGCCTTGCGGTCGGCAATTGTTGACGGGCAGTCCACTTTCATGGCCAAAAGCACAACCTTCATCGTGCAAATGCTTCCTACTTGGGACCGGCCGTTCACCAGCCCTATTTTGGACATGCTGGGGGCGGCATCCATGATTGTGGCTCCGCTGCGCGTTGCCGGCAAGGTGCTGGGGGCGCTCAGTGTGGCCGGCGATGACCTGACCGCCGGGGACGTGCCGGCGGTGGAAGCCTTCGCCCACCACATCTCCGTGGCCCTGGAAAACGCGCGCCTGTTCGCAGCGCTGAACGAGTCGGAAGAGAAGTACCGCGCGCTGGTGGAGCACGCCGGCGAGACGATTCTGGTCATGCAGCATGGCGTGATCAAGTTCGTCAACCCCAGAGCACCACAGATTATGGGCTTCTCCAGAGAGGAAATGGAATCGCGGCCGTTCATCGAGTTTGTCCACCCGGACGATCGCGAAGCCGTCGCAGAGCGATACCGGAAACGCATCCGAGGGGAAGAGATACCCGACACCTACACTCTCCGAGTCACCGACAAGAAAGGGATCGTGCACTGGGTCGAGGCAAAAGGGGCTTTGACGGAATGGGAGGGCCAGCCTGCCTCGCTGAATTTCATAAGAGACATTTCCGATCGCAAGCGAGCGGAGCAATTGCTGCAAACACTGAACCTGGCAGCCCAGGCGATGGCGCACGCCCTGACCTGGGAGGAGATCTTCAGCGCCTTGGCGAACGAGTTCAGGAAACTCGATTTCTCTTGCATGATTCTTCCGACAGATGATGGCGAAAGCACGCTCTACCCCAAGTACCTGAGCTACGAATCTAAGGCTCTGCAGACTGTGGAAAGGCTGGTCGGTATTCGACACGAAGACTTTGAGATGCCGGTCGAAAGTGCTGAAGAGTTCGTGCAGGTTGTTCGGGAGCGCAGAACTATCTTCCTGCCAAATGCAGAGGACATCTCGCGAAAGGTGCTGCCCAAGGGCGTGCATAGGTTCGTAGGGCGCATTGTAAGCATTTTGCGAGTGCCGAAATCTATTTTTGCCCCGCTCGTTGTGGGAGACAGGGTCATTGGCATACTCACGGTGCAGTCAAATGACCTGACCGAGGCGGACATACCGGCCATCACCGCTTTTGCTCATCAGGTAGCGGCCGCCTGGCGAAAGGCGGAGTTGTACCGGCAAGCCCGGCAAGAAACCCTGGAGCGGGCGCGGGCCGAGGAACGGTTTCGCAACATCGTGGAATCCTCTCCCCTGGGCATGCACATGTACGAACTGCAGCCGGATGGGCGGCTCGTCTTCACCGGAGCCAACCCGGCAGCCGATAGCATCCTCGGCGTGAGCCACGACCAATTCATCGGCAAGACCATCGAGGAAGCGTTTCCGTCCCTCGCCGGGACAGAGGTTCCAAAAAGGTACCGGCTCGCCGCCGAAACGGGCCAACCCTGGCAAACTGAGCAAATCACATACCAGGACGAGCAGATCGCTGGCGCATTTGAAGTTTATGCCTTCCAGACATCCCCCAAGAAAATGGTCGCTCTCTTCCATGAGATTACGAAGCACAAGCAAGCCTTGGAGACCATCCAGCGTGCAGACCACCAGCGTGAACGCCTTTTGGAGGCTTCGCATTGGATTCAGTCTACCCTGGCCCTCGACGAAGTGATCCGGCGAATATTCCAATCCCTGCGCGAAGCCTTGCGGTACGACATGTGCGGCATCTACTTGGTGGATTGGGAGACAAAGCTGTTGCAGCCGTTTATGATCATAGGGTCCACCCCACTTGTGGAGCATCTCGAAAGCTGGCCCATTCCACTGGGGCAAGGAATCACCGGTGCGGTGGCCAAGTCGGGACAAGCCGAATGTGTCAACAATTCTCATCTTGACCCCCGCACAACCTACCCGCCAGACGCAGAATCGTTCCGTGAGCATATTATCAGCATCCCTGTGAAGACAGAAGAACATACCACGGCTGTATTCAACGTCAGCCGGCACCAGGACCGCACCCCGGAGGAGTTCACCCAGGAAGAGTTCGAACTCGTTCAACTCTTCGTGGCCCAGGCTTCCATTGCTATCGAAAACGCGCGATTGTTCGAGGCCGCAAAGCAGCGGGCAGACCAGCTAGCCGCTCTGAATCGAGTCACTTCAACAGCCAGCGCATCGCTCGACCTCGACCACATTTTGCAAACGGCCGTGGATACGATCCTCGAAGTGACCGGAATGGACTCTGGCGGTGTTGCGTTTTGGGACGAAAAGCAAAATACGCTGCAGACGGCTGTGGCACAAAACGTGCCGCCTGCTATCGAGGCCTCGTACAACGGCCCGCTCCGCCCCCACAGTTTGCGCCATCACATCTTGTCAACGGGACGATCTGTATTCATGGACGACTTCGCAGCCGATGACCGAGCCACTCCCCTGATCCGCGCACAAGGCTTTCGCAGCGCAGCGCTCATTCCGTTGCAATTACGAACAAAGGTGCTTGGTCTGCTCGTCATTGGCGGGCAAACTCCCCACCTCTGGACGCCGGAAGAGAAAGAGCTGTTGGCGAACATCGGCGACCAACTGGCCGTGGCCGTCGAGAACGCGCGACTGTACGAGGAGACCCGCAAGCAGGCCCAACAGGTGCAGCAAATCCTGGACACGGCGCCGGAAGGAATCATCCTGCTCGACACGGAGCAGCGCATCGAGCTGGCCAACCCGACCGCCTGGCAGGTCATGCCGCTGCTGGCCGGCGACGTCTCGGCCGGCGACAGTCTTACCCATCTGGGAGACCGGCCTATCGCGGAATTGCTGACCGCACACCCGGAGGGCATGCCCCACGAAATCACCCTCCCCGGCCCCCCGCCCCGTGTCTTCGAGTTGATCTCCAATCCGCTGAAGGCTGGCGGTGAGATCGGCGGTTGGGTGCTGCTCTGCCGCGAAGTGACCGAGGAACGGGCCGTGCAGGAACGCATCCAGCAGCACGAGCGGCTGGCTGCCGTGGGCCAACTGGCCGCCGGCATCGCCCACGATTTCAACAACCTGTTGCAAGGCATCATCGGGTTCGCCGAAGTGCTCCAGCGCCGGCCGGGCCTGGACGAGAGCACTCGCCAGGGCCTGGGCATGATCAACACGCAGGGGCTTCGTGCCGCCCGGCTGATCCGCCAAATCCTCGACTTCAGCCGCCGGTCCATCGTGGACCGGCATCCGCTGGACCTGGCGTCGCTGACCAAGGAGACGGTCCGGTTGTTGGAGCGCACCCTGCCGGAGAACAACAGCATTTCTCTGGAGTTCGAGGGTAGCTCGTTCATAGTCAATGCGGATGTGGCCCAGTTGCAACAGGCGCTGACCAACCTGGCCATCAACGCGCGCGACGCGATGCCCGATGGAGGCACGTTGCGATTCAAGCTGTCGCGGCTCGTGGCCGACAGCGATGACTCTCTCCCTCTCCCGGAGATGGAGA
>CAZDTE010000234.1:0-3602 GCA_964508275.1 uncultured Ardenticatenales bacterium
GGCTGATTTCTGTTGCACCCTATGGTTTGCCCCCATTTTTTGAAAAGATACCAATTCGTGGCAAAAAAGAGATTGAAGCAGGTGTTTCCAGGGTAGTCCCCGAACGCTTACGATCAACGTATGGTGACTGGAGTAGAGGCGAGGCATTCCTGCAGACCCCTGAGGGAGGGACTACGCCCTTGGCTCTGCTCCCCCACAGGGAAGACCCCACCCGGAGGGGAATGCCGCGCCCTTACAACCGTGCAGGACAACGCCGACAACTCCCCATAGTTTTGCGTCGTTCCCCGGGTGACTCGCTCGTTGACAAGGCCCCTTTTGTGTGCTACAATGAAACTGCTCAAATCTTCTACCTCTGTTCCCCGACATACGAGCCCGGGAAATACATCGGGAGAGGGCCAATGATTAGGAAGACCAAGCTGCCCAACGGCCACGTAAGGATCACGTTCGAGCTGCCGGCCAACGTCTGGGCAGACACAGTTCATCTGGTCGGCTCGTTCAACGACTGGAATCGCACATCCCATCCCCTGATCCAGAAGCGGAACGGTGGGTGGGAAATAACCATAGACTTGCCTGCTGACGTGGAGTTTCAATTCCGTTACCTGCTCAACGGAACGGAATGGCACAACGATTGGGCCGCCGACAAGTACGTGCGCAATGAATACGGCAGCGACAACTCTGTCGTAATCACCACAATTTCAGAAGAAGACGTCTAAGGCTTTTCCAGAGAAATAAACCTGCCAGAAAGATATCACGAAGCCTGTTATGATTCGCGAAATATATTCAAACGAAGTGGAAAAGCCCAAGGAACTCCCTCGTAGATTGCTTTTTCGAAGTATTGTTGGCTGCATCGATAATCTGTTTGGGAGAACTATTTTCGTAAGCGTTCAGGGACTACACTGGAAACACCTGCTTCAATCTCTTTTTTGCCACGAATTACACGAATTTTCACTAATTTTTTTGCTTTTTTCGTGTAAATTCGTGCAATTCGTGGCAGATTCAGGGGGTGCTGAACGGTTACCTATTTTCTTGGAGTTCCCTTACTTGGCTGCTCCGCTGCAGGACAGGCAACTCCCGCGCTGATCAAAATTATGTCCAAGCGGTTGACTCTGCTCGCGATTCCCGTACTGCTGACCATCGGTCTTGGTCTTTGGGCCGTGAACCGGTCGCGTAGCAGGTCATCGGAAACGGTCGTCACCGTGCAGCGCACCACGATCGCCACCACGGTGCAGGCAACCGGTCGTGTGGAGGCGGATCGACAAGCGAACCTGGCCCTGCGCTCCGGCGGGCGCGTCTTGACCGTTACCGTCCGGGCCGGCGATGCTGTTGAGGCCGGCGACGTGCTGCTGATGCTCGACCCCCGCGAAGCCGAGGAACAGGTCCGCCAGGCCGAAGCGAGCCTCGCCTTGCGCCATATCGCGCTGCAGAAAGCCCGCACCGGGGGCAGCGACGACGAGATCGAGGTCGCACGTGCTCGCCTACAGCAGGCCGTCGTCGCTCGCCAGGCCGCCCAGGCCACGTACGACAAGATCGCCACCGATCCCGACGCCGAGACCAGCGCCGAAGCTGTGGCCCTGGCCCGCGCCAACGCCGAAGAGCGATCCGCCGAGAACGCCTTCCGCCGGGCTGTCCACGGTGCGCCACCCGACGAGATCGCCTCGCTGGAGCAGCAAGTCACCCTCGCCGAGATCGGCCTCCACCGCGCCGCCCAATCCCTGGCCGAAACCCGGTTGCGGGCCCCGTTCTCCGGCGTCATCACCGAGGTCTACGTTCGCGAGCACGAAACGGCCAACCCGTCGCAGACTCTGATGACGCTGGCCGATCCCGCAACCTTGCTGATCGTGGCGCAAGTGGACGAAACCGACATTCGTGCCGTGGCCTCTAGCCAGTCGACCAGCGTGCACTTGGATGCCTTCCCCGGCCAGGCGATCACAGGTACAGTGGCGCACGTAGCGCCGGCGGCCAGCAGCCAGCGCGGGGCGACAACCTTCGCGGCAGAGATTCGGCTCGACTCCACCGCCGGCTGGCCTTTGCGCCCAGGCATGAGCGCGGATGTGACGATCGTCACCGCGCAGCGCACAGGCGTACTGGCCCTGCCTCGCGCCGCCGTGCAGCAGGTTGGATCGAAGGAAGTGGTCACCCTCGCGGAAGGTCGCCGCCAGGTCGCGGTCGTCACCGGAATGACCAACGATCAGCAAGTGGAAGTCGTCAGCGGCCTTCAGGAAGGCCAACGGGTATTGGTCATGGTCCGGTGACGCCTGACCCCCTATTCGTACCGCAGCGCCTCAATCGGGTTTAGGCGGGAAGCACGCACCGCCGGGTAGATACCGAAGAAGATGCCCACCAGCATAGAAAACCCGGCCGCCAGCAGCACGGAGCCAGGGGAGACGTAGGTCGTGAGTTGCTCCGACGCGCGGGAGATGAGGGCAGACGCCCCGAACCCCAGCCCAATGCCGAGCAGTCCGCCGATCAGGCTGAGCACGATGGCCTCTATGAGGAATTGCAGCATGATGTCCCGCCGCTTTGCGCCCACGGCCTTGCGGATGCCGATCTCGCGCGTGCGTTCCGTCACCGAGACCAGCATGATGTTCATGATGCCGATGCCGCCCACCAGCAGCGATATGCCGGCGATACTGCCGAGGAAGAGCGTGAGCAGACCGGTGATCTGCCCGAAGACCGAGAGCAGATCCTGTTGGCTGATCACGGTGAAGTCGTCATCCTGGTTGTAGGTGATGTCGTGGCGGTCCCGCAACACACGGGCAATGTCTTCGGCGGCGATATCAAGTCGGTCTTCGTTTGCGACCTGGACGTAGATCAGAGTGACCAGAGATTCGCCGGCATTGTTCCGCTGGTTGATCAGGCGGGTGTGCGCTGTGGTGAGAGGCACGACGATGAGATCGTCTTCGTTGTTCGATCCGCTACCCCCTCTCGCCTGCAGAACTCCCACGATCTTGAACGGGATGCGGTTAAGTCGGACAACCTCGCCAATCGGATAGCCCCCGTTGGGGAAAAGTCGCTCGTAGGTCAGATGTCCGAGCACAGCCACGCGCGACTGCGAGAGCAGATCGCCGTTGCTGATGAAGCGGCCCATCTCAAGATCCACCTGGCGCACCTCAGCATACTCCGGCGTCACTCCGGACAGCGAACTGCGCGTGTTCCGGTTGCCGGTGATCACTTGCACGGCCCCATCCACTTCGGGAGCCACCAGCGTGGCGTCGGGCACGTTGTACGGGTCGCTCAGGGCGCGGTAGTCTCCCATAGTCAGAGTCAGTCCGCCGCCCCGCCCACCGGCCTGTCCGTTGCCACCCGGCACGACAAACAGCAGGTTCGAACCTATGCCCTGTATCTCCTCGGTAATCGCTCGCTGAACACCCTGTCCAATGGACATGAGCGTTATCACAGCGGCCACGCCAATGATGATGCCTAGCATGGTCAAAGATGACCGCAACTTGTTCGCCGTCAGGGCTCGCAACGCGACCAGGAAACTCTCTGCAATGTTCATCGTTAGCTTTTGCGGTATCTGCTCAATATTTCGGGGGGAGCAGAACGTCATGCCCCCCTAACCACCCAACTTTGGGGGGCAAACCACCCAACTTTGGGGGGCA
>CAZDTE010000235.1:0-3552 GCA_964508275.1 uncultured Ardenticatenales bacterium
GGCGCTGGACGATTGCCTGGGCGGCATTGCTCTTGCTGCAAGGCGTCTTGCCCGTGGCCACCGTCTACCTGACCAAGGCGGTGGTGGATAGCACGGTGCAGTCCCTCGGCACGATCCGCGATCTGGCCGGCCTGCGTCCCACATTGCTCTTGGTGGGCGTGATGGCCGCCGTCCTGCTCCTCTCCGAGGTGCTGCGCAGCCTGACCACCTGGGTGCGCACGGCGCAATCGGAACTGGTTCAGGATCACATCAGCAACCTGATCCACGAGCAGGCCGTGACCCTCGATCTGGCCTTCTACGAGACGCCGGAGTACTACGACCAACTGCACCGCGCCCGTGTGGATGCGATGGGCCGGCCGGTCGCCTTGCTGGAGAACGTGGGCAGCCTGGTGCAGAACGGCATCACGCTGGTGGCCATGGCCGCGGTGATCATCCCGTACGGCGCGTGGCTGCCGTTGCTCCTGGTCGTGAGTACCCTGCCCGCGCTGTACGTCGTCGTGCGCTACACCTTGCGCTTCCACCGCTGGCGCATCCGTAACACGGCCGCCGTGCGCCGCACCCGCTACTACGACTGGCTGCTCACCCTGCGGGAGGCGGCCGGCGAGCTGCGCCTCTTTGCGCTGGGGGACCATTTCCGGGCTGCGTTCCAGCAGCTGCGCCGGCGGCTGCGCACCGAACGGGTCGCCCTGGCCCGCGACCAGGCGCTGGCCGAGTTGGGTGCTGGCGGATTGGGACTGCTGGCGATGGGCGGGGCGATGGCCTGGATGATCTGGCAAGCAGTGCAGGGCCTGGTCACGCTGGGCGATGTGGCCCTCTTCTACCAGGCCTTCTCCCAGGGCCAGCGCATGTTGCGCACGCTGCTCAACAGCATCGGCGAGATGTACCGCAACGTCCTGTTCCTCGAAAACCTGTTCGAGTTCCTGAGCCTGACACCGCAGATCGGTGAGCCCGCACAGCCGGTGAGCCCATCGCCGCGTGAACCGCACGAGATTCGGCTGCAAGACGTTACCTTCCGCTACCCCAGCAGCGAACGCACGGCTCTCGAACGCTTCGGCCTGACCATTCCGGCCGGCAAGATCGTGGCCCTAGTCGGGGCAAATGGCGCGGGCAAGAGCACGGTGGTCAAGCTGATCTGTCGCTTCTATGACCCCGAAGCAGGCCGCGTAACCCTCGACGGGGAGGACTTGCGCGACCTGTCGCTCGATTGGCTGCACCGGCAGATTACCGTGTTGTTCCAGGAACCGGTTCACTTTCACACAACAGCAGCCCGCAACATCATTCTGGGGGACCTGGCAGCCACGCCCGACAGGCCGGCGATCGAAACAGCAGCCCAAGCCGCCGGCGCCGACGGGCCGATACAGCGGTTGCCGAAGGGGTATGAGACGGTGCTCGGAAAGTGGTTCGGCGGTGCGGAGCTGAGCGTGGGCGAATGGCAGCGGGTGGCTCTGGCGCGGGCGTTTCTCCGCCAGGGCTCGATCATCATCCTGGACGAACCGACCAGCGCCATGGACTCGTGGGCCGAGGCGGACTGGCTGGCCCGCTTCCGCGAACTGGCCGCCGGCCGCACAGCCATCATCATCACCCACCGCTTCACCACGGCCATGCACGCCGACATCATCCACGTGATGGACGCCGGCCACATCCTGGAATCGGGCAGCCACGACGAGTTGGTGGCAGCTGGCGGGCGCTACGCCCTGTCCTGGCAGGCCCAGATGCGTGGGGGGCGCGACGCCATCGGCCTCCGTCTCCCAGAAGCCGAGCCAGCGGAAGCGCTGCCCCAATGACAGGGCCGAGTTTGCCGCCCGAAGTCGAGTTGCTCCTCTGCTGCGCCCGCACGCAGATGGACGCTGAGTCCGCGGGCCGCCTCCTGCACTTGACGGCCGGCGAGATCGATTGGGTGGTCGTGGACCGGCTGGCCCGTCACCACCGGCTGGTTCCGCTGCTCTACCGGAATCTCAAGGCCACCGTCCCGCAAGCGGTCCCGGATGACGTTCTGTGCCAGTTCCATGGCCGGTTCACCGAAATCACCCGCCGCAACTTGCGTTGGACAAGCGAGTTGCAGCGGATTATCGCGTTGCTTCAGGCGCACGACATCCCCGCCGTCCCGTACAAGGGGCCGGCGCTAGCTGCCGCCCTATACGGCAGCCTCGTGCTACGCCAGTTCCGCGACCTGGACATCCTGGTGCGCAGAGCGGACGCGCCGCGCGCGAACGACCTGCTGCTTGAGGCGGGCTACCGACCACAGTTCGATTTCGGTGGCGTCCCGCAAGAGATCCTGCTTCGCAATCGCCACCACTTCAATCTGGTACACGAGAGCGGGAGCCCCATCGTGGAGCTGCACTACGACATCCTGGCGCGGTTGCACGACTTTCGCATTGACCTGGATCGCCTGTGGGCCGGCCTGGAGCCGCTGGAGATCGCCGGAACGACGGTGACTACCTTCCCGCCAGAGGACTGGCTGCTGATCCTTTGCGTGCACGGCGGCATCCACCGCTGGAAGCGGTTGCACTGGCTCTGCGACGTGGCGGAACTGATCCGCGCGCACCCCGGCCTGGGCTGGGCACGGATACTGGATCGGGCGGAGGCGTTAGGTACGCAGCGGATGTTCCTACTGGGCGTGTTCCTGGCAGGCGACCTCTGCGGGGCGACACTGCCGGAAGAAATCAGGCGGGCGGCGCAGACGGACCGGGCGGTGCCGGCGCTGGGTGCGCAGATACGCGAGCAGTTTGGTCGCGATCCGGAAGCCGATTTTGGTGCGGGGGAGTTCCACCTTTTCCGGCTGAGGGCCAGGGAACGGTGGCGAGATCGAGTGCGCTATTGTCTTGCGGTGGTGGCCACGGCGACGCCGGCGGAGTTTGCCATCGTCTCACTGCCCCGACCGCTGTGGTTTCTCTATGGCCTGCTGCGTCCCGTGCGTCTGGCCGGCAAGCACGGGCTCGGGCCGCTGAGGCGCATCATCCCCACGTCTCGCACGCCGTGAAGCACTGCCCCTATCTCTCCGCGCTGGGCGACGATCTCCTGACCGAGCCCTGTCCGGTTCTCGCCTCGGTCAGGAGACGCCTGCCTCTCGAGGCAGACCTCGGCGAGCGAGCGGAGCGATTCTGATACTTGCCAGCGCGTCTACTCCCGACCGGTGAGCGTGGCCAAAAGGTCCTGCCAATCCAGGTCATGCAGCGGCAGTTCCCCCAGGATGTTAGGCAGCAACTGTTGCAGGAGTTGTTTTCGCTCTTCCTGATCCAGGCCATCGAGCATCTGCTCGAAACTGCGGGAGACGATGTCCAACGAGAAGGCCATACGCTCCTGCGGGTCCATCCGTTCGAGGACGGTGGCCACAGTGTCATTCATGATGTCCTTCAAGTCATCAACCGTAAGCGTGGCGATGACCTCACTGGCCACCACTTTGAACAGATTACGCATAGTGAGCATCTCCTTTCTCCGCCGGCATGGGGGGGAGGATACCATTGGGGGGCTGATTTGTCAAACAAAGGTGCCGGAGGGTAGAATCCGACCACTTGACAAAATCGGTGAGTCAGGGTAAGATAAGGGTAGTGG
>CAZDTE010000236.1:0-3528 GCA_964508275.1 uncultured Ardenticatenales bacterium
GTGGCCTTGGCGCTGGCTCCCAATGGGCAGCCCCGGTTGGCCTGGATCGGCTGGGACCCGGTGGACGGGACCGGCGATCTGGTCACAGCGGTGCGGCAAACGGCCGGCTGGGCCGACGAGCAGCGGGTGCCGGACGCCGCGGTCGCCGGTGTGCCCCACGATCCGGCGCTGGCCGTGGACCGGCAGGGTGTTGCGCACCTGGCCTGGGTCGGCGGGGGGGATCTGCTCTACAGCCATCGGGCAGGTGAATGGTGGCTGACGCCCCGGCGTGTGAATCCGAGCAGACCGGCGGCGGACTTTGCCACCCTGGCCATAGACGATCGCGGGCGGCTGGCCTTCGGCTGGCATCCGTCGCGTTTTGCGTTTCGTGTATCGCGCTTCATGCCCGACGCGCTGCGTGAACTGCCTACGGTAGACGCGGACAGGTCGCCATCACCGGTGGCGGTGCGTCCCGCCGCCGTCATCGGGCGACTGGTCGGGCTTGGCGACAGCATCACGTTCGGCGGCTACAACGCTCCGAATACGTACCCGGCGCTCCTCGAACAACAGATCGACGATCACGTGTACCCGAGCGAAGTGATCAACGAGGGCGTCCCCGGTGAGTGGACATCCGAGGGGTATGATCGCCTCCCTGATGTCCTGGACCGATGGGACCCACAGTATTTGCTGGTGATGGAAGGCACCAACGACATTACGCATTACAAGTCAAACACACCGACCCGGGTCACCGTTAACCTGAAGTCCGACATGGAGCTGGCCAAGCAGCGGTCGGTTAAGGCGTTTCTGGCCACCGTCCCGCCCCGCTCGGACGACAAGGAAGATGAGACCGAGGAAGTGAACAACCGGATACGAGGGTTGGCAAACGATCACCACTACAGTCTGGCCGATCAATGGGCCGCCGTTTCTTCCTACCCGGGGTGGCAGAACTATTTGCAGTATGCCGTGCATCCGTATGGCCCGTTGATGGACATTATCGCCAACACCTGGTACGACTCGTTCTTGACGCTTTCCTGGGTAAATGAGGACACGGTGCCGCCTTCCTCTTCGATGGTGGCGCTGCCGGCGACCACAGAAGGGTCGAGCATCAACGCGGGATGGGCCGGGAGCGATTCCGGCAACTCGGGGTCGGACCTGCTGGGCACGGGCATCGCCGTGTATGATGTCCAGGTCCGCGACGGCTCGGTGGGAGCCTGGACCGATTGGCTCACGGAGACCGCGGCGGTGACGGGAACCTATGCAGGAGGGCAGTACGGACACACCTACTACTTCCGCAGCCGAGCCCGGGACCGGGCCGGAAACTGGGAAGCGTACAACGGAAGCCTGGCAGATACCTTCACCCAGATGGTCGACAGCACACCGCCGAGTTCCTATGTATTGCCGCTTGATCCGTATCGACAGGGAGCCTTCACCGTGCAGTGGGTTGGCCAGGATTCTGGGTCCGGCGTTGCCAGCTATGACATGCAATACCGGGTGGGGGCGGCCGGCTCGTGGCAGGATTGGTTGACCGGCACGACGGCGCCGGAGGCCACCTTCGGCCCATCATCGCCGGTGCCCCTTACCAGCGGCGAAACGTATTTCTTCCGTAGCCGCGCGCGCGACCAGGCCAGCAACCAGGAAACCTACCCCTCGGGGAACGGTGATGCCTGGACCACCATTGCCGACTACGGGTTCTCCGGCCACGTCTTCGGCAATCGCGGCCTGCCGCTGCACGCAGCTGAGGTGCGGGCATCGGACGGGGCCTTGAACACCGGAATCAGCGATTACGCCGGATACTACGAGGTGTACGTGGCCGGGTCCGGCGATTATGTGGTGACGCCGACCCAGAAGATCGCGGGGCAGTTGCCGAGCCTGCCACCGCTGACCGTGTCCAGCATCGTGACCGGCGTGAACTTTGTGCTCCCCCCGGCGCTCGATTACATGAGCAACGGCGGGTTTGAGGCCGGCTGGAATGCCTGGGTCAAAAGTGGTGCCCTTTCGCCAACGATCACCACGGATGCGCACTCGGGCCAGGGTGCGCTGCTGCTTGCCCTCGGCGAAGGCGCGGGCGACTCGGTCGCCAGCCAGACCCCCTGGATGCCGTCGGACCTTTCGCAGCCCACCCTCTCGTTCACGTACCGGGTCGCCGGCACGGGGAACGGCGCGCTCTCCGTCTCCATCGGCGGAGGCAGCGAGCCGGTCACGCACACGCTTCCCTTGACGGCCACAACCTGGGTGCATCACTGGATCGATCTGGGAGGCATCGACACGCAGAACCCGTCGATTCGGTTCACACTACAGCGCGAAGGATCGGGCGATTCGCTGGAAGCCTGGATTGACGAGGTTAGCCTGGGGCCGGCGATGCCCGGATCGTCTTCCGTCCTCCTGCCGGTGACGATCCGATGAGTAAGGAGGCCGCGGCGCTGGTCAGGATGGAGCCGGAACTGGCGGTAGAGCGGCCGGCCCCCGAAATCTCGGTCGTCATCCCGCTCCTGGATGAAGAAGAGACGATCGAGGCCCTGTACCAGGCGTTGTCCGATACGTTGCAACCGCTGGACCGGCCGTACGAGCTGCTCTTTGTGGACGACGGGAGCCGTGACGGGTCGTTCAGGAAGCTGGAAGAGCTGCACGAAGCAGATCCGGACCGCGTGCGGGTGATTCAGTTCCGCCGCAACTTTGGCAAGACGGCAGCGCTGGTTGCCGGCTTCCGCGAGGCGGATGGCGATCTGATCATTACGATGGACGCTGATCTCCAGGACGATCCCACGGAGATCCCGATCTTGTTGGGCAAATTGGAACAGGGATATGACTTGGTAGCAGCCTGGCGACACGATCGGCAAGATCCACTCTCGAAGACTCTGCCTTCACGCTTGTTCAACGCCACGGTGTCTGTGCTCACCGGCGTGAAGCTCCACGACTTCAACTGCGGATTCAAGGCGTATCGGCGGGAGGCAACAGATTCTCTGAAGCTGTACGGCGACCTGCATCGCTTCATACCGGTGCTGGCGTATTGGAAAGGGTATCGGGTGACAGAGGTGCCGGTGGTCCACCATCCGCGCACGGCCGGTCAGTCCAAGTACGGCTGGACGCGCCTGATCCGTGGACTGGTGGACTTCCTGGTCGTGCTCTTCCTGACAAATTACCTGCGTCGCCCCCTGCAACTGTTCGGTGGACTAGGGATTTTGGTGTTCTCCGGGGGGTTTGCCATCGGGGCGTATCTGAGTATTCAGTGGTTGCTGGGCTCGCCCATCGGCTGGCGCCCGATGCTGTTTCTGGGCATTCTGGCCATGATCGTCGGTGTCCAACTGGCATCGATCGGGCTGTTGGGCGAGATGATCCGCAACCTGGCCTACAACCACGACGACGAGTACTCCGTCCGACGAATCCTGCGATGATTGTCAGAAGCGGCGGTCATGAGCATCACCGCGCGCCAACCAGCAAGAATGGACATGCCGGGAGCGGAGCGCGTGAAACGTAGCACGTAATTAGCAATACGCAGGTATCATCTCAATAACTTGGGGAACGCCCCCCGGCCCCGCCCCCCTAGCCCCC
>CAZDTE010000237.1:0-3472 GCA_964508275.1 uncultured Ardenticatenales bacterium
GTGGCTGATTTCTGTTGCACCCTATGGTTTGCCCCCATTTTTTGAAAAGATACGCAAACGCCGCATCGAATTGTGTATCAATGGGTGCCCCTCTTTGTTCACTCATAGCGCAACGCCTCGGCCGGGTGCAGGCGCGACGCCCACCAGGCCGGATACAGCCCTCCTATGCCACCCAACACCATCCCGATCACCAACGCCTCGATGGCCCGGCGTGTCGAGAACATGCCCTTGAACAGGCCGCCCATGCCTGGTGATAACCCGATCAGCGCGAGTAGCCCCAACCCGAGCAAAATGCCGGCAAGGCCGCTCAACAGACCAAGCAGTACCGCTTCGCGCAGTACCGCACCGATGATCTTTCTCCGCCTCCAGCCCAGCGCGCGTAGCGTTCCGATCTCGCGGATACGCTCGAAGATAGACATGACCATCGTGTTGATCACGCCAATCCCGCCCACGATGATGGCCACTAATCCAATCGCCTGGGCCATAGAGTGGGTGACCTGGATGTCCTGCGTGTTTTCCGCGAATTCTGACGTCTTCGAGGCACTAACCTCCGGGAACCGAGTCTCAATCGTCTGGCGGACCGCTTCGATCTGGTCCGGATCGCGCACTTTCACCTGGTAGAAGCCGACCTGCCGTGGCTTTTGGAACACCGACTGCGCCTCTCGCAACGCGAGCACGCTGGCTACGCCTTCGTAGGCGATTGCCGATTCGTAGATGCCGACAATGTGGTACCAGGAACTGAAGATACGCACGGAATCTCCCACACCCTTCTTCAGCGCATCGGCAGCCTGCCGCCCGATGATGATCTCGTCGCGACGCTGGATGAGTCGCCCCTCCACAACGTCGTAATGG
The DNA here is from genome assembly GCA_964508275.1 of uncultured Ardenticatenales bacterium. Lineage (GTDB taxonomy): Bacteria > Chloroflexota > Anaerolineae > Ardenticatenales > JAADHH01 > CAZDTE01. Next base: position 853 of record CAZDTE010000237.1, read on the forward strand.
CGGATGGCGCGCTCGTTCGGGTCCAGGCCCCAGATGAGGAGGTAGGGTAGCCCTTCCGTGTTGGCCGCGCCGAAGACCAGGCCGGAGACCGATTCGACGCCGGGCATGGCGGCGATGGCCCGTCCCACCCTCTCGTCAATGGCCGAGAGCGACATATCGGCGACTTCGGCCTGGCGCAACACCAGATCGGCTCCCGCCTCCGAGTTGAAATCGGTGAGCTGCTTGACGAAGCTGTCCGCCGCCGTGGTGAGGGTAAAGATGGAAGCTACGCCAACGCCGATCCCGATTGCCGCCAGGGTGGTTCGGGCACGGCGACGGGTCAAATCACGTACGGTGCGCGGGAGACTCTCGGCGTTCAGCGGCAGGAAGGGGATCGGTCGCTCGCCTCCACCGCCCGATTGCCCTTCGTAGCGCAGTGCCTCCACCGGGCGCAGGCGGGAGGCCCACCAGGCCGGGTATAGGCCGCCAACGAGACCGAGCGCAACCGCGACAGCCATGGCCTGGACCACTAATGCCAGGGTGAGCTTGTCGCTCATGAAGGAGGCAATGGCCGGGTTCCCCGTGGCCAACCGCACCAGGCCATACCCCAGCCCTACGCCCAGCACGCCACCGGCCAGGCTCAGCAACAATGCCTCCCGAAGGATCATGCCGATCACCCGGCGTTGCCCCCAGCCCAGGGCGCGCAAGGTTCCAATCTCGCGCGTGCGTTCGAAGACGGTCATGATCATGGTGTTGGTCATGCCCAACCCACCGACCAGCACGGCGATCAGGGCCAATCCCCAGGCCATCCCTTTGAAGATCTGGACCGATTGTTCGCGCTGGCCGGCATCCGCCGCTCGTGACGCGGACACATCCTTGGAGAGCCGTTCGATCCGCTCGCTGACGGCCTCTGCCTGGCGCGGATCCTGGAGAGAAACCTGGAAGTAATTGACCTTCCGTGGGCGATTGAAGACGGCCTGCGCGTCTTCCAGGGTGATCACGGCCGCGCCTTCCTCGAACGCGGAACCGGTCTCGAAGACGCCGACGACCCGATAGGCCTGCTGGTAGAGACGCATCGAATCGCCCACGCCAAGCTTCGTGTGCCTGGCCGCTGCTTTGCCTAGCAGCAGCTGGCGGGGGCTGGAGAGCGGCTTGCCCTCCACGATCTTGAAGTGCTGGATGGCCCGGCCTTCCAGGTCGTGTCCGAAGACGATGAAGTACGGTTGGTCCGGGATCGACACATAGCCCACGACCACCCCCGAGACATCGCGCACCGCCGGCAGCGCGGCGATGCGCAGGCCGATGCGCGCATCCAGAGAGGCGATGCTCACGTCTACAGCGTCGGCCTGACTGACCAGGAGATCGGCGCCGGTTCCACCAAAAATGTCGGAATAACCCTGGGCGATCCCTTCTGCCATCGCCCCCAAGGCAACCAAGATCGCCACGCCGATGGCGATGCCCAGCAGTGTCAGCCCCGTACGCACCTTGCGGCGCAGAAGATTGCGCAGAATCATTTTCCCGCCCCCTGCTCACACCAGTCCTCCAGATCGGTCCATTCCAATTGCAGCGTAGAATGTTCGACACCGAACCGACTGTGCAGGGTTGCCTGGAGTCGTTCCAGCAGGGCCTGGCTAGCGGTCACATCGCGACAGCCATCATTCACGACAACGTGCGCACTGAGCGCATAGAACCCGGACGAAACGGTCCACACATGAAGGTCATGGATGTTGGCAACTTGCGGGTCGGCCTCCACGGTATGGGCCAGCGTACCCAGATCGATGCTGGCTGGCACGGCCTCCATCAGCACGTCTACCGATTCGCGCACCAAGTTCCACGAACTGAACAGGATCAACAGGCCAATACCGATGCTGATCAGCGGATCCGCCAGGTACCAACCGGTGGTGAGCATGATCAGCCCGGCCAGGATCGCACCGACTGAGCCCAGGGTGTCGGCCAAAACGTGCAGGAACGCCCCGCGCAGATTGAGGCTGCTTTCCCGACTGTGGAACAGCACGTAGGCGCTGAGTAGGTTTGCGCCCAACCCGAACGTGGCCACCAGCAACATCGGCAGGCTATTGATCTCCGGTGGTTCGCCGATCCTTTTTGCGGCTTCGTAGAAGATCAGTACGGCGATCAGGATCAGACTGGTGCCATTGGCCAGCGCAGCCAGGATCTCGGTGCGGTAATACCCGTAGGTCTTCTCGGCCGGCGCGGGCCGCGCAGCGATCCACATGGCGAACAGGGCCAGCCCCAAAGAAGCGACGTCGGTGAGCATGTGGCCGGCGTCGGCGAGCAGAGCCAGGCTGTGAGTCAACAGGCCGCCGACCACCTCGGCGAACAGGTAGGCCAGGGTGATGCCCAAGGCAATCTTCAAAGGCCTACGGGCCGCTACTCGGTGGCCATGCGATTGGTCGTGCACTAGCGATATCCCTCCGTGGATGACACAAGGTTGTCGGCAACGAGTATACCACACGTGATCGGTTTTGTCTACTCATAAACGAATCTGGGCAGTCGGGTGACGGGTATACCGCAAGAACGTGGCCCAATGCACGGCGACTCCCCACATTCTTGCGTGATACCATCGGGCGGGTGTCCGTCAAAGTTTTGCGTTTTGGGTTGGGCGTCGCCATCCTCGCTCACC
>CAZDTE010000238.1:0-3464 GCA_964508275.1 uncultured Ardenticatenales bacterium
GGGCGTTCCCCAAGTTATTGAGATGATACGGACAGACCATTGAAAAGTGAGGTGTTATGCCCAACAACATCAAAACACTGAAACAGCAATGGCAGACCGAAACGTTAGAGCCCTTCGTGGCCAAGGGGGGAGAACGGAAGGAGTCGTTCGAAACGTCCTCGCAGATCCCGGTCGAGCGGTTGTATGCGCCCGATGATCTGGCGGAGTGGGACTACGCCTCGCAGGACGGTTTCCCTGGCCAGCACCCCTACACCCGTGGCATCTATCCCACGATGTACCGGGGCCGGCTCTGGACGATGCGGCAGTACGCCGGTTACGCCACGGCGGAGGAATCAAACCACCGGTACAAGTTCCTGCTTGAGCAGGGCCAAACCGGCCTCTCTGTCGCCTTCGATCTGCCGACGCAGATCGGCTACGACTCCGATCACGCTCTGGCCGAAGGCGAGGTCGGGAAGGTCGGCGTGGCGATCTCGTCGCTGGAGGACATGGAAACGCTGTTCGATGGCATCCCGCTGGACAGCGTGTCCACGTCCATGACGATCAACTCGCCGGCGTCAATCTTGCTGGCGATGTATGTGGCTGTGGCCAAGAAGCAGGGCGTGGATGTGCGCAACGTGAGGGGCACGATCCAGAACGACATCCTGAAGGAGTACCTGGCGCGTGGCACGTACATCTTCCCGCCAGCGCCGTCCATGCGGCTGGTGACCGACACCTTCGCCTACTGCGCTGAGAACCTGCCAAAATGGAACACCATCTCGATCAGCGGGTACCATATCCGCGAGGCGGGGAGCACGGCCGTGCAGGAAGTCGCGTTCACGCTGGCCAATGCTATCGCCTACGTGCAGGCCGCCCTGGACGCGGGGTTGGACGTGGACCGGTTTGCCGGCCGACTCGCCTTCTTCTTCAACGCGCACAACAACCTGTTCGAGGAGGTGGCGAAGTACCGTGCCGCCCGTCGGCTGTGGGCGCGCATCATGCGGGAGCGGTTCCGGGCCCAGGATCCCCGCTCGTGGATGCTCCGCTTTCACACGCAGACCGCCGGCTCTACGCTGACCGCGCAACAGCCGGAGAACAACGTCGTGCGTGTGGCGGTCCAGGCATTGGCGGCCGTGCTCGGTGGCACCCAGTCGTTGCACACGAACTCCCGCGATGAGGCGCTGGCCTTGCCGACGGAGGAATCGGTGCAGATCGCTCTGCGCACGCAACAGATCCTTGCTCACGAGAGCGGTGTGGCCGACACCGTGGACCCACTCGCCGGCAGCTACTTCGCCGAATCGCTGACCGACGAGATCGAGCGGCGCGCTCAGGCTTACATGGACAGGATCGAATCGTTGGGCGGGGCGTTGGCAGCTATCGAGGAGGGCTACACCCAGCGCGAGATTCAGAACGCCGCCTACGAGGCCCAAAAAGCGATCGAGCGAAAACAGCAGGTCGTTGTCGGCCTCAATCGCTTCGTTGTGCCGGAGGAACACAAGCTGGCCCTGCTGCGTGTGGACCCTGCCGTGCAAGACCAACAGGTGGAGCGGCTGCGCGCGTTGCGAGCGCGGCGCGACAACGACCGCGCGCTGGCCACGTTGGATCGACTGGAAGCAGGCGCACGCGGCACGGAGAACATGCTCCCGCGCATCCTGGACTGTGTTGAGGCTTATGTCACCCTCGGCGAAATTTGCGACCGGCTGCGGGAGGTGTGGGGCGAGTATCGCCCTTCGGTCGTGTTGTAGCTTGCTGTCGGTTAGTTGCAGACTTGCCCCAGATTCGACGAGACGCTGATGATGTCCACGACGGTAGCAATCCCGTCGCCATCGTTGTCGTACGGGGGTGAGGCCGGCTGGTGCCACAGATCGACCACCGCCTCCAGGTCGTCCAGTTCCATCATGTCGTTGCCGGTCACAGCGAAACAGGGCCGGTAGATTAAATAGGCAATAGCGGCAACGAAAGGGTGGTCGGGTTCCATGATTTCCGTTTTGTTCGTCTGTTTGGGGAATATCTGCCGGTCGCCGATGGCCGAAGGTGTCTTCCAGTATCTGGTTGACCAGGCCGGGCTTGCCGGTCAGGTCGTGATCGATTCGGGTGGTACGGGCGGGTGGCACGTGGGCGAGCCGGCCCACCGCGGCACGCGCGACGTGTTGCGCCGGAACGGTGTTGCCTATCGCGGGCGATCCCGTCAGGTGGGTCGCCGCGATCTGGAGCAGTTCGACTACGTCGTGGCGATGGATGCCCAAAACGTCAACGATCTGCGCCGAATGGATCGCACAGGGGCGCTGGATGGCAAGCTGCACCTGCTCCTCGATTTCGCGCCGGATGGGTCGCCACGGGAGGTGCCCGATCCGTACTACGCCGGCAATTTCGACGTGGTGTACGACCTGGTGCTGGAAGGTTGCCGTGGCTTCCTCGACTACGTCCGCGCCGAGCACGGCTTGTAGAATCCCCTGCTGAAAATGAGCCTGCCGTCCCCCCTTTCCCGCGCGCTGCACCAGGCCTTGGGCGCACCCCCGCGCAACGTGCGCGCTATGCACGGGGGCGACATCAACCGTGCAGCACGCTTCCAGGCCAGCGAGGGGACCTACCTGGTCAAGTGGAACCCCGCGCCCTTGCCCGGCATGTTTGCTGCCGAGGCCAAAGGGCTTGTGCTGCTGGCCGAAGCGCAGGCGATCCGAGTCCCGAAACCGTTCGTGCACGCTGCTCGCACAGACGGTTGCCCTGCTTATCTCGTGATGGAGTGGATCGAGCCGGCGGGATCGGGCCATGGCCAGCACGCCGCGGGCATCACCCTGGGGCGCGGGCTTGCAGAGCAGCACAGGGTGACTGCCCCCGCCTACGGCCTGGATCATGACAACTACTGCGGGTCAACGCGGCAAGCCAACGACCGGCTCGATTCATGGATCGAGTTCTACGGCCAACGACGGTTAGGTTTTCAGATGGAGTTGGCAGCGGAGCAAGGACGATTGCCTCCTGCCCGCAGAAAACGCCTGGAGTTGCTCATCGCCCGACTGGATCGCTGGATTGACGAGAACGCAGCGCAACCGTCCCTGTTGCACGGCGACCTGTGGGGCGGCAACTGGATGATCGCGTCGCGCGGGGAGCCGGTCATCTACGACCCGGCCGTCTACTTTGGCGATCGGGAAGCCGAGCTGGCGATGTGTCACCTCTTCGGCGGGTTTCCTTCCAGCTTCTTCCGCGCCTACGACGAATCCTGGCTGCCGGCGCCGGGGCGGGACGAACGGGTCCCCCTCTACCAGCTCTATCACCTGCTGAACCATCTCAACCTGTTTGGCGAAAGCTATGGCCGCCGCGTGGACGGCGTGCTGCGGCATTACGTGGGGTAGCGCCACCCTGCCGGTAGCGGAGCGCTTGATGGACCCGTCGCGTGTGCCCCCGATTCCTTCCCTGCCGGGCGGGGAAGGGGCACACTGATTTCCCGGAGGCAGCCAAGGCGTATCACCTCAATAACTTGGGGAACGCCT
>CAZDTE010000239.1:0-3365 GCA_964508275.1 uncultured Ardenticatenales bacterium
AAAGCCTTAATCCGTGCAATCCGTGGCAGATTCAGGAGACGCTGAACGGTTACCTCCCAAACAGATTTCCGATGCAGCCCACAATAGATCGAAGAAGCAATCTACAAGGGGGTTCCTTGGGCTTTTCCACCTTGTTTGAAGGCATTTCGCGAATTCTAACAGGCTTCGTGATATCTTTCTGGCAGGTTTATTTCTCTGGAAAAGCCTAACTCCACGCTCTACCGCTGCCGGAGAAGAAAAGCGCTCCCAACAACGACGGCCGGGCTGTAGGCAATCACGTACAGGATCAGCGAGACGCTGAGGGCGACCGGTTTCTCGACGGCAAACGGCACCAGGCCTAGCACTGCAAGATAGTGAAAGACTCCTATCTTCCCGGGAGAGGAAGGGATGGCCGTGCCCAGCATCAGCACGAGTAACAGGAAGAGTGCCGCCTTCCAGCCCAAGGCCAGGTCGAGGCCCATGAACACCAGGTAGTTCGTCAGGACCGACGTGACCCAAACGACCGCGGACCAGAAGACCACGCCAGCCAAGATCCGGGCTTGCCGAAGCGCGCGCAGCCCGGTCAGAGCCAGGGCAAGCTGATCGGCAAGCGGTCGCTGCACCCGTTCCGGCAAGATGCGCAACGGCAGCGAGAGCCACGGCAACGCCCCCCCTCCCCACCACGTCAGACCGGCAAGCGTCAGCAGCAACAGCAACGTGACCACCGTCAGCCCCAACGCACTGTCGCGTAGCCACCCCGGAACCGCCATCACCGGCAGGAGCAGCGCCAGCAAGGCCAGGGTCATGATCAGGTCTACGGTCTTCTCTACCGCAATGCTGGTGGCGACCACCGCGCGCCGGACGCCACCCCCTTGTCCCACGAAATAGATACGACCCAAGTCCCCAACCCGGCCAGGAAACGCAAAGTTGACCAGTTGGCCGGCCAGCATAATCCCAAACAAGCGCAGCCACCCTACCTGGCGATGTTGTGGCCAAAAGAGCAGTCGCCAGCGTTCCGCCTTCGAGGCCAACGTGACGATGACGACGAGCCAGGCGAGGAGCACCGGCCACCAACGGACGTGCAGCAGCGTGCTGGACACCTCGGCCCACGTGATCCCGCGCACGACCAAGTAGACGCTCGCCGCGCTGAGGCCTAATCCCAGCCAGAGCCGCGCCGACCGCAAGCCAACCCCACGGGACATCTTTGCCCCGTCCGGGCCAAGCGCCGGCGCCGCCGGATCACGGGCCGGTTGGGCCACGGAGTCGCTCATGATGCCGGGCGCAAGTCCTGGATGTTGAGCTGCAGCCTCGCCTCGTTGTTCCAACGATTGATCTCTAAGTGATAGGCCACGTCGATGCGGTCCGGCAAGGTGTCGTTCCAGTCGCCGAGACCAAAGCCGATCCCCTCCCACGTCCGGCCGGAATCGGAGTTTGCCAGATAGAGCTTCAGATGTTTCCCCTTGGCACCAACCCGGAAATGGCTCTTCACATCTACAGCGCTGCTGGCCAATACCGGCGTCTGGTTGCCATAACCAAAGGGGGCCAGCCGCCGGAGTTCGGCGCACAGATCAGGAGTGGCCTCAGCCAGCGGGATCTCGGCATCAACCACCAGCGTCGGGCAAAGATCTTGGTCCGCCAGCCAGCGGGAGGCCAGGGTTTCTATGTCCGCCCGAAAGGGAGCCAGTTCGTCATTCCTGATGGTGAATCCGGCAGCCATGGCATGCCCTCCGTGTCTTACGAAGTGGTGTGCGCACCGATCCAGCGCTTCGGTGATGTGAAATTCCTGAATGCTGCGGGCCGATCCGCGACTCACTTCGTCGCCTTTGGAGATGGCGATGGCCGGACGGTAATAAACCTCAACGAGACTGCTAGCCACCAGCCCCATCAGGCCCTCCGGGATAAGGCGATCTTCCACGATCAGGATATCCGCAGTTGTGTCCCCCAGCTTGTTTAGGGCCAGCTCAACCATTTCGCCGGTCAGTTTCTGGCGCTTGCGATTCAGTTCATCGAGCTCCTGCGCAAGCTGGCCAGCCTCCTCCTCGTCCGACGTGATCAGCAGCCGCAGGCTGGTCGCGGCACTGGCCAGGCGACCGGCCGCGTTGATGCGCGGACCGAGCCGATAGCCGACAGCCTCACTATCAACGTGGTTCGGATCCACACCGGCCAGTTGCATCAGCTTTTGCAATCCTGGCCGCTGCGTTTGCCGCAACCGTTCCAGACCGTGAGCCACCAGCCACCGGTTTTCCCCAACCAGGGGAACCAAATCGGCAACGGTCCCCAGGGCCACCAAATCCAACAGATCGTCTTCGTGTAGGCCTCGTCGGCGTTTCTTGAGGGGAACCTGGTTTTCGGCGCGCAACAATCCTTGGGCCAGCTTGAACGCCAGGCCTACGCCACTGAATTCGCGGAAGGGATAGGGGCAGCCCGATTGCTTCGGATTGATGATCGCCCATGCGGGCGGCAGCGTGTCGCCGACGGTGTGATGATCGGTGACGATCACGTCCAGACCCAGCCGAGCCGCGTAGCGTAGCTCGCTCAGCGCGCGGACACCGCAATCTACGGTGACGATCAGGGTCACGCCGTTGCGCGCGATTTGGTCGAGAGCAGGTCTATTGAGACCATAGCCGCTGTCACCTCGGGATGGAATGTGCCAGGTCACCCGTCCACCCAGCGCGGAAAGCGTTTCCACCATCAGCGCGGTGGCTGTTACCCCATCGGCGTCATAGTCCCCGTAGACCGCAATGCGTTCGCTCTTCTTGATCGCGCGGCGGATGCGACCCACGGCCTCCGACATGCCTCCCATCTGGAAGGGCGGTGCGGTTTCTTCGTGGGTCAGGAACAGCTCCATACTTTCCGTATCCGTGATGCCCCGGTTGTAAAGAATCTGCACAAGCAGCGAGGGGATGTCCGTGCCCGTCACGGTCTGACTGGCGGGACTGGGAGACAATACCTGCCATCTCTTTGGAGCAGGGGGAATCAATGACTACCTCCTCATTCGGCCACCAACCACGCGCACCGGCACCATCGCTTGCGGGCAACCTGATCGAGACGCTGCGCCTGGTTGCGGGATGTTCACCACGTATTATACCCAGTTGTTCAGAAATGGCAATTGCGCGCGCAAGCCGGTACGGCAGGTATAGCGCAAAAGTGTGGACCAACGTATGGTGACTGGAGTAGGGGCGAGGCATTCCTGCAGGCCCCTGAAAGGGGCAAACCCCTTGGCTCTGCCCCCCTACCGGGAAGACCCCACCTGGAGGGGAATGCCTCGCCCTTTCAACCATGCAGGACAGCGCCGACAACTCCCCACAGTTTTGCGTTATACCCCGATACGGGCGGGTGTCCGTCGTTTTTTTGCGCGGGGCGTACTTGCTAGAAGCATCTCGATA
>CAZDTE010000240.1:0-3295 GCA_964508275.1 uncultured Ardenticatenales bacterium
TAAATTGGTTAGTCCCGTAGGGTGGGCATCGCCCACCAATATGCTAAGGAATGCAAATTAAATAACTTCCCTGTTTCGGATCGCCCATGACCGGCTGGATACCACGCCAATCGCCCCGAACCGGCTGGATACCCCGCCAATCGCCCCGAAGGGGCAGCAACAAGTCAGCCCAGGGCAAAGCGCAGCGCCGCCCTGGGTCGGCAGCCTCATGCAAACTCAGCCCTGTAAGGGCGGTACAACCGGCAGTTCACCACCGCTAACGATCGAGAAAAACGCCGCCGACTGCATCCATCAATTAACCAGCATCGAAGCATCAAGGCGTTTGTAAAAATCGGGAAGTTATTTAATCTGTGATCCTTACAGCGGCGGCGAAATAGGTAAACGGCTCCAATCTGGGTTTGCAAATCGACCCAGCCCGCATTGGCCTGTTGCTCCAGTATAGACAGTTCAGAGAGGATTTGCGACAGAATCCGCATGGATCGTCCGTCCGAATCCTGTTCCTGAAGGAAATCGAACCATGCAATGATAGGATCGGGAGACGTCAGCCAGTTGTCGGCATGTGTGGCCACACCGAAGTAATCACCGGACGGCGTGATCAGGTAGAGCTGTTCCAGGGCGCTGTTGTCCGGCTGGCCAAATACAACGAGCGAGGCCATGCTCATGTACCAGGCCGGCAACCCGTTGTAGTCGACGCGTTCGGGCTGGATGGCGGCTGCCACTGAAGCCGTCCGCCGTCTTACGGATTGTACGAACATGGTTCCCCTCCCAGCCGTTCCGTCATCCCCGGAGACATGCCACCCTTCCAGACCTGATGCTCAGATTCGCTCGGCACGCCGCTCGGCCCCCTTGAATCTTGCAGGAGGCCCCATACCAGTACCGGACGCGGCCCTGTGGCTCTGTGCAAGCGTCCCCGGTCCACCCACGACACGGGCTGGAGCACAGGGTGTTTCCGGACAATCAGCCGTTTGCGAATGTGATGCTCGATTGGATACCGGATGTACTCATCACCGATAAAACAGATAGGACACAGGCTGAGCCCTCTTTAACCATGTGCCGCCGCAGTCGGTCCAGACGACTTTCAGCTACATTACGAGGCGCGAGTCAACCTCGAAGCGCTGCGCGTGGCAAAGCACCCGATCCGAAGCGACGTCGGAGACCTGCGGTTCGCCGGGTGATTACAAGGAAGACGACCAAGCGTGAGCATACCCGGACGTGTGGCCTTGTTGCACATCAGGTGGCTGAGTCCGCGCAATCTGTTCTGCCTGGCGTGGCTGGGCTTTGTGGTGGCCTCGGTGGGGGGCATGTTCGTCGGTGATGGCGACAGCGCCGGGCCGATACCCTTGGCAACACACGATGTCGCGACCGCTGTCGGGTTGGTCGGGCAAGCTGTTGTCATTGCCTTCCTGCTGACCGTGCCCGGACTGATTCTGCTTCGTAGGCTCAACGCCGGGCACCTGCCACGATGGTCCATCGCCCTGGTAGCGGGAGTCGCGTGTCTCCTGTCAGCCGTCCTGGTCTCGGCAACGTCGCTCGCCCTGGTATGGGCGGTTGGTAGCGCGTGGGCGCGGTATTCATTCGTGGCGATTGCGGTGATCACGATGGTCCTGGGTCGCCGGGCCATCGCCGAGTTTGTCACCAGATTGTTCGCCTCCAGGAGCCGATTCGAGATCGCGGCATTCGTCGGAATCTCGACCATGTACCTCTTTTTGGTGGCTATCATGGCGGCAACGCCCTATCCGATGGCCTATCAGGCGGGTCTGTTCGACGTGCCGATTTTCTGCCGGCCAGCCGCGAACTTCGCCGAGGCGGGGTCTCTCGCCGAAGATCATTTCATCATCTGCCTGGTTAACGGCACGATCGACTATCCGGCTACTATGGCCATCGTGCCCGTCACAGTCACCGCCGCCTGCTACTGGCTATTCGGACTCAATGCTCATTCGTTCTTTGTGATACACCTGTTCGCGGGAGTGCTTATGTTGGCCATCGCCACTGCGGTTGCGACGCGTGGGAGTCGGGCCGGCGGCATCCCCGGGATCGCGGTGTTTGCGCTACTAGCGGCTGTACCGGTCGTCTACTTGCACATTGTCATGGGCTCGATAGGAACACTGATGGGGTTGGGGGCAATCGTGCTTATTGGGCTTTGTCAAGAACGCCAGGACAGTTCATCGCCGCGAACCATCTGCTTGTTCCTGGTAGGCGTGGCACTGCCGGTCATGCGACCGGAAGGGTTGCTCCTGGTAGTCTCGGCACTTGTTCTGGGGTTGGTCATCACGATTGCGAGGATGCGACACGTCTTGGCACGAGTGGCGCTGGGTGCGGCAGTGGGCTTTGCTGCCTTCGTCGGGTCTTGCAAGGCCCTGAATCATTTCCCCATGGCGGGCCGACATTCCAGTCTACTGACACTCCACTATGACCCAGTCCTCGGGCAATTTCGCTCAACCACCGACCCGACAGACCGATATCGCAACCGGGTTGATGCGCTCTTGTCAGACACCTCGCCAGAGGTCTTTGAGAATGCGGCCCTGGGCTCGGAGATCCGAGCACATCCGATTGCCTACGCCGTGTACGCGGTGGACCGCCTGCGGAAAAACTTGTTCTTGATCGGACAGGATCTGTGGAGGTGGGACATGGGCGGCACCGTGCTGCTGATCGCATTGTTCGCAATTGCGGCGAGCCGGCGCGAGCAATGGGGCTACCTGGCTGCGATCGTGGTCTACCTGACGTTGCTGGGCTTGGTAAACGATCTCGCCAGCTCGCGGCACAGGCTGTGCGCTGTGGTTGTGCTCGCCATGATGGCCGTGCGGACCGTCGTGCTGTGGGCACGCTCCATTAGGATCTCAACTCCCCGCGTCAGAGTCGCCCTGGCGATGGCATGTATCATCATCGCCCCGTTATTCCTCTACCGGGCGAGGCAAACCTATTGGACCCGCCTGGGCCCGGAGAACCAGGTCTACAAACTCCTTGTAAGCGACTTCCTACGGCTGGCAGGCCACCCGCGTTCGGTCGCCAGCAACTACCCCCAACTGCACTCCTGTCTAACAGGAGCGTTCAGTGTCGGCGGACAGTGGCTGGTGGAGAATCTGGACAACATCGTCAATAAATTCCATCCCGAATGGGTATTGATTAACAACGGCCGGCCTGAGAACAGCTACGACCTCTATCGTGCCCGCACCCACGCGCCGCCAGGCTATCGCGTCGTCCTGGACAATAAAACACGGAAATACCTGATTCTACAGAAAGAGAGTCAGGTGGCGAATAACCCCCGAATAGAGTTGCCATAGCGGAGTCTCTCAGG
>CAZDTE010000241.1:0-3198 GCA_964508275.1 uncultured Ardenticatenales bacterium
CTGGAGGATGAGGTTGGGCGCGGCGGCATGGGCGTTGTGTATCGCGCCCGGGACCCCATGCTTGGCCGCCCGGTGGCACTTAAGCTGCTTGCCCCCCATCTGGGAGGTGACCAGGCGGCGCTGGCTCGCTTTCACCGGGAGGCCGCGTTGATAGCCAGCCTCAAGCATACCCACATCGCCACGGTGTACGAATTCGGCGAGCACGAGGGGCGGCCTTACATTGCCCTGGAATGGATCACCGGCCGCACCCTCAAGGAATTGCTGGCCGCAGAAGGGCGCTTGCCCGTTGAGCGCAGCCTCGGGTTATTCGATCAACTGGCCGGCGCGCTCGACTACGCCCACCGGCACGGCGTGATCCACCGTGATCTCAAGCCGGCCAACATTATGATCGGCACGGATGACAAAGCCACCATCGTTGATTTTGGCCTGGCTTGGTTAGAGACAGCCCCGTCGATCACCACCAGCGGTATGACCGTCGGCACGCCGCGCTACATGTCGCCAGAACAGGTCCAGGGTGAGTCAACGGATGGACGGTCTGACCTGTACAGCCTGGCAGTCATCTTCTACGAAATGCTGGCCGGCCGGCCGCCATTTGACCACCCTGGCACGGCGGCATTGTTCTACCAGCAGCTCTACGCGCCTCCCCCTCCCATCACCGAATACAACCCTAGCCTGCCTGCCGCCATCGAAAATGCGCTGTCAAGAGCCTTGGCCAAAGACCCAGACGAACGCTTTTCGACAGCCGCTGCGCTGGGAGTCGCACTGCGTGAGGAATCTCCACCGGCTTTGCCCAAACACGCGCCTTCCACCAAGCTGCTGAGTTTCATCAAACGCCGAGGATGGTTGTTGGCCGCGGTCACGATACTGGGGCTTGCCCTATCCATCGTCGCGCTGACCCTGCCCGGCTTCCGGCAACACGAGGCGACTCCGACGCGGTCAGCGCCTACGCCGGCGTCGACATCGACGGCCGGCCCCGCCGTCCGATCTCTGGCCCCAGGCGAGCATGCCCTATGGCCGATGATTGGCGGCAGCGCGACCCATGCCGGTTTCATCGCCGAAGAATGGAGCCCTCCCAACCCCAAACCGCGCTGGGTGTTCGATCCGCAGTCGAGCGCAGGGACCGGACTGGTTGCCGGCGGAGGCCGCGTCGTTTTCGGCGTGGGTGGTGGCGCCGTGCGCGGCCTCGATTGGGCTACAGGCGAACCGGCCTGGGAAACGAGCTTCGGCGCGAATGTGAGCGCGCTACCGACCATCTACCCCGATTTTGGCAACATGTTGGTCTTTGTGCCCACCGACGATGGCGAGCTATATGCGCTGGCCCTGACCGACCGCCAGCTTATCTGGCGTATCGGTGCTGCTGAACTGGGCGGAGCCATTCCCAGTGGGGTTAGCGTTGGCTCTGAGGGTGCCGTCTACATAGCGACGGCCAGCGGCAAGCTGCACATCCTTGATCCCTCCGTTGGCAAAGTCTTCTCGACGTTCGATGTAAGCGAAGACGACGCTTTCCGGCAACCGCCCACGGTGACAAATGTAGCAATCTATCTCTCCGGCGAGCGACACGCTGTCTACGCCCTTGACCGGGCACCCCAGGACATTGCCTGGATCGCCCAGACAGTTGGCCAACCAACGATGGCGCCGGTCGCTGCCGAGGCATGGGGTTTCGTTCTCGTGGGGACAGATAAGGGCTGGGTGCATGCCTTTTCGATGATCACCGGAAAAGCAGCGTGGCAGGCCAAAGCCGACAGCGCAATTGTGGGCCTGGCCTCCGACCCGGAACGGTTGTATGCCGTCTCCGCCAACGGCACGGTTTACGCCTGGGCAGGACGGAGCGGGGAAGAAGCTTGGACATTGAGCATGGGCAGTGCTGCCGGTGTCGGTCCCATCACGAACGGCAAATACGTAGTTGTCGGCACCGAGGCAGGTGAGGTGCGGTACATTGCGGCCGAAAACGGCGTGGAAAACGCCGATGTCAAACTGGCCCTGGGCGAATCTATCACCTATCCCCCGGCACCGGCCGGCGACTGGCTATTCGTGCGGACCGATAAGACCGTTTACGGCTTTGGGCCATGAGGAAAGCGAACCACCATGAGTGAAGTCGCTGTACTCGTCGGTCCCCAGCCAGACGGCCAGCCCGACCGGTGGGCCCTGGACAGTGACGAGTTCCTGATCGGTCGCGATGCGCGCGCCGACCTGGTTGTGCCGCAGCCGCGCCTCTCACGCCAGCACGCGCGTATCAGCCGCGTTGAGCCTTGCTACTACCTGACTGATCTGGGCAGCCGCAACGGCACATTTGTCAATGGCCGGCCCATCGGCGCAGAGCCTCACCGCTTGTACGATGGTGATGAAATCGTCCTGGGGGGCGCGGTGGTATTCCGCTTTCATGATCCCAACGAAACCCTGGAAAGCCCGCGACTGGGCCGCCTGAAAGGCGTGTGGCTCGACGAGGAAACGCGCGCGGTCTGGGTGGACGCCCAACTGGTGGAGCCGGCCCTCTCGCCCGCCCAGTTCACCCTGTTAGCGCTGCTGTATCATTCGGCCGGGCAGGTCGTCTCCCGTGCCCAGATCGTTGCCGCCGTCTGGCCCGACGTGGACGCGGCCGGCGTGAGCAGCGAGGCCGTAGACGGCTTGATCAAACGCCTACGCAAACGCCTGCGCGATACGCAATCGCGCAATGAGGGGAACGAACTTCCCCGCCAGGAATACATTGTGGTGTTGCGTGGGCATGGACTGAGACTGATCCACCCCCCGCAATAACCGTCCCCTGTTCGCCCCCCTCGCGCCCCTCTCACGCCCCCCTCCCGCCCATTTTCCGTCAAGCAAAACTATGGGTTGTTGTGTAGAATATGAGTGCATGCTTGAGACGATAGATCACCACTACACCGGGAGGCGCCAGCATGAGTACTTCGAATAACAAGCTGAAAAGAGGGATTTTCTCACGCGTGGCCATGCTCTTGGTTTTTCTGTCGCTTGTTTTCTTTGGCCGGGCAGAGATGGCAACTCAAAGCGGAACACCTGGCCCGCACATCACTCCGCAGGCGACTGTCTTTCTCCCTGTCGTGGGGGTGAAATGGTCTGATCCATCCTACTGCCGTGAGTGGGTGGAACCGTTCGATGCAACCTGTCCTGACGTGGATCAGAAAGAGATCACCGTGGCCACGCTGTTGGCAGAAATGACGAACCTCGACCGGCTGACGCAAC
>CAZDTE010000242.1:0-3129 GCA_964508275.1 uncultured Ardenticatenales bacterium
GAACGGGGAGTGACAGATCGCAACGCAGCACGCAATACGCAAAACTCCTAATCTACTGGAGTCTGGCGAAAGTCATTTTGACCGTATAACAGTGGCATCATCAGCCACGGATGGCACGGATTTCCACAGATTTCCAGGTTTTTTCCGTGAAAATCTGTGTAATCCGTGGCAAAAACAGAAAAACGCCAGAGTCCAGTAATCTAGAAATCGGAATCGGAATGACCCAAGACAAAATCATCGTGCGTGGCGCACGAGAACACAACTTGAAGAACATCACCGTGGAAATGCCGCGGAACAAGCTGATCGTGGTAACCGGGCTGTCTGGTTCGGGCAAGTCGAGCCTGGCCTTCGACACGCTGTACGCGGAGGGCCAGCGCCGCTATGTCGAATCCCTCTCGGCTTACGCCCGGCAATTCCTCGGTCGCATGGAGAAGCCGGACGTAGACCAGATCGAAGGGCTGTCGCCGGCGATCTCGATTGACCAAAAAGGAACCGGGCACAACCCGCGTTCCACCGTTGGCACGGTCACCGAAATCTACGACTACCTGCGCCTGCTGTACGCGCGGGCCGGCACGCCCCATTGCCCGCAGTGCGGCCGCGTGGTTCAGCAGCAAACGGTCGAGCAGATCGTGGATTCCATTCAGAGCCTGCCGGAAGATAGCCGTATCCAGATCATGGCTCCGCTGATCCGCGGGCGCAAAGGCCACCACCAGCAGGTGTTCGAGGATGTGCGCAAGGCCGGCTTCGTCCGCGTGCGAGTGAATGGGGATGTGCGTGACGTGAACGAGGAGATCGCCCTGGATCGCTACAAGATCCATCACATTGAGGCGGTTGTGGATCGCCTGGTGGTCCGACCTCTGGAAGGAGACAACGGCGACGATGCCTCCCGGCTGGCCGACAGTGTGGAGACGGCCCTAAAGATGGGCGCCGGGCTGGTGATTGTCGCCGTGCAGAACGGAGACGGCGCCGAGGATATGCTGTACTCCGAGCACCTCGCTTGCCCGGACTGCGCACTTTCCCTGAGCGAGTTGGAGCCTCGTTCCTTTTCCTTTAACAACCCGGAGGGAGCCTGCCCGACCTGCCAGGGTCTGGGCAACACGATGGAAATCGATCCTGCCCTGGTCATTCCCGATCGCACGTTGTCATTGGATAAGGGCGCGATCCGGCCGTGGGCGCGCGCCAGCACCAGCGATAGCTTTTTCCGCCGGCTGTTGACGTCCGTTGGGGAAACCTACGGCTTTTCGATGCACGTGCCGCTCGCCGAATTGACGGCCGAGCAGTTGAACGTCATCTTGTACGGTAGCGGCAGCGACGTAGTGACCGTACAGTATACCAACCGTCATGGAAACCAGCGGGCGTATGACACTACGTTCGAGGGTGTGATCCCTAATCTCGTCCGTCGTCACAAAGAAACGACATCCGACTGGATGCGCGCGGAGATCGAGCGGTACATGGCTACACGGCCCTGTCCCGAATGCGGAGGCACACGCCTGAACGCCCAAGCGCGGGCCGTAACCTTGGTGAACAAGAACATTTCCCAGGTGACGAAGATGTCGGTGGTCGAGGCGCTCCAGTGGGTGAAGAACCTTCAGCATGATGGAAACACGCTGTTGACAGCACGGCAAAGGGCGATAGCCAATCAGATCCTCAAAGAATTGCACGCCCGGCTGGGTTTCATGGCCGATGTGGGCCTTGATTACCTGGCCCTTGACCGCGCGGCAAACTCCCTGTCCGGTGGTGAAGCACAGCGCATCCGTCTGGCGACCCAGATCGGCTCGCGTCTGGTCGGCGTGCTCTACATCCTGGATGAACCCTCGATCGGTTTGCACCAGCGCGACAACGAGCGGTTGCTGCGCACCCTCGAGCGGATGCGTGATCTGGGCAACACGCTGGTCGTGGTCGAACATGACGCGGAGACGATCGGGGCTGCCGATTGGATCGTTGACCTGGGACCCGGAGCGGGCGAACACGGCGGGGAAGTCGTTGCCGTCGGCCCGCTAGAGACGATTCTGGCCACACCAGAATCGCTCACCGGGCAGTATCTGAATGGCCAGCTAACCATCCCGATCCCGGAGAAACGGCGTCCGGGAAACGGCAAGGAACTGGTCGTGAAGGGGGCGCAGGAGCATAACCTCAAGGGTATTGATGCGCGCTTTCCGCTGGGCACGTTCATCTGCGTCACCGGAGTCTCGGGGTCTGGCAAGAGCACGCTGTCCATCGAATTGCTCTACAAGGCGTTGGCCCAGAAACTGCAACGCGCGAGAACCCAGCCGGGCAAACACGCCGGACTGCTGGGCGTTGAACACCTGGACAAGGTGATTGACATTGACCAGTCGCCGATCGGGCGGACGCCCCGTTCGAACCCGGCGACGTACACCAACGTGTTCACGCCGATCCGAGACCTGTTCTCCTCGCTGCCCGAATCGAAGATGAGGGGCTACAAGCCCGGTCGCTTTTCGTTCAATGTGAAGGGCGGGCGGTGCGAAGCCTGCCGGGGCGACGGCACGATCAAGATTGAGATGCACTTCTTGCCGGACGTGTATGTCAGGTGCGAGGTGTGTAAAGGCCGGCGGTATAACCGCGAGACGCTGCAGATCGAGTACAAGGACAAGAACATCGCCGATGTGCTGGACATGCCGGTGGAGGAAGCGCTGGCGTTCTTCGCGCACATCCCGTCCGTTAAGCGTAAATTGCAAACGCTGTTTGATGTGGGCTTGGGGTACGTCCGACTGGGCCAGCCTGCGCCGACGTTATCTGGCGGCGAGGCACAACGGGTGAAGCTGTCCAAGGAGTTGTCGCGTGTCGCCACTGGCAAAACGCTGTATATCCTGGACGAGCCAACCGTCGGCCTGCACGCCGCCGACGTGGCTCGCCTGATCAAGGTGCTGAGCCGGCTGGTCAGCAAGGGCAACACCGTGGTCGTCATCGAGCACAACCTCGACGTGATTAAGGTGGCCGATCACCTCATTGACTTGGGGCCGGAGGGGGGCGGCCGGGGCGGCGAGATCGTCGCCGAAGGGACACCGGAAGAGGTCGCGCGCAACCCAAACTCGTACACCGGGCAGTTCTTGCAGAAGGTTTTGGGGAGATGATGGTATCATCTCAATAATCTGGGGCGTCTTGATCCGG
>CAZDTE010000243.1:0-3025 GCA_964508275.1 uncultured Ardenticatenales bacterium
CCTAACCTGAGGTTAGGGCCTAACCCCCCAACTTTGGGGGGCATGTGCTCCCCCAGAATTGGGGGCCGGGGGGCGTTCCCCAAGTTATTGAGGTGATACATATTCGAGCCGGTGCTTCTGAACCTTTCCCAGCGCATTGTGGGGCAGCACAGGGACGAAGGCGATAACTTTGGGCACTTTGAAGCTGGCCAGACGTTCCCTGCAGAATGATTGAAGTTCCTCGGTCGTGACAGCCTGTTCCTCGGCCAGGACGACGAACGCTTTGGGCAGTTCGCCGCGCACGGGGTCGGGCGTGCCGACGACGGCGGCTTCTCGTACGGCGGGATGGCTTGCCAGGATTTCTTCAACCTCGCGTGGATAGATGTTGAAACCGCCGCTGATGATCAACTCATGGAGTCGGCCTTCCAAGCGGAAGTAGCCGGCGATGGGGTCACGCACGCCGATGTCGCCGGTGCGGAACCAGCGGCGGCCCCGTTCATCGGAAAAGAACGCTTTGGCCGTTTTCTCCGCATCGTTCCAGTAGCCCTGGAAAACGTTGCTTCCGCGCAGGAAGACCTCGCCGGCTTCTCCGTCCGGCAGCGGGTTGCCGGACGCATCGCAGATGCGCGCCGACACGCCGGGGAGGGGCACGCCCACGGTGCCCGGTAGGCGCGGCCCGGCATACAGGTTGGAGATGTTCATCAGCGTCTCAGTCATACCGTAGCGTTCCAGGATTTCGTGTCCGAAGGCGTTGCGGAAACTCTCGAACGTGTCTGGCCGGAGCGGGGCGGACCCAGAGACGAACAGGCGCATGGCTGGCGCACGGACGCGCATTCGCTCGATGGCGCCGAACCGGTTGCCGGCTTCTTCCAGCAGCCGGACGTACATCGCCGGCACGCCGAAGAAGAGTGTGATGTCCTGGCCAAGGATGGCCGAGAGGGCGGCATCGGCATGAAAGCGCTCGTGGAGAACGGTCGTACACCCGACGGTCAGAGCGCCGTGCAGTCCCACGGCCAGGCCGTGGGCGTGGAACAGCGGAAGGGTTAGCAGGAACCGGTCGTCCGCGGTCCAGGCCCACGCGCTGGTCACGCCGACAATGTTGGCCACGCAGTTGCCGTGGCTGAGGATAGCGCCTTTTGAGCGCCCCGTCGTACCCGATGTGTAGAGCAGGATGGCCGGGTCGTCGCCCGTGACGCGGCTTGGAATCGGGCGGTCCGGTTCGTCCTCGGCCAGCGTGGGCATGTCTTCCGCCAGCACCACATGCCCCAGTGAGTCCAGTTGATCGCGAAACGGGCCGATGATCGGCAACTGGTCTCGGTTCGTGACCAGGAGCCGGGGAGTGCAATCGTTGAAGATGTGTGTGATCTCGGTCTCACGGTAGAGGAGATTGACCGGAACTGTAATGGCCCCGAGTTTCAGGTTTGCCAGGTAGGCGTCGATCAACGAGAGGCTGTTGGGCAGGTAGAGGGCCACGCGATCTTCTTTGCCGATGCCCAGGCTTTGGAAGGAATGGGCCAACCTGTTGGCCCTGGAGTTCAGTTCGGCGTAGGTGACGCGTTGTTCTCCGAACTGGATCGCCGTGCGGTCCGGATACCGGGCGAAAGAGATATTAAACAGGTCCAGGAGGTTCATGGCAAATCCTTTTAGCTCATTCCAACTTTAGCAGAACCTGGCCGATGCCGATGATGTCGCCCGAGTCGAGCGGTACAGGACGTTGAATGCGGCTGCCGTTGACACTGGTGCCATTTCGGCTGCCAAGATCCTCAAGCCACCAGCGTCTTTGCCGGTACGTAAGCAGGGCATGGTTAGCGGAGGCAAACGAGTCGGACAGGACGATGTCGTTGCTCAGTTCGCGGCCGACACCGGTCACCGGTTGGAGGGGGAGCGAGTCGCCGGCCGCAAATGTTGTCGTGCCCGGATTGACCACGCGGAGGTAGCCGGGAGCGCGCGTTTCCCTCCTCTTCGATGTCGGTTGTTCCGCTGTCGCCCTCAGGTCACGCCAGACGATGAGCAGTATGATGCCCAAAAAAGAATACAGAACCAGGAAGAACCCCAGTCTGAGCAAGAAGAGTGTCGTTTCAGCAGCCAAAAAGGACGAGACCTCCCGTGTGACAGGGCGTTACGTTTGTGGACGACCTGCGGTCTGGCGAAATACCAGTTCGGCGCCCCCCAGCGAAATGATGTCACCGTCTTGCAGTACACCCTCGTTGATCTGTCTGCCATTGACGGATGTTCCGTTCGCACTGGCCAGGTCCAACAGATAGTAGCGGGATTGGCGTAGCTTGATGTTGGCGTGGTAGCGCGAAACGGCTTTGGCTTCCAAGATAATGTCGTTGTCGGTGTGCCGCCCGATGGTCACGAAAGGGGTATCAAGTGGAATGTGGCGGCCCTCGTGGACCAAATACGCGGTCGGCGCCGCAGCATGGGGCGCGATGCCCGTGGGAACGCGCATGGGGCGGGTGTGTTGTTGTGGGAAGTCGGACCCGGACTGGCTGATATCCACCAGCCGGGCTGTCACGAGAATGTCGCCCGGTTTCAGGGCGTTGTCCATGACCAGGTTGATCTGCGGTCGTCCAACCAGGAAGTAATGGCGTCGTTGGGCCAGGTCCATCAAGAATGCGCTCAGTTCCTGTGACAGGATGGTTTCGAAACTCTGGAATGAACCGCTGTCGGTGGGATGCAGCGCAACCTCATAGCGGTTTGGCACCAGCAAACGACCGGCGGCGACAACTTGCCCATCTTCCATCGCCCGCGCCAGCCGGTTCGCCAGGTCTGCCGGCTCGATCTTTCCGCCAAACAGCCGGTGGAAGGAACCTTCCAGAAGCCGTTCCAGTCTTGATTCGATCTGTGCCAACGCGATTGGGATGTTCTCTGCTCTGTTCATGGTGCTCCGCGTTGCGCCGGATGGTGCCTTGTTGTGATCGGTGGTAACGTTTTGTGGTTTCGGCAGGTCCGGGTCAGGTGTTATGCACAGGATTAGTATCACCTCAGTATTTCGGGGTGAGCAGGACGTCAAGCCCCCCTAACCTGAGGTTAGGCCTAACCT
>CAZDTE010000244.1:0-3018 GCA_964508275.1 uncultured Ardenticatenales bacterium
GAAACTGATCTCGATGCGTTGGAGAATCATTTGAATCCTGATCACCTGCCTCACCAATGATCAGGCCCACGAGGAAATCAGTTTCCGAGCCATGCCTGCCCTGACCGAGGAACGTGCGTCGCTGCTCAGCGAGAAGACGATGCTTCTGGAGTTTGAACCGCCCTCCGAGCAGAACCTTCCCCCGCTTGAACAACAGGTTTCCTGGATGCCAATCCGAATGCGTGATGCAATCCGCCCAATCTTGATAACCCTGGTCCTCGACGGCAGCGGCGGCTTCGTTGTAAGCCTCGAACAGAAACGACGTCAGTCCCAGAACCTCCGCATCCTTGCCGGTAACACTTTCGTGTCCGGAGACTTGCCCGGGCACCGCGTTGAGACCCGTTTGCACGGCGACGGCTTCGTGAAATGAATCAAGAGTTTTTGCGGCGGCGTGAGGTGTGGACGATCTGTTGAGGGTAGTGCCGCCGCAAAAGGTCGGTTGGACTGAACCGCGTCGGAGCGTCTGGGGTTTTAGGTGGTCGAGGGCATGGCGGTCAGCGGGGCGCATCCTTCGTTGGGCACGTGATCACGAGCGGCGATGGTGCGGCGAGGTGCGGCTGTGCGTGTTCGCCGAGGGACGATCCGGGGCGGACACGGGGAGAATGGGAGGCGCCGGATGCTCCGACGGGAGCAGAGCCGGAGCGAAGGCGCAGACACACCGCGACGAGGAACCTCACCCAAGGCGCCGCGTGGTCGGGGTCACCGGACGTTGGAAGATCTACGGCAACAAGGTGGCGGCGGCGCTCTGGACGACCGCGGGACGGCGGCAAGCCAGACCAGCACACCTTCACCACAGTGTGGACAGGGCTGACCTTCACGGGGCCGTGGGCTTCGAGCGGGTTTGGATGGTCGCGGTTCAAGTGGGTCTCGCACGGCCAGGTCCGTTTGAGGCTCGGTAAGCTCATCGCGGATACGTCGCAGCAACGCCCGGTTCGACGGTGCCCACAGGCCGTAGTAGCGAACCTTGTGGACACCCCGTGGCAAGACGTGCTGCAAAAAACGACGGATGAACTCGTGCGCATCCAGCGACATCGTCTTGCTGGTTGTTTCGCCGACCTTCCGGTAACGGAAGACAACGCGACCGTTGTCGATCGAGATGATCCGGCTGTTGGCGATGGCGACACGGTGCACGTAGCGTCCGAGGTAATCGAGCACGCGGCCGGCACCTTGAACCGTGGCCTTGCTGTACACGACCCAGCTCTGCTTCCAGGCTGACGTGGGTAGCACGATGCTGGGCAGCGCCTTGCGGGCCAGATCCATGAAGATTCCGCGGAAGATCTTGGACAGCGCTTTGACGGGAACAAGGTAGTCCGGCCTTGACGGGATCCAGGAACCATCGGGCGATACGCCGCCTCCGGGTACGAGACAGTGGACATGGGGATGATACTCCAGGGTACGCGTCCAGGTGTGCAGGACGGCCAGGATGCCGATCTTTCCGCCCACGTAGCGGGGATCGGCGGCAAGCTTGATGATCGCCCTGGCGGCCGCCTTCATCAAGACCCCGTAGAGCCGCTCAGGGTGGCTACGAATGATGCGGCGAAGCTCCTGTGGAACGGTGAAGACCACATGGAAGTAAGGCACCGGCAGGAGTTCGTCCTGCCGGGCGGCGAGCCAGTCTTCAGTGTCGTGCCCATGGCACTTGGGGCAGTGGCGGTTCCGGCAGGAGTGATAGGAGAAGTGCTGATGCCCGCAACCGTCACAGACATAGACATGGCCGCCGAGGGCCTCGGTTCGGCAATTGACGAGTTCTCGGATGACGTGCCGATGGCGCTGCGGAACGGCTTCGCCGAACCGATCCAGATAGGCACCGCCGTAGCGGCGCAGAATGTCCGCCACCTCGAGCATCTGCCGGCTGTCTGCGGGCTACAGATCAGCCATCAGGTGGTTGATCGTCTTGTGCACCTGTTCCATCGTGGCGGCGGTCAGATGCACATAGACCATGGTGCTCTTGAGGGCCCGATGGCCGAGGAGGGCCTGAATCGTACGGAGGCTCTCGCGCGCTTCGAGCAGATGCGTGGCGTACGAATGACGAAACGTATGACACGTGGCCGGCTTCTTGATGCCGCTCTCGTGCAGGGCGGCCTTCAAGCAGGTGGCCACGGCCTTGGTGCCTATCGGATTGGGGCTGCCCTGTGCCGGGAAGAGCCAGCCATTGGCCGGACGATGTTCGGCCCAGTAGGCACGCAGAAGCTCGAGTGTCCGCCGCGGCAGCGGTACGGTTCGATCCTTGTCGCCTTTGCCGTGTCGCACGCACACGACCATGCGTCCACTGTCGATGTCGGCGGGTTTGAGACGTGTGGCTTCCGATATGCGGAGCCCACAGCTGTACATCATCACGCAGCTCATTCGCGCCGCCGGCCTTCGGATCAGCGCGAGTAGGTGGCGTGCCTCCTCGCGGCTCAGAATCACCGGAAGTCGATTCGGCTTCTTCACCCGTGCCAAGCTGAGCACCGGCCAGTTGCGTTGAAGGGTCATGCGGTAGAGGAACTTGAGGGCAAAGAGATGGACACGCACCGTGCTCTTGGCGAGTTTCCTGGTGTCGGTCAGGTGGAGGATGAAATCGCGTACCTCGTTCTCGGTGAGCTGATCGGGCGATCTGCTATAGTGAGCCGCGAGGTGTTTGACGGCCTCGACGTAGACCTGCTGGGTGCTCTCGGCGAGTCCGCGTAGGCGCATGTCTTGGATCATGCGTTGTCTGAGTTCGGTCATGGTATGCCTCCTGAACGTGATGCGAATCGCCCCCCCACGGGGAGCACATGTCAGGAGGCTACCGGACCGGACAACGGGCCACCGATTGCGCCGATCACATATTGCCCTTCCGGATTATCCACGGGGGTTGTAGCCTCAGAACGAGGCTCACCGGGCCTGGAATGACATGCACACGAGGCGCCGCTCCGCTCAACTACCGCGCAGCGGTTTAGTCCAACCCTATCATACAAGGCTCGAAGGTCTTTTCTATTAGAAAACCATGGCAAAGTG
>CAZDTE010000245.1:0-2985 GCA_964508275.1 uncultured Ardenticatenales bacterium
AGTAGGCGACACCGTGGACGTGGCCGTCGGAGTGCCCATCGGCGTGGGAGTTGCCGTAGGCGTGTCTGTTGCCGTGGGCGTTTCGGTCGGCGTAGGCGTATCGGTTGGCGGTGCAGCCGGCAAGCAGGGACGCGGCGTGCGGGTCGGTGCCTGTAGCACCCTGCGCGGCATGGGCGGCGCACCCTGAACAAGTTGCCCGCTCGACCCGCCCGTCACAAACGGCAGGTAGACGCGTGCCGTCTCCGTCATCTCGAAGGTGTGCTCCAAGAAGAAGTCGGTCGGGCTGGTTGCCATCTGTTCCCAATAGTGAGCATTGGTGACCGAAAGTGGCTCGGTGGACACATAGCCGGGAGCGCGCGCCGTGATGTACGTCGTGGCCTGGTACTGCGGATCAGGGCCGAAGAAGTACAGTTGGCCAGGCGTCTGGGCTGTGTTCTGCCGGAAGCTGTAGCTGTAATGCTCGAAGGGCGGGGCGAAGCGCACCTCCACATTGAAGTCCTGGACGTCAGTGGGAGCGCCGGTTTCCTCAAGGAACGCCCCGAAGGCAATATTGGAACCGGGAACGGGCGGAAGATCGCGGCGGTCAGGCCGGGCCGGTACCACAGCACCCGAGGGAAGCGTATAGGTCATGTAGGCCGCCCGCCCGATCTCCTCGGTCGACTCACGAGCGCGATTCATCGGGCTGCTGTCGGCGAAGAAGCCATGGGCGACGAACAGCTCATCCAAATCGCTCAGGCCGTTGCCGCGGGAGTCGGCCGAGCCCCAACCCCGATGCGTCAGGACGTCGTACAAGTGCTTCATGTCGAAAAGGTATCCGTAGTTCTGGCCTTGGGCAACCGCGGACGGGGTGACCACACCGGTGTAGTCCACCTTCAGATCATCCCACAGATCGTCCCAGTCCACCTCAACACAGTCGGCGTAAGTAACCGCGATCCCCGTGGTAGGCGTCATCACCGTGGCATCATCGGCATCCACGGCGTCTACCAGGTCCCAAAGCAGGCCGGCCACGGCAAGCTCCTCGAACCGGCCCCAGGCCAGGCGATTGGCCTCCAGGTTGATCTCTCTTCCGTTCACGCGGTACAGCTCCGGTCGGGGTTCCTTGGCCACCTCACGCGCGACCATCATGGAGTAAAACTCGGCGAATCCTTCGGTCCACGAGTCGGTGGTAGAGGGGTTGGCATATCCGTTGTGGTTGCCGTCTCCAGGGCTGTCAGGCATCAGGTTGCCGAGGGTATCGGCCATCACGTGGTGAGCGAACTCGTGCCACTCCCGGTTGTCGGGGCGGCTGCCGTCTGTGATCACGCTGGTTCCGTTGAGCGCCTCTATGCTGATGAAAGGGTCAACTGCGGTGTTGGCGCCCCAGGAATTGGGACCTAGCCAGCGGACACCACTTTGCGTGGAGAAGGCGATGATGTCCACGGGCAACTGGAAGTCGAGTGCCTGGTTCACGCGGTCCGATAATTTCCATGCCTGGTACAAATGGTAATAGATCACGCCCAGGTCGTCCAGGTCGGTGCGATTGATGTTCGGGTCTGTGGTGATGTCGGGACTGTCGGCGAACAAGATGTCCCTGGTCAGCGGGTCGGGAGCGTCGGTGGTAGAAAAAGGTAGGGTAGCAACGTAAGCCGGCGGTCCGGCAACCTGCCCGGAGATCACACGGAACGTGGAGGTGATGTTTGCGGCGTGCTCCAGGGTGGCGCTCAACACGAGGCTATCGGTGACCGGAACGCCGGCCAGGACGTAGCTGCCATCGGGAGGCTGGGTGATGGCTCGGCGCAGCACGTTACCATTGCGCAGCAGTGTGACCGGCACGCCGATGAGCGGGTTGGCCAGCACGGGACTGTGGATCACGGGCTCGCTTACGGCAGGGTACGCGGGCCGAGTCGTGTAGACCTTGCCCTCGATAGTAGAACAATCCGCAGAGTCGGAGCAGTGCTTATACGTTAGTGTTGCGATGATCACGAGGTCGTAGTTGTGATAGTAAGTTCCCCATATGTCCTCATCGTCCCAGCGCAGGAATGATGCCTCGATCTGGATTCGGTGTTCGAACGTGTCCTGACCCGATAACCACAAACTAAACCACATATACTCGTCGACATACGTAGAAACTGTAGCTTGAAATCTTGCCTCGGAGCCACCTTCCTGCTTTTGCTTAGACGAGCCCCCTCCTCCTGACAAGCCTAACCAGAACTCCCACTGGTCTGTCGCTGTCGGGGGCCGATCCTCATTCGTCGCAGTTGTATTCATCACGACGTCGGCTGTTGCCGTGTAGGTGTAGAACTGGCCTGCAATGAGCTGCATGGGGTACGAAAACCGCAGAGCAGCTTCTGCACTCCATGTCCAGTTAGGGGCGGAACGGCAGATGAACTGGGGGAATCTACAGTGCACAGGCCCGATGTAGTTCTCGGATACCAGGACCACACCGGGATCCAGTGCGCCTGCTCTCAAGGGGATCTCCCAAATCCCGTCATAGGCCTTGACCTCATAAGTAGCTCCATCCAGGAACCAGACGTCGCCGGTTTGGGCGGGGCGTTTCTCTTCGCCGTCGCCCACCGGCACGCTGGCAGGGGGATGGACATCGGCCCCGGCAGCCGAACCCGCCGAGGCGGGGGATCTGTCTTGCCCTACCACGACCTGGGCAGCCAAGGCCACCGGGCGGGTCGCTACGACGACGGCAAGTACCGCCAGCAAGAGCAGAGCCAGACTCAAAGCCAGGCCAAGTCGACGTACTACACCGCCAGATGGGTTCTGATAGCTGTCATTACGAGGAGTAAAATGGCGGTCGGGTGCAAAGCATTTGCGCACTCTCCACAGTCTGCGTCCGCCGTTGCACAGAGATTGCTTCGCTCCACTCGCAATGACAAGCCTGTTTGAACATGCCTGACAGAGCAGTAGTCTCGGTCCCCCTGTCATCTTCCCTGTCCATCAACCCTGTTGGGGCTGACCTGCTCGGGAGGGCCGTGACCTTCGTCTGCCGGGAGGGGC
>CAZDTE010000246.1:0-2980 GCA_964508275.1 uncultured Ardenticatenales bacterium
AGGGGGGCTTGACGTCCTGCTCACCCCGGAATATTGAGAAGATGCCTCCATTCTACCAAACTCGCTGGCAGAACGCAAGAGAGAATTGGTCCTATCCCCCACCGGGCTACTTCGCGTCCATCCGCTCCCACTGCCAGCGATCTGGATTCACCATGGCATCCACCAACTTGCGC
The DNA here is from genome assembly GCA_964508275.1 of uncultured Ardenticatenales bacterium. Taxonomy (GTDB): domain Bacteria; phylum Chloroflexota; class Anaerolineae; order Ardenticatenales; family JAADHH01; genus CAZDTE01. The sequence continues at coordinate 174 of CAZDTE010000246.1, forward strand.
TTGTCGCTGCCGTCGGCCCGCATACGATAGACCGCCCAGGCGGTGCCATTCTGATCCGTGCGGTAGAAGATGAATTGCCCGTCGCGAGACCAGGTCGGTAAGGCGTCGTTGCCGGTGTTGTTCGTGAGCTGCCGGCGTCCGCTACCATCGGCATTGATCACCGCGATTTCGTAGTCGCCGTCCGATGGCGAGGCATAGGCGATGTGCCTCCCGTCCGGAGCCCAGGCGGCCTGCCCCCCGCCGTCCGTGGTCAGCGCGTGCGGGTTGCCGCCGTCCTCGTTCATCAACCAGATGCCGCAGTGCCCCTGGGCATCACAGTTGTCGTAGGCGATCTTCTTGCCATCCGGCGACCAGGCCGGCCGGTTGCCGGGACCGAGGTCTTTGCCCGAAGTGACGCCGCCGGTGTCGATCACCAGGAACAGCTTGAACTTGCCCCCGCCTAGCGGCGAGGCATAGACAATCCGATCGCCTCTCGACGACCAGTCCGGGTAGGTCGCCTCGCCGTCGGCTACGATCTTGTGCGCACCGCTGCCGTCGGCGTTGGCGATGTACAGCCCATCGGTCCAGTGGTAATACACGAACCGCTTGCCGTCGGGTGACCAGCTCGGCTCACTGGCCAGGTCCACGATCTTCTTGCCCCCGGTGCCATTCGCGTTGACCAACAGCAAGCTGTAATCCTGGTAGCCCGGCCCGTTCCACACCGTGTACATGAGCTGTCCCTGCGGGGCCCCGGCGGCCGTGGCCGGCGTGGGCGAGGCTGCGGTCGTCCCCCCCGTCCAGCGCAGGCTGTTCATCAGGATGTCCATCAACTCGTAGATGTCGCCCGTGCCTTCTTCGACGAGCACCAGGAACATGTAGGCCAAATCGTTGTGCGAGGTCGTGACCACGTTCCCCAAGGCGTGTTTGCCGTTCGACGTGAACATCACCCTCTTTGTGCTGGCCAGTTCGCCGTCGATCCATCCGCCACCCAGAGCCGGCTCGGCTTTGAAATCATCAAACTCTTGGGCAATCGCCGGGATGAACAAATCCATCAACTGGCGCGAGGTCAGCTTCTGGCCGCCGAGACTACCGGCCTCAAGGATAAAGCCGGCCGTGTCATCCGACTCCCCTATGATCACCTGCTCCGGCTGCTCTTCCACCTCCCACTCGGCCGGATACTGCAGGGTGAATCCCCAGCCACTGTGCGTGTACGTGGCCAGATTCGCGTTCGACGGGGATGCCGGCGTCGGTGACGCCAACCCCTGCCGGCCGGTCAAGCCTGGCGTCGATGTGGCCATCGCCGGCGCAAATGTCGGCATCGTCAATGGCGGGCGCGACGACTTCCCGAATTCGAGGCCCTTTGCTTCTGCCGCCACCGTGACCACCGAGAAGCGATCGGCCCCCTCCAGCGGTCCGGAAACCGTCAACCGGAAACTGGCCTGTTCACCTGGCAAAACCGCTTGATCGAACGATAGCGTGGACATGCCACCGCCCAACATGTTTCCTTCCGCATTGTAGATGGTGGCCCACATCTCCGCCTCGCTAAGTGTTCCATCCGACCGGTTTTGCACGGTGCCCACGAGGGAAATGTCGCCTTCATCGCTCAGTTCGTTGTCGACTTCCAGGATCTTCCACGGCGATGGGGTAACCGGTTCCGTGGTCTCTTCGTAATCAGTCACCGAAACCTGGTACCGCGCAACCGAAGAGAGACCGAGTTTGTCCAAACTCCAAAACACACCGAACGGAATCTTGTCACCCGCCGCGATCACCGGCGTCTTTGGGGAAACCGTGCCGCTGGCCACCTCGTTGCCCGCGGCGTCGATCAGGCTCACATTCCCCGTCAAGCCACTCAGGTTGCCGCCGGTACCGTTCTTCACCTCAAAGACGACCCACAGCCGGCGGTCGTGGTCAACATACGCGCGGTGACTGAGGATTGCCACGCCGACCGCATCAGACTCGGCGACCGGCGCGCTCATTTCCGTCGTCATCTCACCGGGCTGCGGAAGCGCGCCTGTGGTGCCGGCCAAGACCGCGAAATCGAGCGCCCGCTCCACATTGCCATCGAGGTAGATCTTCACCTGCTGCGTCCCCACCGGCAGCGGCGGTTTCAGCATGCAGGCAACAGCCGACTCGGAAGCGTCCTCCTGCATCGTGATCGTGGTTATCGTGTCTTCGGAAAGCTCGCCGTTCAGGTACCACTCGCACCGCACCTGCGAGTAGAGGCCAAAGTCACCAGCGATAACCGCGTGGACCGTATCCGCTTCCTGGAACGTGACGGTCGAGTCAATCGGCGTGAAGTTATCGTCCATGCCACGTGACAGAGTGACCTGGGTTACTCGTGACGGAACCGCGTCCTCCGGAGGCACGACGGTGAATTGCACAGTCTGGGCCAATTCATCACCCAGGTACACCTCCGCACTGTACTTCCCGATGGGCCACGTCTCGTTCGGGGAAAGTGAGAAGCCGACGTAGCCGGAACCGGCGTCCTCCGAGGTGTACGGGTACTCCTTGATCAACTCGTCCCGCCCGTACCACTTGGCCAGAAGGACGGACCCCTTCTCCAAATCGGAAACCTGGGCCGACAGATGAAACGTTTGCGTGGGGGTGTACGTCTCGGTCGTGGCAACGGCTTCGAAACCATCGTCCAGTGCCGTGGCCATCACTACCTGCTCCACCTGGGGAGGGCCGCCGCCGCCGACCGAGCACGCAATCGCCGCTAGAATCCAAAACCCCAGGACCAGTCCAACAGATTTGCGAGACACAGGAGACCTCCTTCGTGTTTTTGCGGTCGGGACCACGTATCTTCTCTATTTTTCGGGGTGAGCAGG
>CAZDTE010000247.1:0-2978 GCA_964508275.1 uncultured Ardenticatenales bacterium
CCAGCCCTGCGGATCGCCCAGCCAGTCGCGCAGCATGATCGTCAGCCCGATCTTCTGCCACGGCCACCCAACTGCCAGGTACGGTCGCCGCGCGACGCTGGCTACCGGTCCGCCCACCCCATTGATGAGCAAGGCAGCGCCCGCGCCCGCGCCACACACAATCCACGGCGGCCACCGTGTGGGTCTTGCCCACCACCGCCACCCCTTGGCCAGCAGGGCGACCATGGCCAGGCCCGGCAGGATCAGCAAAGCTGCGGTCTGGCTGGCCAGCGCCCCGAGCGTGGCCCCGGCAAAAGCCCAGCCATCAGCCGCCCGCCCGTGTCGCATCCAGCGCAACAGAGACAGCACGGCCAGCAGTGAGAACAGATCGAGGAAGGCGTACATCCGGGCCTGGCCGCCGGCGACGATGGCGATAGGCGTCAGTGCCCAACCGAAGGCAGCGATCGTGCCGGCCCCGCGCCCGGTGAGGGCCAGACCCAACCGATAGACTAGCACAATCGAAGCGAGTCCCGCCAGCAGCGCTGGCAAGCGCACGAACCAGGCCGGTGGGTGGAAGAGCAGTTCAATCGGCGCGGCCAGGTAGGTGAACAGCCAACCTTGCCAGTACACGAACCCGGACGGCAACTGCGGAACGCCGCGAGCCCACACGTGCCGGGCCGCCCACAGGCTGGCATACTCATCGTGTGCGACCGGAACGAGAAGGATATACCCGGCCCGAAGACCCAGGCCGAGTGTCAGGATGGCGGCAAGGAGCCATTGGCCCGAAACTTGCGGGCTGCGCCTAGTTGACATTATGCTGCGCCAGTGTTATACTCCACTCTTATTGACCGAACGTTCGGTAGGTTGTCGTGCTGATGGTGATTATAACCCAAGCTGGGCAACACGTCAAAGGAGCATAGCGATGGCGGTGGCCGCGATCTTCGATTTGGACGGGACCCTGTTCAGCGGCCGGCTTTGGCGCGGCATTGTCCTGCACCACCGCACGCGGCACGTGAATCGACACTGGCTCTACCTGTTCCTCGGCATCCACATCCCCATGTGGTTTCTTCACCAGCGGGGCCTTTTCACCGAGCAGAAAGCGCGCTCCGTTTGGGCACAGAACATGGGATGGATGATGCGGGGCTTGTCGGAAGCAGAGCTGCGAGACGTCTCGCAGTGGGTGATCGACGAGTGGCTTGCCGCCCGCACCCGCACGGATGTGCTGCGTGTCCTGCGCGGGCACCAGGCGGACGGCCATACCATCGTACTCCTCTCCGGCACGTTTGAGCCGCTTGCTGTGGCCATCGCCGAGTGGCTGGGCGCCGACGCGGCCCTGGGCATGCGGCTGGAAATGCGCGCCGGGCGATGCACCGGCCGCACACTCCCTCCCCTACCGCAAGGAAAAGGCAAGCTGGAGCGTTTGCGGCTCTATCTCGACGAAACCGGCAAAGACCTCGACCTGTCTGCGGCTTACGCCTATGCGGATAGCCACGCCGATCTGCCATTGCTGGAAGCGGTGGGCCATCCTGTGGCCGTCTATCCCGATCTGATTCTGGCGCAACGAGCCGCGGAACGCGCCTGGCCTGTGATTGGCGCGGTAGTTCATGAGTGATGGCCCCGCTGCCGGACGAGTTGCCAGGCGTCCGGGCCAGCGAGACTACACCAAGGGAGGCATCAACAGCGCCATCTGGGCACTCGGCGTGCCGATGACGCTGGAGATGGCCATGCTCAGCCTGTACCAGGTAACCGACCTGTACTGGGTGGGCAAACTGGGCTCCGCTGCCCTGGCTGCCGTCGCCATTGCCATGACGGTACGCTGGGTAGTCAACAGCCTCTCGATGGGCCTCGGCGTCGGCGGGCTGGCCATCGTCGCGCGGCGCGTCGGCGCGCGCCAGCCACAAGCTGCCGACCACGCCACCGCCCAGACGGTCGTGATCTCCCTGGCGTTTTCTTTGCTGATCTCCCTCCTCGGCTGGGTGACGATGAAGCCAATGCTGAGGATTCTGGGTGCCGGGCCGGATGTGCTGCCGCTGGGCCTGGAGTTTCTGCGGATCACCTACCTGGGAATGTGGGCCATCGTCATGGTGCCGATCATCAACTCCTTGTTCCGGGGGGCGGGAGATGCCAACCTTGCGCTGTGGGCGCTGACGTTCGCCAATGTTCTGAACGTGGTCATCGAGCCGTTCCTCGTCTTGGGATGGGGACCGGTCCCTCGGTTGGGGATCACGGGAGCGGCGCTTTCCACGGTGCTGGCGCAGGCCGCCGGACTGGGTTTTCAACTGTGGATCCTGTTCAGCGGTCGTGCGCGCATCTGCATCCACCCTCGCGATCTGCGTCCCGACCTGCCGATCATGAAACAGGTGCTGAGCATCGGTACACCGAGCACCGTGCAGATGATGCTGCGCTCCGGCTCGCGCATCACACTGCTCGGATTGGTAGGGCTGTTTGGAACGCTTGCACTCGCCGGCTACGGCGTGGCGAACCGCATCCTGCTGATCGCCTTCATCCCCGGCTTTGGGATGGGCAACGCCGCTGCCACACTCGTCGGCCAGAACCTGGGCGCGCAGCAACCGAAGCGAGCAGCGAAGAGTGCCTGGCTGATCGCCGGCTACAACGTGGCCTTTATGGGCTGCTTCGCCATCTTTGCTTTCGTCCTGGCCCCTCCGCTGATCGCATTCTTCGACCCGACACCGGAGGTGGTGCGATACGGCGCTATCGGCCTGCGCATCGTGGGCATCAGCTACGTCTTCTCGGCGATGGGCGTGGTGATGGCGCGCGGCCTGGACGGTGCTGGAAACACTATGCCGGCAATGACGATCAACCTACTATCGCTGTGGGCGATACAGATTCCGATCGCCTTCATGCTCGCCAGGGGAGGGCTGGCGGCCAACGGAATCTGGGTGGGGATCGCCGTCGGCAACATCGCCAACGGCCTGATCATGGCCTACTGGTTCTATCGTGGCCGCTGGAAGCACAAGGAAGTTTGAGATAGAGGTAAT
>CAZDTE010000248.1:0-2918 GCA_964508275.1 uncultured Ardenticatenales bacterium
GCCGCCACCGGCGGAAACTGGCCCTGGCAGAACGCAGTGGCATCCCCACGCATCACCCGGAGTCGCCCGCCGGAGAGTTATCACCGGCCTCGTTCGACATCGTCGTAGACTGCACCGGTCACCCGGATGGTTTCGCCGCTGCCCGGCGGCTGGTTCGCCCGCGAGGCACACTCGTCCTCAAGAGCACGTTCCACGGGGATCTTGCGGTGAACATGAGCCAGATCGTGGTGGATGAAATCACCCTGGTCGGGTCGCGGTGCGGCCCGTTCGAGCCGGCGCTGCGCCTGTTGGCGGCCGGCTTGGTGGATGTCGAAGCGCTCGTTGATGCGCGCTTCCTGCTGTCGCAGGGGTGCGAGGCCTACGCCCGTGCGGCCGAAAGAGGAACGCTCAAGGTGTTGCTGGAGGCGTAGAGCCGGCTATCCAAACAAACGCCGCGTATTGTTTGCGGCGGCAGGCACTGTCAGAACCGGAAGAACGAGCCGACCAGCGGGCCACGCCACAGCACCCAGGCCAGGCCGCCGGCGACGATCAACACCAGGCACCCACAGGCGAGTGTGCGCAGCATGGCACTGGCGACGTGCAGAATAAAGCGCAGCAACCCGACGGCTACGATGGCGATGACGATTAGGCCAAGAAGCGTGATCGGATCCATGTCTTACTCCTGAAGCAGTTGTTCCACCTGAGCGATCAAGGTGGAGCGGGGCAAAGCGCCGATGTACACATCCAGGATATTGCCGTCCTTTGTTATGAAAAAGGTTTCCGGTACACCCTGCATCCGATATGCCGTGCTGATCCGCGTGCCAAGGTCGGGACCATTGGGGTAGGTAATGTCAAACCGCTCCAGGTAGGCAAGCGCATCCGGTTCGGTGTCCACATAGTCGATCCCTATAAACACCACCCCCTGGTCCTTGTAGGAGCGCCACACCTCTTCCAGCACAGGGGCCTCCTCCGCACAGGGCTTGCACCACGAGGCCCAAAAATTCAGAACCACCGGCTGTCCCTGCAAATCACTGAGCGTGACTTTGTCCCCGTTGAAAAGTTGCAGCGAAAAATCGGGGGCCGGGCCGCGGTCGACGCGGCCAGAGGCCCGCAAGCGCAGACCGAAAGCAAAGAGAGTCAGGAGGGCGAGGATGACTACCACCCCGCCAATCTGTACCACTCGACGGCCTCTATCTGCGCTGGGGGGCATGTCTTGTGCCGAATCTGGCGGGCTTGCTCCGGGCGAAGACACGGGTTGTGTCATGGAAAGCTCCTCTAATCCTGTTCTCGTGATGGATACCCTGGCGAGGCGCTACTCGCTCTCTTCAAGTTCTTGTTCGAGTTGTTGCAGGTACTTTTCGGGCAGGTCCCTCCGGTTTGCAGCGATTGGAGCAGCCGCAGCTTCCCGTCGGCCGGCCCAGTTGCGCAACATGTACGCGCCCCAGCCCAACCCCAGCAGGAGGGCGGCGAAGGGGAGTATCCAGACGGTCAGGCCAAACCCTCGTCTCGCCGGCGTGCCGACTACGGTCTGGCCATACTGCCCGATGAAGTACTGCTTGATATCTTCCTTCGTTTCGCCAGCGGCCAGTTTTTGGCGAATAACGCCGCGCATCTGTACGCACTGCTGCGTTTCGCACACATCCACCGTCACCCCGGCGCAGAGCGGGCAGTACAACTCTCTGGCTACCGCATTGACCTCGTCCGCTGTGGGCGTCTGCGCGGAGACCGGGATGGCCAGCAACAGAACGATCAGCAGAGCAAGCAGCCCGAACGCAAAGAGCGTCTTCTTTCTCATCCCTTCCTCCCCAAAGGCAGTTACCGTCACTGTGTTAATTATAGCGCGAACGGGTCGTTTGTCAAAGCCGTGCCCGTGAGCGCTTGCGGCTGGCAAGCGGGGATGAAAACGAACGTGTTGCGTGGTTCGCGTATTGCGTTGTGCGTGTTGCGTGGAATTACAGCGCCACCAACACACACACCCCAACCCCCCGATCCCCGATCCCAAACCCCAACCTCCTTCACCTCCCTCTTGCCTTTGCGCTGAATCTATGGTAATATCCTGCCACGTTGCCGCGTATGTGGCAGTCCGAACAAGCCGTAACGCTTGAAAGCGAGGTGCCTGATCATGAACACACTTCGATTGCTCATCAGCCTGATCGACCGCCCGGGCGAGGCGTTCGCCCAGATTCGCGAAGCACCGAGGCGGCTCTTCCTTGTCCCCGTAGCCATTGCGGTCCTGTGCCTCGTCATCTTCGGGGTGATCTCTGCGCCACATTCGGCCCGGCTGGCCGGCGAGTTAATCCGCCAGCGTATCGCTCAATTGCCCCCGCAGCAGGCCCAGGCCGCTGCACAGGCTGCCACCACACCCAGTGAGACCCAGGTCGCCATCAGCACCATTGTGGCGGGCACGATATTCGTTGTCATCGGTTGGGCCATCTGGGGTGCTGTGTTGCACTTCTGCGCCATGATGCTGGGTGCGAATAGCAAGCCCGGTCAGATGATCATGGCCGTCAGTTGGGCCGCCATCCCACATGCCTTGCGCAACCTGGTCATGGCCGGTTTCGTATTAGCCACAGGTGAGTTGGTCACGAACCAGGGGCTTGCCTGGCTGGTGGCCTCTGGCGATCTGCTGAAGGACAGCCAAAGCCCGCTTTACGTCTTCCTGAGCGGCCTGGATATCTTTTGGCTGTGGGGGATGTTCCTGTTGACGGTAGCCGTGGCCGTTGTGACCGGGTTTTCGCGCCGGCAATCGCTGGCCGTGGTTGTTGGTACCTGGATTGGCGGTGCCATCTTGGGTGTCCTGCCCACGCTCCTGAGCGGTGTCTTCCTGAACCGGGCCCTTGGTGGGTAACGGCGTACACGCAGGCGAGGCATCTGTCCGCAGGACAGGCGTCTGTCTGCAGGACAGGCATCTGTCCGCAGGCGAGGCATCTGTCCGCAGG
>CAZDTE010000249.1:0-2880 GCA_964508275.1 uncultured Ardenticatenales bacterium
CCGACCTCACGGACCCGAACCGTGCGCGCTACCGGACTGCGCCACGCCCCGAAGGGACGGGTAGCCTGGGGTAAATGGTTTGATGGGCTACTGTGTCGGCCCCAGACCACCCGTTCACAGTCGCTATTATAGCGTACTTCTTCGTTCTTTACAAATCGCACGACCCACGATATAATTGACCGTGTCCGCCCCTGTAGCTCAGAGGATAGAGCAGCGGTTTCCTAAACCGCGAGCCGCAGGTTCGAGTCCTGCCAGGGGTATTGACACAGGTGGGAGCGCCCGGTGGCGCAGACCTCCCGCCTCTTGTGGACGGGAGGTAACCGTCATGGCCTTGGCCCATTCTTTCTGCGAGAAACATGGAGGTTTGTTTCTTGGTAGATACGCCACCTTGGGAAAAAACAGGTGGCCCCATCGTGGCGATCCACATCGAGACCGGCATCTCCTTTCCGCCCTCGCCGGCCCCGGACTCAAGACTCCTACCTGGGAGGACCTGAACGCGATCATGCTGACTGCTGCAAAGACCGGGCCGACCGCGCAAACACCGGGTTGCACGCGCCCTTTGCTGGCACTATCACGGCGCGGCACGTGAACCCAGGCGAGGTGGTACAATCCGGCCAGCCGGTGCTAACCGTCGCAGACCTCGGTGGCCTGCGTGTGGAGACCACCGACTTGAGCGAGCGAGATGTCGCGCGCGTGGCCGTGGGCCAACCGATAACCGTCTACGTGGAGGCGCTGGCAACAGAGATCGGCGGTCATGTGGCCCGCATTGCACCCCCGGCCAACGTGGTCGGCGGGGACGTGGTCTACACGGTGGTCATCAATCTGGATGAGCAGCCGACGGGCCTACGCTGGGGCATGAGCGCGGAGGTGAAGATCGACGCTCAGTAGCGTCCATGCTGCTGAGGGAACCGTGGTATGCTCTCAGTAATCTGAGGGGCGGGCTTCGGAAGCCGGAGGCTGAAACCGCATCGGGGCTGCCACTTGCCACGCGGCCCCTATGGGCACAACGATTTCGTCAGGTGCCGCAATAGGGGCAAATGTTCCAATTCAAGTGGAGTCGGCGCTCACAATGGGCACACTTGTTCTTCAACTGCGTGTGACAGTTGGGGCACAAGAGGAAGTCATCTTCAACGGGAGCCTTGCAACTCGGGCAGATATGTTGATCCTCGATGTCCTGCAGCAGCGCCTCTTCCTCTAGCGACCGCTCATAGACCTCTGCCAGTGTCTCGCGTGGGCGCAAGATGTAGTAGAGGAGCAGGCCCGGGAGGTTGAAGACGGCCACAAGTAACGTGGCCAGCAGCACGGCGAAGATGTCCCGCGAGCGGGCGCGAATGTCCCGAAACGCCCAGATGACCAGGCTAACCCAAAAGGCAAGCAGAAACGCCCCGGTGAAGGCCAGGATAACTTGCAGGATAACGGTCAGGTTGACAATGATGTCAGCGGGCATAAGAGATCAGACTCCTCGTAGGCATTCGGTGATACATTTCAGTCAATAAAGGCGCGCAGCGTGTATCACCAAGGGAAGATCGCGATTGCCTTTGCACACTCCCGGTCATTACGCCATGCGCATCACACGGCAGGTATTATAGCAGCTTTGGGCAGATTTGTCACGTCGAGGTTTCGATGCTCATCAGCTTCGGCCCCTGGCGCAGGATGAAGCGGTCGTCACGCGTCTCCCACACCCAGCCGGAATAGCCGTAGCCGCCGATCGGCTTCGTGATCAGCGCCCGCCGCCAGGAGATGGAGCGTGGTTCGTTGAGGGCCACGGTGCCAAACTTGCCGAACACGTAATCGGGAACCTCCTCTAGGTAATCGGCTCCCCGCAGCGCCTCCGCGACCGCAGCGCCCTCGGCCTTGCTCCACACGGCCGCGCGCAGGCCGTACGGGTTGTTACGGGCCAGGGTTAGAACCTGCTCCGCGCTCTCGAATCGCGACACAAACGTTACCGGTCCGAAAAGCTCCCGGCACATCCCCTTCATTTGCGGCGTGGCTTCCGCGACCACCGTTGGCTGGACCTTCTGCCCCGCGATCGCGCCGCCCAGAGCCACCCGACCGCCCTGGCGTACCGCGTCGTCCAGGTATTCGCCGATTCGGCGGACGGCGATGTGGCTGGCGAGTGGCACGAGGTCCGTCTGCGGATCGGCCGGATCGCCGAAGCGGAGGGCCCGGCTCCGTTCCACGAAGTGCCGCAGGAATGCGTCGTGCACGCCGGCCTGCACGAAGATCCGTTCCGGCGCGGTGCAGGTCTGGCCGGAATAACGGTACTTGCCGTCCATGAGGTCATCGAGCACTACGTTGAGGTCGGCATCGTCGAAGACGATGAACGGATCGTTGCCTGGGCCCTCGAAGACGAGCTTCTTGCCGGTGCGGCGTACGTCATCGCGATACGGCAGCGTGTTCTCGTCCGCGCCAAACACGACGATGGCCGGCACGTGCTCGTCTGCCAGTGCGCGACGGAGGAACCGGCTGCCCGGCTCGGTTACGAACCGAACCTCGTCGCCGAAGAGCGGTTCGTACAGGGCCTCGGTCAGCCGGGCGATCCCCGATCCTTTCGACGAGAACTTGACCCGCACGCGGTTGCCGACCAGCCAGATGGAGAGGATGGCCACGCTGAGCCAGGCGCTCCCATCGTACGGCAGGAGCAGGGCGATCTCGTCTTCGGGCGACCGGCAGAGCGGTTGCCGGCCGGCGAGGAGCGATTCGGTGTCGGCGAACGCCGGCAGCCGTTCCAGGGTCAGGTCTACCTCGCGAAGACAGTCCTTGTATGTAAAGCCCAGGTCGGCGATCGTGGTGGCGACGAATTCGTCACGGTGTTGGGAGATCGCGTCCGTCAGCCGAGCGATTCTGTCAATGCGCTCCGCGAACTGCATCGATTACCTC
>CAZDTE010000250.1:0-2863 GCA_964508275.1 uncultured Ardenticatenales bacterium
AGGTTAGGGGGGCTTGACGTCCTGCTCACCCCGAAATATTGAGAAGATACATTCCCCTCTCCTGTGGGCGGACCTCGGCAGTTTCCACCGAAATCGATGCACACCCCTCACGCTCACAGATTTGTCAGACCTGCTCACTTGTGATATGATTAGGTCTGATCCGTACGTCAGTGTGACCCACAGGTCAGGCTGACCTGTGGGTCAGGCCTACCTCGTCAGGCATTCGCTACGGGGCCCGGCCGGCGAGAGTGCACGGTTGAGAGCGCACAAGGAGCGGGCGCTGAACCGAAACCAGCAAGGCACAAGTATTGGACAGAAGATGACACAACGGATCATGGTCTTGGGGCTAGATGGAGCCACCTGGCGGTTGCTGAACCCGCTGATGCGCGACGGCACGATGCCTCATTTGAAGGAAGCGTGCGCTGCTGGCGCGTCGAGCGATTGGCAATCGACCGTGCCGCCGTTCAGCGCTCAGGCGTGGGTTTCGCTGATGACCGGGCGCAACCCGGCAAAACACGGCGTGACCGATTTTTGGGAAGCGGGCGAAGACCGCGCAACGAGCGGTTTCGTCAACGCCTCCTTGATTCAGGGTGAGGCGATCTGGGACATTCTCGGCCGGCACGGCAGGCAAACCGGCGCCGTAAATGTCCCCGTCACCTATCCGCCGCCGCGAGTGCCGGGCTATGTCGTCTCCGGCCTGCTCACGCCTGCCGGGGCCACTGATTTCACCCATCCGCCGGACCTGAGCGCCGTAATCCGTGCCAGGGCGGATGATTACGCGCCGGACCCGTACGATCCGTTGCGTCCAGGGTTGGCCCTGATCAAGGAGTTTCAGTACTGGATGGCGCAGCACGAGACGATCGCTCGTTATCTCCTGGAGGCGAAGCCGGTCGATTTGTACATCAACGTCGCCCAGGCCTTGGACCAGCTTCAGCACCTGTTCTGGAACGATCTGGAAGCGCTGGCGGCGGGCGACCGCTCCACGGCCACACGCGAGGCGTTGCGCGAATGTTACCGGTTGGCCGACGAGGCGGTCGGCGACCGGCTCGGCCGGCTGGACGAGGAGACCACGCTGTTCATCATCAGCGACCACGGGTTCGGGCCGGCCAGCCGGTTCTTCCATGCCAATCGCTTTCTGGCCGATCACGGCCTCCTCGCGTTTTCCGAGCGGGAGGCAAGCGCCACGCAGCACGCGATGCAGCGGATGGGCCTGACCCAGCAACGGCTCAAGGACCTGGTCCGCCGCGCCGATGTGCTCGGCCTGCGCCGGCACGTGGGCCGCATGGCCCGGATGGGCCTGGCCCGGCGGCTGGAAAAAGTGGCGACCATCCCGCTGGACTGGGCCCAGACGCGGGCCTATTCCGGCAGCCCGGCGAGCGAAGGCATCTTCGTCAACCTGCGTGGTCGCGAACCGCGCGGGTGTGTGGAACCTGGCGCCGAGTACGAAGCGGTACGGGACGACATCCTGGCCGCGCTGCGCGATCTGCGGGACCCTGAAACGGGCGAACAGCTGTTGGCGAACGCCTGGCGTCGCGAGGAGCTGTTCGACGGACCGGCGCTAGAACAGATGCCCGACATCGTCTTTTCGTTTGGCGACCGGCCCTACCTGGCCAGCGATAGCCTCTCGGCAGCCGAGCCGCTGACGGAGATTCCGGAAGATTATCTGCAGGGGCGGCACTGCCCCGACGGCGTGTTCCTGGCCGTCGGCGCGGGGATCGAGCCGGGCAAACATGTCGGCGCCGCGTCCGTTGTCGATCTGGCGCCCACCCTGCTGTACACGTTGGATTTGCCGCTGCCCGACGATTTGGACGGGCGACCGCTGATCGAACTTTTCACGCCCGAGTTTCGCCGTTCGCGGACCGTTCGCTACGAACCGGCAGTGTCCGCCACGCAACCCGCGCCAGATGAGGCCCGGCTGTACGATGCAGAAGAGTCGGCGGCTATGCGGAAGCGGTTGCAGGGCTTGGGATACTTGGGTTGAGACGCAGATAAGGTTGGTGCATGAAGCTACGAGACAAACAAAGAAGATGGCCCACCAGAACTGTTGTGCTGGTGATTCTGGTGGCCGCATTGACCGGGCTTGTGCCTCCCGTGACGGGACAGGCGCACGGCCCTGACCCCGGGAACGTTACCGTATCCAATGGACAAGAATCCCGCGTGGTGACAGACATCGCCTATCCCGCCCTGGCCTTCGATTCCACGGGCGGGGGTTGGGCTGTCTGGGAGCAGACCGGCACGTTTGATGGACAGCCGGACAGCGAGATCATGATCAGCCGGGGCGTGGGCGTCGAGTGGTCGTCGCCGGCCCGGCTGTCGCCCGATCCGGCAGCCTGGAATCACGCGCCGGCGCTGGCTGTTGATTCGCGCGACCGCGTTTGGGTGGCCTGGAGCCGGTCCACCGGCACGGACGACGTGGTGCGGATCGCTCGCCGGCAGGACGGGCGGTGGACGAAGCCGGAACAGGTCTCGCCCCCCGGAGTCGTCAGCCGGTTCCCCGCTCTGGCGGCCGGCCCGCAAGGAACTGTCTGGCTGGCCTGGAGCGGTATCGCACAGGACAACTATGAGCTGTTCGTTCGGCGATGGGACGGAGCGGCTTGGGAACCTGCGGTGCAGCTCACGCACGACGCCGGCGCGGGAGCGTATGACTGGGCGCCGAGCATCGCCGTTGCCAGCGACGGGGCCGTGTGGGTTGCCTGGCCCCGGCATGAAGAGAACGGAGACGACTCGATCTTCGTGACGAGCCGATCGGGCAGCGCGTGGAGCGAACCGGTGCGCGTGAGCACGCCCGACGGCACGCCCGACGACGCGGTGGCCTTGGCGCTGGCTCCCAATGGGCAGCCCCGGTTGGCCTGGATCGGCTGGG
>CAZDTE010000251.1:0-2862 GCA_964508275.1 uncultured Ardenticatenales bacterium
GGCCTGGAGCAGGGCCTGGAGCAAGGCCTGGAGCGCGGAACGCTGGATTCTATGCGCAACAGCATTCTGACGTTTGTCGTAGCTCGCTTTGCCCCTTCCCATACCACCACGGAAGAGGTTGGACGGATCTTGCACACGGTTGACAATACGGCGCTGTTGCAGATGCTGGTCGCTGACGTTGCCCGCGCAGACAGCGTCGAGAGTTTCCTGGCCTCACTGCGAAAGTTTGCCGGAGGGTAATCATTATGCGAGTCTTGCTCGCCAGTCCCGAATCGAAGGTCTGGTCGTCGCGCAAGCATATCCCCCTGGGCCTGGGGTATCTGGCGTCCGCACTGCGGGAGGGAGGGCACGAGCCGGAGCTGTACGACGCAGCTGTGGAGAAGGCTTCCTTTGCCCAGGTGCTGGCGGACGCGGAAGAAGCCAATCGGCCCTATGGCCTGGTCGGCGTTACAGCCACGACTCCCCTGATCTATGAAGCCTGGGATCTGGCGGCGGAAGCGAAAAGTCGCCAGATCCCCACGATCCTGGGTGGCGCGCATCTGACCATCATGCCGGCAGAGTCAATGGAGCGCCCAGAGGTGGACTTCGTCGCCGTGGGCGAAGCCGAGGGCACTTTGCTGGAGTTGGTCGAGGCGATGGAGAATAGTCGTACCTTCGACGATATCGCCGGCCTGCTTTGGAAGCGCGATGGTGGCGAGATCGTTCAGAATCCCGCCCGCCCGCTGTGCGAGGACCTGGACACCATCCCGTTTCCGGCCCACGACCTGTTCAAGATCGACCGCTACACGAACCTTCAGCCGCTCACCGACGGCCTGGACCCGGACGCCCGTTCCTATACCATCATGACCAGTCGCGGCTGCCCGTACCAGTGCAACTTCTGCTCGAAGCCGGTCACCGGCCACACCTGGCGACCGCGCTCCGTGGACAGTGTGATCGCGGAATGGCGTTGGCTGGTGAAGGAGCTTCGGGCGACGGAGATCGGCCTGACCGACGACATTTGGAACTTGAAGATCGACCGCGCCAAGGAGATCTGCCGGCGGTTGATCGCCGAAGGGTTGAACACCGTCCCCTGGGTAACTGTACACGGCATGAAGGTGAACCATACCGATCAAGAACTGTTTGACCTGATGAAGGCCGCCGGCTGCAAACGCGTCGGGTTTGGCGTGGAGAGCGGCGACGACTATATCCTGAAACGGGTGATCCGGAAGGGTCAAACAGTGGATGGCGCGCGTCGCTGCTTTCGCCAGGCAAAGGCAGCGGGCCTGCAAACGATGGGCTTCTTCATCTTTGGGATGCCGGAAGAGACCGCAGAAACGATGGACAAGACCATCGAGCTGGCCCTGGAACTCGATCCCGATCTGGCGAACTTCATGATTGCCGCGCCATTCCCAGGAACAAAGATGTACGATCTGCTGGAAAAGCATGGCAACATCTTTAGCCATGACTGGCGAGACTACGCCATCCATGAGCAGAAGGCCCGCTTTGAGATCGGCGAGCTGACGGCAGAGCTGGTGGAGCGCAAGTGGCACGAGGCGTACCGCCGGTTCTACCTCCGTCCGGGCCGGCTTGTCAGACGCCTGTTTACCTGGGATACCTGGCGCAACGCCCCGGCTCGCCTCAATGACGCCCGCCGGTTCTTCTTGGACTCCGGCCACAGTGGGGTGAAGACAGCGGCCTAGATGATCTCCCTGCTCCGCAAGCTACCTTTCTATTGGAGCTTCTATCACTTCGGCTGGCCAAATATGCTTCCCTTCAGCCTCGTGGTCAGCGTCAGCTTTCGCTGCAACAGCAAGTGTCGCACCTGCGACGTGTGGCGCAAGCCGAACGATGACCTGAGCATTGACGAATGGCGGAAAGTCTTCCGCCACCTGGGTCACACCCCGTTCTACATCACGTTCACCGGCGGGGAACCCACCCTTCGTGCCGACCTGGACGAACTGGTCATCGCGTCATACGAGGAATGCCGGCCCCAGGTGATCACGATACCGACCAACGGCATCCTTACGAAGCGGACGCTGGCCCAGGTAGACCGCATCTGCGCCGCATGCCCGACCGCGAGCATTGGCATCAACCTGTCACTCGACGATGTGGAAGCGCGCCACGACGAGATCCGCATGGTCCCAGGAAACTGGGAGCGCGCGATGGAAACGTGGGCCGGCCTCAAGGCCCTGCAGCAACAGCATAGAAACCTGGTTTTGAGCATCCACACCGTCGTGTCGAAGTTCAACGTCGACCGGATTCCGGAGATCTCCGATCATCTGCGACGCACCCTGGAGCCAGATTCGTACATCACGGAGGTCGCGGAGGAGCGGGTGGAGCTGGACACGGTGGGCTGGGACATCACGCCGTCAGCCGAGGAATACGCGCCTGTGGCCGATTTCCTGAGCCGGGAGGCCCGGCGGCAGCCGGCGCGCGGGCTGGCTCGCGTCACGCAGGCGTTCCGTGCCCGCTACTACCAACTCGCGCAGCAAACGTTGGCCGAGAACCGGCAGGTGATCCCCTGCCACGCCGGTTGGGCCAGCGCCCACCTGGCCCCCAATGGGGACGTCTGGACATGTTGTATCCGAGCCGAGCCGGTAGGCAATCTCCGGCAAACCAGCTACGATCTGCGGCCGATCTGGTTTGAGCAGCGCGGGCGATTGCGCGCACTGCGGCGCAGCATCGCGGCGGGCGAGTGCGCCTGCCCGATGGCCAACGCGAGCTACACCAACATGCTGCTCGACCCCCCCACCCTGGCTCGCGTGGCCGCCCACATCCGCTACCGAACGTGAGGCCCGGGCTGGGCGTTGCGGGCCCGTAACCGTTCAGCACCCCCTGAATCTGCCACGGATTGCACGGATTAAGGCTTTTCCAGAGAAATAA
>CAZDTE010000252.1:0-2729 GCA_964508275.1 uncultured Ardenticatenales bacterium
CCAACGCCAGCGCGATCTCCTCGGCCAGGCCAGTAACCTTCCGCACCTTGGTGCCCAGCATCGTTTGCAGGGAGAAGCGGACAAACCGCGGGGCAACGAGCCCGCTAGCCACGCGGGCGGTCACCCGATGCTGCTTCAACACGGTCTCGATGACGTCCGCTTGCCAATTCAACCGCTGCTCCAAGGACCGCATGACCACTCCCTCCTTTTCCATTCCCGTGACCGGAACGTATGTTCTAGTATTATATCACAGGAAGACGCAACGCGCAAATCGATCTGCGCTGTGCAGGCCAGATCGTATTTGACAGCAAAGCGGGTGTGTGTTATACTTGTTTCCGGTCCAGCGGATGCACATTTGCTGCCCAAGGATTGCCGGGACCATGGACATCTCTAATACGATAGCATACAAGCGGGGAGGTAAGAAGCCGGACCCAGGGTCTGGATAGTTACGCCTGCTCGCAACGAAGCGTCAAGCCGGTTACCCAGACCTGAAATGGGTGCCGGCTTTTGTTTTTCACATAATTCGTACGGCGTAAGCCGGAGTTCTTTCCAGGCCCTTGCGCGATCCGCAGCACGCAATACGCAGCACGTGCCAACAATTCCAAGAAAAGGAGGAGTAAACCGATGACCACTACTTGCCCTGAATGTGACGGCGCAGTTGTCCTGCAAGACGATGTCATGCAACACGAAATCGTGCAGTGTCCCGACTGCGGCGCTGAGCTGGAAGTCATCCAGACCGAGCCGGTCGTCCTGGAACTCGCCCCGGAGGAAGAAGAAGATTGGGGAGAATAGCATAGGAGAGGAGACGGCGAGATGCTTGTTGGTGTACTTGCCTCACGCATCCGGGCCGAGGAAAAGCTGATCTTCGACCGGCTGCGGCGACGTGACGTCCCGTTCGAGATCATCAATGACGCGGAGACCATCTTCGACGTTGGTGAGAATGGCTGGCAACGGTTCGATGTCGTACTCGAACGCTGTATTCATCATTCCCGTGCCCTCTACGCCCTACGCATACTGGACGCCTGGGGAATCCGTGCCGTGAACACGCACGACGTGGCCCATACTTGTGGCAATAAACTGCTCACCTCGCTGGCGTTGGAGCAGGCCGGCGTCCCCACGCCACGGGTGAAAGTGGCCTTCACCCCTGAATCGGCTATGAAAGCGCTTGACCAGCTTGGTTATCCGGCGGTCCTCAAGCCGGCCATCGGCTCCTGGGGGCGACTGCTTTCCAAGGTCAACGATCGGGAGGCTGCGGAAGCCGTCCTCGAGCACAAGAAGATCCTCGGAAGTTACCACCATTCGATCTTCTACATCCAGGAGTACGTCGCCAAACCCCAACGCGACATTCGAGCCTTTGTTGTCGGCGAGGAGACGATCTGCGCCATCTACCGCCGTTCGGCGCACTGGATCACGAACACCGCCCGTGGTGGCGAGACCAGCAACTGTCCGGTGACGCCGGATCTCAACCGCCTCTGTGTCGATGCGGCGAACGCGGTCGGCGGAGGCGTGCTGGCGGTTGACGTACTGGAAGACCCGGAACGCGGATTGCTGGTCAACGAGGTCAACTACACGATGGAGTTCCGCAACTCCATCAAACCGACCGGCGTGGACATCCCCGACCGGATCGTGGACTACGTCTTGCAGGCGGCCAGATCATGACCCGCGTTTCCATTGTGGGGGCGTCTGGCTATGCCGGAGGCGAGCTATTGCGTCTGCTCATCGGCCACCCCCACGTCACGATTGCCCAAGCCACGTCGGAGCAGCACGCCGGCAAGTTCGTGCATGCCGTCCACCCCAACCTGCGTGGACAAACGCGCCTGGCCTTCAGACGCCTGGAAGCGTTGGCGGCGTGCGACTTGCTTTTCCTGGCGCTTCCCCATGGCCAGGCCGCCGACCGGATCGAACAGTTCGCCGGCCTGGCCGAACGGATCGTGGATCTGTCTGCTGACTTCCGCCTGCGAGACGCCGGGGCCTATGCGCGCTGGTACGGCCAACCCCACCCCGAGCCGGACTGGCTCGGCCGGTTCGTCTACGGCCTGCCGGAAGCCAATCGCGAAACGATTCAATCGACCCGGTACGTCAGTGGCGTGGGGTGCAACGCCACAGCCAGCAACCTGGCGCTGCTACCGCTGATTCGCGCCGGCCTGGTCGACCCGCGCCGTCCGGTCATCGTCGATCTGAAGGTCGGCTCATCGGAAGGGGGCAACAAGCCCAGCCTGGCCTCGCACCACCCGGAACGGAGCGGCGCCGCCCGGTCCTTCGCCCCGACCGGCCATCGTCACACGGCCGAGGTTCAGCACGTAACCGGGCTGACGGATGTGCACCTTTCGGTGACGGCGGTGGAAATGGTGCGCGGCGTGCTGGCTACCGCCCATGTCTGGCCTGCCGAAGCGATCACCGAGCGGGATCTGTGGCGCACCTTTCGCCAGACCTACGGCGATGAGCCGTTCGTGCGCATCGTCCACGAGCGCCGGGGCATCTACCGGCACCCGGAGCCCAAGATCGTGACCGGGTCCAACTTCGCCGACGTTGGCTTTGCGCTGGATGAGGCCACCGGACGAATCGTGACCTTCTGCGCGCTGGATAACTTGATGAAGGGCGCGGCGGGCACCGCCCTTCAGTGTATGAATCTGATGATGGGGTGGCCGGAGACTACCGGACTGGAGTTCCCCGGCCTGCACCCGCTGTGAAACGAGATGTGCGATGTGAGATGTGGGATGTGAGATGTG
>CAZDTE010000253.1:0-2713 GCA_964508275.1 uncultured Ardenticatenales bacterium
CACATCCCACATCCCCCATCTCACATCCCACATCACGTCTTCCGCTTCACGTCCGTGATCCGCCCGCCCTCTTCCATCAAAGCCCGCACCACCGGGTCTCGCGCTGCCTCCTCGTACGGATTGGCCGGAGTCTCGATGGGCGTTCGGTTGTCCGCAGTCACCACACCCTCCAGCGTCACCGGCTCGCCGACAAACTCGCTTAGTTTCTCCAGCAGCACCTGTTTTGTGCCCGGCTCCAAGACTTTGTCTCGATGAAACGGGAACTGAAACCCCAGCGTAATCCGGTTCCCATCCACAGCGACCGGCTCACCGTAGCGGAGTAGCGCTGCGAGTTGCCGCCCCGTCGGGCCCAACTCCCGCAGTTGCTGTCGGAACGATCCCCACTGCTCGCCGAAGGAAGCGAGGTCAATTTCGGGTCGCGCTGCCGGTGTTTCCGGGGCAGCGCCCCGGCTCCCCCCTTCTCGGATGGCCGGCTCCGCCGCTTCTGTCTCCGAGGGGGCAGTGTACTGCACAGCCGGAGTCTGGGGCTTGATTGCCGAAACTGCTGGCTTGGTGATTTCGCGCACCTCAGCCGGCTGCTGAGCGGATCGAGACGGCTGAGGAGGCTCAGTGTCCGCCGCCGGCGAATCGCCGTGTGCCGAAGCGGCCACCAGGGCCAACTCCAGGGGGAGTTGCGGCATCAACCCGCGCTTGATGTCCCAGCTTGCCTGGCTGAAGGCCTGGATGATCTGCATCAACCGGTCGTGCGAGAGAGCGCTCGCCTGATCCGCCATGCGCGCTACGTCCTCGTCCGGCAGATTCAGGGCCCCGCGGTCAACGCCGGCCTGGAGCAGCAGGAGGCCACGCAAGTACTCCAGAATCTCGCCGGCCAATTGTCGGGGATGAGCGCCCTGATCCAGAATATGTCCCACCAGCGTCAGCCCCTGCGCCATGTCCGACCTGCCGATGTGGCCCACCAGATCCGCGATTGCCTCGCGGGAAGCGAGACCCAACACCTCTCGCGACCGGGCCAGCGAAATCTCCGGGCCCTCATACGAGACCAACTGGTCCAGCAGACTCAAGGCATCGCGCATGCTGCCGGTGGCCTGGCGCGCGATCAACTCCAGGGCGGCCGGCTCTGCCCGCAGGTTCTCGTCTGCGGCCACCCGCTGCAAGTGCTGCACGATGTCGGCCAGAGGGATACGCCGAAAGTCAAACTGTTGGCAGCGCGAAAGAACGGTGGCCGGAATCTTGTGTGGTTCGGTCGTGGCGAGCACGAAGATGGCATGATCGGGCGGTTCCTCCAACGTCTTGAGCAGCGCATTGAACGCAGACGTGGAGAGCATGTGTACTTCGTCAATGATGTAGACCTTGTAGCGACCCTCGCTGGGCGAGAAATGAACCTTGTCGCGCAGGTCACGCACATCGTCCACGCTGGTGTTGGAGGCGGCGTCGATCTCGATCAGGTCCATGCAACTACCGGCCGTGATGTGCTGGCAGATGGAGCACTGGTTGCACGGCTTCTGGTCGCCCTTGCTCGAGGGGCCGTCACCCACGCAGTTCACGGCTTTGGCCAGGATACGCGCGGTGCTCGTCTTGCCAGTTCCACGCGGGCCGGTGAACAGGTAGGCATGAGCCACCCGATCATCACGCAAGGCGTTGGTCAGGGTGCGGGAAATCGGTTCCTGCCCAACAACCTCGTCAAGGGTCTGCGGTCGCCACCGGCGATAGAGCGCCTGACGGGCCATGCGTTTCCTTCCTTGAGCGTATGCGTCAACTCAAAAGATATCCTCAATCACCACCTCAAAACCGGCCAACACTTCCGAGCGGGCTGTCTCGTCTGCTCCCCAGCGGCCCAGTAGCTGGTAACTCCCTTGCTGCAGTACGAAGACCTCGATGGCCGGCTTGTCGGTACCCACAATCCAATACTCGCGTACGCCGGCATCTTCATACAACTCAAACTTAAGGCGGCGGTCGTCCATCCAGTTGCTGGGCGGGAGGATTTCGACGATTAGGTCCGGCGGTCCCTCTACGCGCAGGGGAGTCACGATTTCGTCAACCCGCTCCGCGGAGATGAAGAGGATGTCCGGCTGCACGGGGGTTGCCAAATCAGAGAGTATGACCTCGAACGGAGCTCCGTACACTCGTCCCAGTTGATGGTCTCTGGCAAAGCTCCACAAGGCGACAAACAACCCGCCTGATGCTCGTTGGTGTACCTCTCTCGGGGCGGGAACCATGTGCAGCTCTCCTCGAATTACTTCATATTGCCAGCCGTCATCAGGCAGGCGCACATAGTCTTCGTAAGTCCATTCTCCCTGCGCCGGCGGCCAGCCCGACTCGGTGCTCTGCCTCTCGACCGCCAGTTCCTGTACTGCCGGTGCCGCAGTAGCCATTCCCTTCAGCCTCCCCTCACACCCTCAAACCGTATTCAAACCATCTACCCTTAAGTTTACCACTGATACCGGTTTTGCGCAAGGCGGAGCGTATAGCGCAAGAGTATGGATCAACGTATGGTGACTGGAGTCGGGCGAGGCATTCCTGCAGACCCCTGAGAGGGACGAACCCCTTGACTCTGCTCCCCCCCACCCCACCTGGAGGGGAATGCCTCGCCCTTACAACCGCACAGGACAGCGCCGACAACTCCCCACAGTTTTGCGTAAGGGAACTTCAAGAGAATAGTTCTCCCAAACAGATTCTCGATGCGGCCCACAATACCGCGAAAGTAAGCGTTCAG
>CAZDTE010000254.1:0-2707 GCA_964508275.1 uncultured Ardenticatenales bacterium
GCTCCCCCAGAATTGGGGGCCGGGGGGCGTTCCCCAAGTTATTGAGATGATACCGCCGATTGGTTATAGATGGGCTATTGACGTCCGTCCGGTTGCTGTGTTATGATGGGGGCGCAGGTGGAGGTGGAGAGCTAGAGGGGGGAGATAGAGGAGAGCGAAAAACGGCGGAGCAGCGAGCATGACACATGAAACGCGAGACGTGAGAACGTGAACAGCCACCGCATAAACCGGACAGGTAATGGGCGTCGTCCAGCATCAGTGTCGTCTGTGCATCTTCGTCGGGTGCTTGCTGCACCGCGGCCAGTCGCTTTTGCAGGTGTGATAGGTCGGCATCTGCAGGTTCGAGGGCCAGGTAGTGGGCGTGAGGTTGGCGGGCGCTCAGGGTGCGCAGCAAGACGGTCTTTCCA
Source organism: uncultured Ardenticatenales bacterium (assembly GCA_964508275.1). Classification (GTDB taxonomy): domain Bacteria; phylum Chloroflexota; class Anaerolineae; order Ardenticatenales; family JAADHH01; genus CAZDTE01. Next base: position 408 of record CAZDTE010000254.1, read on the forward strand.
TAGCCGGCCGGTGCAACGACGTACACGTGGCCGGCTTGCAAGGCGGCCTGCAGACGGTGCAACAAACGCGGGCGTTCCATCATGGCTGCCGGCCTGTGGGCGTCTCCCCTCCCAGAAACCGGCCCCGCACCCCGGCCCGCATCGCGCGATCGGGGAAGATAGCCGGATTTCTCTTTGGAGAACTACGCCGCCATGCAGTGCGCCGGCGACACCGGTCAGCCCTACCAGACCTTGCTCGACCCGCCGCCGGCCGATCCACGGGTGGCACACATGAGGCGCTTGACTTCTTGGTCAACAGAAGGTAAAATGACATTAAGCAATCAATTGATTGACTGAACAGGGAGGTCAGCATGAAACACACAGTAGTGAGTGCTACCGAAGCTCGCATCCGCTTTGGCGAGTTGATGCGACGAGCCGTCGAAAGCCGAGAGCCCATCGTCGTTGAGCGCGGGGGTAAGTCTCACGTGGTCGTCATGTCCGTGGACGAATACAATCGTTTGCTGAGAGGGCAGCATCGCGGCAACTGGCGGGAACTGGTCCATCAGGCACGGGCGCAGATTCGGACGGAGTTGGGCGAACGTGAACTCCCGCCGAGTGAAGAGATTCTGCAGCAGATGAGGGAGGAACGGGATGAGCAGCTCCTGTCTCTGCGTTGATGCCAATCTCGTCGTTCGTCTGGTCGCGGACCCGGCCGACGAGTCAGTCCAGCAACTGTGGGAGCAGTGGGATGCCGAGGGACGACAACTGGCTGCTCCCACTTTGGTTACCTGCGAGGTGACCAACGCACTCTATCGCTACCAGAAGCTGGGGTTGATGAGCGCATCGTCGGTGCGACTGGCGCTGAAGGCAGCGCTGGCTCTGCCTCTTAAGCTGCATGGCGAGGCCGATCTGCACTGGCGAGCCGTGGAACTGGCTGAGCGATTTTCTCTTCCGGCTGCCTATGATGCGCATTACCTGGCGCTGGGGGCACAATTGGGAGGCGAATTCTGGACCGCTGACGCGAAGCTGGCCCGCGCCGTGCAGGCCAAATTGCCGTGGGTGCGATTGGTAGAGTGAGGGTGTGACGACCGATGAAAGAATGGGATCAACGGCGGGCCGAGCGGCGCAGCATCGAAACCATGCGCCGCATTGCCCTAGACGCGATGGAATTCAAAGAGGACGACGAGGCGTTCTACACCTACGCTGAGGAACATGGTCTGACCGTCAACGAGGTGGTCTACTACCTCAACGCCTACGAGTACGGCGGCGAAGACGGATTAGAAGCCATCCGCAACCCTGACATTATTCCGACCGACGTTGCTCGTGGAGCGATCAAGACCATTGCCGCTACGTTGGATGGGCATTTCCAGGACCGGCTGCCCTATCGCATCACCGATGAGGGAACGGCTATCGGTGTCTACGAAATCCAGGAACGGATGAACGGTGACAAGTACCTGTTTGAGGTCTGCCAGTTTCGACTCACGCTAGAGGGTCGCATGTGGCACCTCTACTGGATGCGCAAGTTCGACTACCCCCCGTGTGTTGCAAGAAAAGAGGTGGTGAGGGGAGCACAGAAAACATGACCAAAACCCACAAAGAGCGCATCCTGGACTATCTGTGGTTCATCTCGCCTGAGATGGCCACCAACGGACAGATTCGGGAGGGTATAGGCATCAAATCCCACCAACAGGTCTACATGCTCACTCAGGAGTTGATGCATTCAGGGCAGATCCGGGGCGAACAGCGCGGGCGCGCGTGGGTCTTCTGGGCCGACGAATCCCCTGCGGTCCAACTCGCAGCGCCGGTACCGATGAGAGAGGTTTTGACTCAGGCTGACATCGGTATCCCCATCATCAGCTAGTGCCTGCGCCGGCGCGACCAGGGGATAAAAGGCATCAAGGCGCTCATCGTCTACCCGATGAACGCCCTGGCCAATTCCCAGTACGACGACTTTGCCCGACGGCTGCACGGTAGCGGACTGCGTATCGCGCTCTACACCGGCGACACGGCCACATCGCCGGCCGAGGCGCTGGCCCGATACCGCGACGCTACCGGTCGTGAACAGCCCTACGACAGCGAGGTGCTCTCCCGCGAGGAGATACAGAACCACCCGCTCGATATCTTGATGACCAACTACGTGATGCTGGAATTGCTGCTGACCCGCTTCGAAGACCGTCGCCTGTTCGCCGCCTCCGGCATCCTGCAATTTCTGGTCCTGGACGAAGTTCACACCTACACCGGCAAGAAGCCGGTGTTCCGGTCGGATCGCCGTCATCCTGATGGCCGTCCTACCGACAAGATGCCGGTGTTCCGGTCGGACC
>CAZDTE010000255.1:0-2681 GCA_964508275.1 uncultured Ardenticatenales bacterium
AATCTGTGTCCCGTCAAACTTGTCGGTTTGAGGCACAGCTTCGCTAGACGGTTACGAAAATAGTTCTCCCAAACAGATTCTCGATGCTGCCCGCAATAGATCGAAAAAGCAATCTACAAGGGAGTTCCTTGGGCTTTTCCGCCTCGTTTGAAGACATTTCGCGAATCTTTCTGGCAGGTTTATTTCTCTGGAAAAGCCTTATTGAGTAGATACGGAGCTCCCATTTAACCGTGGTGGTTGGCTGGACGAGTTTGCGACCCGCTATGTAGGGGCAGGTTTCAAACCTGCACCCCCGTCTCGTGCCTGCTAGAACGTGAGCGTACCTCGCGCCCGAATCGCGTAGTCAATCAGTTTGGCTCCGCCCACCAATTCGGCGCCTGGAACCAGGTCCTCGGCACGGATGTCGCGCACTTTTGCCGTCTGCTCGCAGACTTCCAGGCGCACACCCGCCTCCAAAGCCTCGGCCATACGCTGCGTGATGGTTGGTTTGCCTGGAATAACCTCCTCCTGGTCGGCCGCCCCTTTGACCATTACGTCAGCCCCTTGCTGCACACAGTAGAGGACCGGTTCCTGATCCATTGCCGCAGCCAGTGTGGCAAACATGAGCGCGGAACGGATCAGAGATGGATTCTCAAGCCCTGTCCGCAAAACTACAAGAAACAAGTTGTCCTCTTTTCCTTCCATGGTTCCTCCTTTCTGCTCGGGATCCGTATGCGCTGATCCCTGGCCACTTCTCTTACATCCCCTTTTTCCGCACGCCCTCTGGATCGATCTGGGTACGCAGCAGGGTGATCTCCTCCGCAGTCGGAGCCGGCGTCGTCGGCACAGAGTCCGGAACGATGAGGTCAAAGCCGGTGTTTGCCTGAACCTCGGCCACGTCGATCCCCGGATGCACGGAGGCCAATCGCATGGCACCACTCGCCGGCTCGAAGTCCATCACCGCCAGGTTGGTCACAACAGAATCCAACCGCTTCTTCACGTTGGGGTGGTGCCCGGGCAGGGTGATGAAGTCAACGTTTGGGGGGAAGCGCCTGCGCTCATGGCGGGGCAGCCAGATGATGATGCGTCCCACCGTGTGACAGAGAATCGCCTGACCCGCGCCGCCGGTCAGGCGCACCTTGGGGTAATCGTAGTCGTCGCCGAGTACGCTGGTGTTCACGTTCCCCAACCGGTCAATCTGAGCGCCGCTGAAGAAGGCCGCATCAATCAGGCCGCGCTGGGCGTACTCGAAAAGTCGGGGCAAGTTGCTGAATTTCACGACACGCTCGGCCAGGCCAAAGTACTCCGTCGTCAGGCTGTAGCGAGTCGGCCGGGCGTCGATCCCCTCAAGGTTGATGCAAGTGAGTTCCGGTGCGTGTGTGGCCCGCGCCAACTGGATCGCCATCACGGGAATCAGCGAAGCAACGCCGTGCATCACGCGCTCGCCGTCGCGCAACAGGTGAGCCAATATGGCAACCATCAACTCGTCCGGTGTGTAGGCGGTTTCCGCCTTGGGCACTTGGGGTTCCTCCCTCCAGATGGAACGCCGCATTCAATGCCGATACCCGGTCAGAAAAGGAGTCGCGCGCTCGCCGCGACCGCTCCAGCGGTGTCACGGCTCACGAAAAAGCCTGGAGCTATCTTTACTGAACCCCGCAAGCCACGTCCGACAACGTAGGGGGTTCAGGGTTTTGGATTGCAAGCAGCCGCGATACCGCCGCTAGACGCGCAGGGCCAAGATCGCCCTGATTCCGCCCACAGCCTCCAGGTACTGTTCGTGGCCGGGCACCCGATGGACGTAACGATCCAGGTATGACCGAAAGCCTTCCTCTGTCTTGCCGGTGTTCAGGTACTCCAGCACATGGGCTTCGTCAAAGTCATACGCCTCCGGGCATCCGGTTGGATGACCACCGTATGGAACCACGGTAACAACCGTCGTCAGGAAGCCGGGGATATGCGTTTTGTGCGGCTGGCGGCGGATTTCGTCGCTAGGCACAATCTCTTCCACCGTCAGGATGACGCGGTCCGCGGCCTCGGCGATCACTTCTTCCCAACTGGAACCTTCGGTTTGGGCGTTCCCTGCGGCGTCCGCCCGGTTGGCGTGAACGAGGGCAACCGTTGGCTTGAGAGCAGGCACTAGCAGGACATCGTCGCCGTTCCATGAATACGGCTTGTATTCCGGGTGACGGGCCAAGAGGTCAGACCCGGCAAGCCCTTTCAGCGGCAGAAACGGCAGTCCCCAGGCCGTTGCCCGCAGGCCCGAAGCCGTGGCATAGCAGGCGCTTTCGCGAAACGTGATTGTGCCGGACTCGACCGCTCGCCGGAAGTTCGGGGCCAGACCGTAACCTTCGAAGCCGACGTACGCCCCTTGCACATCACTGACGCAGCCCGCTCCTATCAGGATGTCCACCGCGATACCGTGCGCCGTCACAATCAGCTTCAGGTTTTGCTTCCCCTGGCGAATGATCTCCCGCAACAAGGCCATCGGCACGTTCTCGAAGAAGGAACCGCTGATGGCGAGCGTATCACCATTCCTGACTAGGGCAGCGGCGTTCTCCAGGTCCGTCACCTTGTTCATGCGATCTGCCCCCTTTCCCTACGCCGAGAATCTGACAGCAGTCGAGTGAAGTCGTAGCTCTCAGTGAAGGCGTACAAAGTAGTATACTCCCATTTGCACACATTGTCAATACCCCTGTTCGTGA
>CAZDTE010000256.1:0-2653 GCA_964508275.1 uncultured Ardenticatenales bacterium
CTAACCTCAGGTTAGGGGGGCTTGACGTCCTGCTCACCCCGAAACATTGAGAAGACACGTTGGCAACCTGTTATGAAAATAGCGATCTTGAAGATTATATCACTCTCTGCGCGTTTGAGCAAATCGCCGCACTTTCGGAAATTCGCGCTTTGTGATACAATTGCGTGGGGCGTGCTGCGTGGTACGTGGCACCCAACCGTTGGCAGTCTCCACGCGACACGCGAAACGAGTTTGTGTGGTCCGCGGCCCGGCCGCGTTGTGTGTTACGAGTCTCGGAAGCCTCCGGGAGTTCCTAGATGCGCGTCTCGCTCTTCGTCACCTGTCTCCTAGATCTGTTCTATCCTCGCGTGGGGGAGGACGTCGTTACCGTGCTGCGCCGGCTCGGCGTGACGGTTGATTTCCCCTCCGCGCAAACCTGCTGCGGCCAGCCGGCCTACAACACCGGCTACCGTAACGATGCCCGCCCCCTGGCGAAGCACTTCATCCGCACATTCGCCGGCGCCGAAGCGATCGTCACCCCCTCCGGTTCGTGCGCCTACATGGTGCGCCACGAATACCAGCGCCTCTTCGCCGACGAGCCAGGCTGGCGGGAGGAAGCGCAGGCCATCGCCGAACGGACGTATGAGTTCTCGCAATTCCTGGTGGACGTGCTCGGCGTGGAAGATGTCGGTGCGGTCTGTGAAGGTGACGCCACCTACCACGATGCCTGCCATCTGGCCCGTGGCCTGGGCGTGCGTGAACAGCCCCGCCGCTTGCTGCGCGCCGTCCGCGGATTGGAGTTGGTGGAGATGGAGCGCCCCGACTGGTGTTGCGGCTTCGGCGGGACGTTCGCCGTGCACATGGCCGATCTCTCCGGCAGTCTGCTCGACCAGAAGATCGCCCGCATCGAGGCCAGCGGCGCGCCGGTCGTGGTGACCAGCGACGCCGGCTGCATCGCCCACATCGGCGGCGGGCTGAGCCGCCGGCAGTCGCCGGTGCGCATCAAGCACGTAGCGCAAATCCTGGCCCGAACAGGAGGCCCACCGTGATACCGTTTCCCCAGCGTGTGCAGCACGCTTTGCACGATGCGCGTTTGCAAGCCGCCCTCAGCTCGGCGTCAGAGCGATTCCTCGTCGAACGTGAGCACGCCTGGGCCGAACTGGATAACATAGAAACTCTCCGCGACCAAGCTCAAGCCATCCGCCGGCGCACCATCGCCCACCTCGACACCCTCCTGCCGCAACTCGCCGACTCCGTGGCCCGCAACGGCGGCGGCGTCCACTGGGCCCACGATGCCCGCGATGCCGCCCGCATCATCACCGGCCTGGCCCGCGAACGGGGAGTGGAGCGGGTCGTCAACCGCGCTGTCAAGTCCAAGTCCATGACCACCGAGGAAGTCCACCTGAATCGTGCGCTGCAAGCCGCCGGCATCGCCGTGGACGAAACCGACCTGGGAGAGTGGATCATCCAGTTGGCCGGGGAAACGCCGTCGCACATCATCGCGCCGGCCGTCCACAAGACGAAGGAGCAGGTGGGCGACCTCTTCCGCACCGAGACCGGCCGCGATTTCCCGGACGACATCCCGGTGCTCACCGATGTGGCCCGCCGGACGCTGCGCGAACGGTTCCTGGCCGCTGACATGGGCATCTCCGGCGGCAACTTCGCCGTGGCCGAAACCGGCACCGTCGTCATCGTCACCAACGAGGGGAATGGGCGGTTCACGACCGGCTTGCCGCGCATCCACGTCGCGTTGCTGGGCATCGAGAAGGTGGTGGCGACGTGGGAAGAGATGGCGGTCTTGCTGACTCTCTTGCCGCGCACGGCGACCGGCCAGCGCATCACCAGCTACGTCACCTGCGTCACCGGCCCGCGCCGCCCCGGCGAGGCGGACGGCCCCGATGAGTTCCACCTCGTTATCCTGGACAACGGGCGCAGCGATCTTCTGGGCACGAAGTACGAGGAGGTGCTGCACTGCATCCGCTGCGGCGCGTGCCTGAACGTCTGCCCCGTCTACCGCAAGATCGGTGGGCACGCCTACGGCGGGACGTACTCCGGCCCGATCGGCGCGGTGCTCACGCCGTTGCAGGACGGGCTGGATGCGTTCGGCGACCTGCCGCAAGCCTCGACGCTGTGCGGCGCGTGCGCCGACGCCTGCCCGGTGCGCATCGATCTGCCCCGTCTGCTGCTCGACCTGCGTGACGACGCCGCGCAAAGCCGCCCGCCCGTCGTGCCGCCGGCCCTGGGCCGGTTGTTCCGGCTGTTCCGATGGGTCGCCGGTTCGCCGAACCTGTACCGTCTGGCAGCACGCTTGGGCCGTTACGCGCAGCGGCCGTTCGTGCAGGACGGGCGGATTCGCTCCCTGCCCGGCCCGCTGGCCGGCTGGACCGAGTACCGCGATTTTCCGCCTCTCGCTACGCGCACGTTCCACGAGCGGTGGGGGGAGACGAAAGTAGAGCGACGGGAGTAGGAAGCAGGGAGTAAGCGGGCGGGGGGTGAAGAGCGGAGAGCGTGGAGCGTAGAGCGACGCACCACGGAACACGCAGCACGCAATACGCGGCACGCATCAATGCGAAGGGGGGAGGACGATGAACGAGAAAAACAAACGCCATAGTGGACGAGGCACCGAACTGCTGTACGCGCTAAATCGCGCAGCAGTCTCTATCCAGCAATCGGC
>CAZDTE010000257.1:0-2400 GCA_964508275.1 uncultured Ardenticatenales bacterium
CATCTCAGTAACTTGGGGAACGCCCCCCGGCCCTGCCCCCCTCAGTCCCCCCCAAAGTTGGGAGGCTAGGGGGGTGGGGAAACATGCCCCCCAAAGTTGGGGGGTTAGGCTTTTCCAGAGAAATAAACCTGTCAGAAAGGTATCACGAAGACTGTTAGAATTCGCTAACTGTCTTCAAACGAGGTGGAAAAGCCCAAGGAACTCCCTTGCAGATTGCTTTTTCGCGGTATTGTGGGCCGCATCGAGAATCTATTTGGGAGAACTATTCTCTTGGAGTTCCCTTAGGGGGGCTTGACGTCCTGCTCACCCCGGAATATTGAGAAGATACCTTTTGTGACCGTCACAAGCAGAGGGCAGCCATCGGCAGGTGGCTCATTGCTCTGCGCTGGCCTGTGGCCAGGAAAACGCCAATCTGCGCGGCCACACCGTCGCTGGACGTGGCGCGGCAATCCTCGCCGGTACAATCCACGGACAGATCGTGCAGTCCGGCGGATTCGAGCCAGCACATCACCTGATCGCGTGGGAAGCCCAGCCATAAATCGGCCATCTCTACTCGCATCCAGTCTTGCTCGTGCTTGTCCATGTCGGTGATGACCAGGCGGCCTCCTGGCTTGAGCAGACGCACCATTTCGCGGATAGCCTGCAGGGGGTCTGGGCAGTGATGCAGGTACATGTTGGCTGTGACGGCGTCCAGCGACGCATTGGGCAGGGGGATGCGATCGCCTTTGGCCTGGGCGAGGAGGACCGCAGACGGAAGCGCACGGTTGCGGCGAGCCACGGCCAGCATCTCGAAGGTGGCATCGAAGCCGAAGAGTCGCCGGACGCGGGGCGCCAAATCTGCCAGCATGAATCCCGTGCCGGTGCCGATGTCCGCTACCGTCATGCCCGGCTGCAGATCTAGGGCGGCGATCGCCTCATCGCGCACGCGGTCGTCGAAATAGCCGGCGCGGAGTTCGTCCCAGTCCCCGGCAACGGCAGCAAAGTACGCCGCTCCCTGATTCTTAATGTTCTGCAACCTCCGTTCTCTGATCTCTCTGTGCCTAGTTCCTTCGTCGCGCCAGGCTCGCAAGCAGCAGGAGCCCCAACCCCCCGAGGATCAGCAAGGCAAAGAGTTTGTCAACCGGCGAGGGGAGCACCAACGCCAGGACGCCGGCACCGGCACATACGGCGTAGTAGATCAGGACCACACGCCGCTGCGACATCCCCAGGTCGTACAGCCGGTGGTGCAGATGGCCCCGATCGGCCTCCATCGGGGAGACGCCCCGGCGCAGCCGAGACACGATCTGCCAGGCCACGTCGAGGATCGGGATGCCCATGACCAGCAGGGCGGTGGCGAGCTTCGCACCCGCCATGATGGACAGCGCGCTGATCGCAAAGCCCAGAAACATGGAGCCGGACGAACCCATGAACAGGCGCGCCGGGTGGAAGTTGGCCGGCAAGAAGCCGATGGTCACGCCGAGCAGGGCCAGCGGGAGCAGCGCCACGCTGTGTTGTCCCAGTCGCCACATGTGTAGGAAGAGGATCGCGCAGGTGATGGCTACGACTCCATCGGCCAGGCCGTCCAGTCCATCGAGCCAGTTCACGGTGTTCATCATGCCCAACACCCAAAACAGAGTAACTGCCAGCGTGACCGGCCAAGGGAACCACACCTGCTTGCCGGTGAACGGGTTTGTAGTGACCTCGATAAACAGCAAGAAATAGATGCCAACCAGGGCTACGCCCACTTGGGCCCCAAGCTGCGGCCAGGGACCGAGAGGTCGCCGGTCATCCCAGAGCCCGATGAGAACGGCCAGTGTGGAGCCGATGATCAAGCCGGTGAGGCGCGTCGACTCGTTGGGGTCCTGGCGGGCGATGGGGAGGAACAGACTGACGGCTACGGCGAGGAGGAATGAGGCGTAGAGGGCCAGTCCGCCCAGGCGTGGTACCGGGTGGCGGTGAACGCGCCGAGGTTCGCCCGGCAAATCCATGATGCCCCACCGCGTGGCCAGCCGCCGGGTCATGGGAGTCAAGATGATGGCAGCGAGTACACCGGTTCCCCAGACCACACCGAACGATGTCGCCAGGCTCATACTCGCTCCCTGGGTAGTGACCGGCAATCCGTGATCACCGGTCGGTGACTATGAAAGCGCGGGGGTAACCGTTCAGCACCCCCTGAATCTGCACCGAATTACACGAATTTACAGTATCATCTCAATAATTCGGGGGGAGCAGAACGTCGCGCCCCCCTAAGGGAACTCCAAGAGAATAGTTCTCCCAAATAGATTCTCGATGCGGCCCACAATAGATCGAAAAAGCAATCTGCAAGGGAGTTCCTTGGGCTTTTCCACCTCGTTTGAAGACATTTCGCGAATTCTAACAGTCTTCGTGATACCTTTCTGACAGGTTTATTTCTCTGGAAAA
>CAZDTE010000258.1:0-2359 GCA_964508275.1 uncultured Ardenticatenales bacterium
CGGAAAACGAGCAAAAAACCCGCAAGAAAACCCGCAAAACCCGCAACAGAGCGTGCGTCAGTCTTTCAGGATGTAGTATCGGCCGCGGCCACTGCTCATCGGCAGTATCAGGCTCTTCGCTACCAGGTCCTGCAGGTCATACAGAGCGGTACGTTCGGCGACCTGACAGATCTGCTGGTACTCCCGATTACTGATGCGACCGTGTTCGCGCAGGTGAGCCAGAGCGCGGCTCTGGCGCTCGTTGAGCCCCAGAGCCACCGGGTCCAACCCGGCCCGTCGGTTGTTGAGTGTGACCCAAAAAGATGACCGGCGGTCGTCGAAGCGTGGTGGCGTCAAGCCGGCCCGCTCCATAGAGGCGATCATCTCATCCACCCCCAGCCCGCGTCGCTCCACATAGCCGAAGTCCTCCAGCAGGCGGACGATGTGGGGGTTGCGAGTGTACTGCTCGTAGACGATGTTGTCAACCGTCACCCCGCCGGCCAGGCCGCCTGGATTTTGGACTTCCAGGCGGTCGGAGAACAGCCTGATCTGTATGAAGCTGCCTGTGCGCCGATAGTCGCGGTGAGCTACGGCATTGACGATCGCCTCGCGGGTCGCAGACTCCGGATACTCCGTAACCTCGCGGCGAACGAACCCCTCGACAACGCCTTCCTTCCTCATTGCCTGATAGACCGCCCCCCGCGCCGCTTCGATCATCGCCGGAATCGGCCCGGTCAGTTCGCGGTTGTCCAGGTACAGTGCGGATTGATCGTCCGCGCGAGAGATCGTATCCCCTGGAAAGTGTAGAAAGGTGATCGTGAGGGACGGAAAGAACCGCTGCGGTTCTGGAGCGAAGAACAGCACGCCGGTCAGGGTGGGGCGCACGTGCCGCCCTTTCTTGGCGGCGGCACCTATCCGTAGGAGCAGTGTTTCCGTGGGGAGCGATTCCAGGCCGCTGCCGGGGCGACGCTCGCCTACGCGGTCACGGTAATCCTCCAGCAGAGATGGGTCCAGGTCATCCAGGGACGCCTTTTCGACGGGTCGGAGTTCGGCCACGGCAGCTTGGCGCGTCATGCCTGGCAATGACCCTCACACCTCGATCCAGCTCTCGTCATCGGATGCGTCCTCTTCCATATCTCCAATCAACTGGCGGGCATCCTCGGCATAGTCCGCGGGAACCAATATGCGCACCTCACCCAAGCCGTCTATGGTGATCCCCATGACCGGGCCCAGGCTCTCGTAGCGCAGCAGCACCGGGATGCCAACGGACTCCAACCTTCCTTTCAGAACTTCGGCGGTAAGCAAACCGGCGACGCTATAGATTTGAATTAGCTCACTACCGGCAGCGCTTGCTGTCACAGATACTTTCCTCCATTGATACACGTGGTTGCGGCCGCTGCCGGCCGCCAGGTTGCACTTTCGCGGCAATCGTCATTGCCCACAATTATAACATGACGCGGCAGGGAACGCAATCTGCAAGCTGGGCCTGTGTTTTCCACAGAACTGTGGCGGGGGTGTCCGTCAAAGTCTTGGGTTTGGGCAAGAAGTTCGACTTCTGCCAGGGGTCGAACTTCTCCTCCTTCGCCGAAGGTTTCCTGACCGAGGCCACACGGGCTGGGGAGCCAGGCGGTCTTGCCGACGGGGCCAGTGCAGTTGGACTTCAGCCGGCTTGAATCTTCAGCCTCGGATTCTCGTTTGACAGGCGGCCGTGTTGATGATAAAATGAGGCTGCAAACCGTGGAGCTGTTAGCCGTGGGCAGGCCGACGCCGAACGGTTCGTACCCTTCAATGCGTGGTGGGTCTGCGACGACATCGACCTTTCATCGTCGCACTTCACTTCATCACCCCCACGCACCCGCAGAGCCGTGTGAGCGTAACAATGACCAAGTCCGCTCAACGTGAGGAGCTCTTTCAACCAGAGGTTAGCACAAACCTGTGCCGCTGGGCGGAACCCGCACGAGCAGTTTCTACAGGAGACACACGAGCAATGAGCGACAAACTGCGAATCTTGATCGTTGACGACGACTATAGTACGCGCGCTACCCTGGGACGCGTCTTCGAAGTCCGTGGCTACGAGGCGGAACTGGCTGGCACGGGACAAGAGGCCATAGAGAAGGCGCAGGAGCAGCCCTTCGCTCTGGCTCTGCTCGATGCCAAGCTGCCTGACATGGACGGCATAGAACTGTTGTCGTCGTTGAGCGAGGTACACCCTGACCTGGCCGTAATCATCATCGCCGCCGCCCACACTTCGCTGGACATCGTCATCCGCGCCCTGAACGAGGGGGCATCGTCGTACATCCTCAAGCCGTTGAACATAGACCGGATGTTGGCGACGGTGCGGGATGTCCTGGAAAAGCGACGCTTGGCCATCGAGAACCGG
>CAZDTE010000259.1:0-2298 GCA_964508275.1 uncultured Ardenticatenales bacterium
GGCGTCAACTGACCGTCCGGAGCGATCTCCGCGATTGCCGGTGGTATACGCATAGCCTACATCTCCACAGCCTTCATTCCGCCCCGCAGCGCCTGCACGAACCGGTGCGTTGCTTCGACCGGGTCGTCGCTGTCGCCAATGGCACGGAGGAGGGCACTGCCGACGATCACGCCGTCGGCGATGCGGGCCACCCGCGCCGCCTGCTGCGGGCTGCCCACCCCGAAACCGACGGCCAGGGGCAGATCGGTCGCCGCACGCACGCGAGCCACAAACTGCTCCAACTCCACCGGCAGCGTGTCGCGCGCACCGGTCACGCCGGTCAGCGAAACCAGGTAGAGGAACCCGCTGGCCCGCCTGGCGACCTGCCGAATGCGCTCGTCCGTGCTCGTCGGTGCCAGGAACATGATCAGGTCCAGGCCGTGCGCGCGGCAGGCGGCCTGCAAGTCGTCTGCTTCTTCTGGCGGCAGGTCTGGCACGATTAGGCCATCCGCTCCGACCTTCGCGCAGGCGGCACAGAACGTCTCCAGGCCCCACTGGAAGATCGGGTTGTAGTAGCCCATAAGCAACAGGGGCACGTCGATCCCACGTGTGCGCAGCTCGGCCACCGTGCCCAGGCAGGTGCCGACCGTTGTGCTCTGTTCCAGCGCGATCTGCGTCGTGTGCTGGATCGTAGCGCCGTCGGCCAGCGGGTCGGAGAAGGGAATGCCCAGTTCCAGCATGTCGGCGCCGGCTTCAACGGCCGCCTGGGCCAGATCGGCGGTCTGCTCCTTGGTTGGATACCCTACTGTCAGGTAGGGCATCAGCGCGGCATGGCTGTCTGCCCGCAGGGTCTTGAACATCTTTGCGACACGGCTCATTCTTCCCCTCCCAGCTCAACGTCCAGCGCTTCGGCGACGGTGAAGATGTCCTTGTCTCCCCGACCGGAGATGTTGACGATGATCACACGCTCCGGCGGCATGTCCGGAGCGCGCTTGATCACTTCGGCGACGGCGTGTGCCGATTCCAGTGCCGGCATGATCCCCTCCAACCGGGATAGCCTCTGGAAGGCGTCGAGGGCCTCATCGTCGGTGACGTAAGTGTAGCCGGCGCGCCCGATCTCCCGCAGGTAGGCATGTTCCGGCCCGACAGCGGCGTAGTCCAGGCCGGCCGACACGCTGTGCGTCAGGGCGATCTGGCCATCGTGCGTCTGCAACACGTACGTCTGTGTGCCGTGCAGCACGCCGAGCCGGCCCCGCTTCGGATCGGCGAAGCGGGCTGCATGGTGGCCCATTTCGATTCCCGTACCGCCTGCTTCTACCCCAACCAGTTCCACCGGATCGTTGCGGAAGGCGTGGAACAGGCCGATGGCGTTGCTTCCGCCGCCTACACAAGCAATGCACAGATCGGGCAATTGCTCCTCGGCCTGCAGGATTTGCGCGCGCGCCTCCGTGCCGATCACCGACTGGAAGTCGCGCACCATGAGCGGGTAGGGATGCGGCCCCAACGCGGAACCGAGCAAGTAGTGCGTGTCGCGCACGTTCGTCACCCAGTCACGGATAGCCTCGTTGATGGCGTCTTTCAGCGTGCGGCTGCCAGCGTCCACGGGACGAACCTCTGTGCCGAGCAGACGCATGCGAAAGACATTGATCCGCTGCCGGCGCATGTCCTCCGTACCCATGTAAACGACGCACTCCAGCCCCAACAGCGCGGCAACCGTGGCCGAGGCCACGCCGTGCTGCCCTGCGCCGGTCTCGGCAACGATACGGCTTTTACCCATGCGCCGGGCGAGCAGGGCCTGGCCGAGCGCATTGTTGATCTTGTGGGCGCCGGTGTGGGCCAGGTCTTCACGTTTGAGATAGATCTTCGCACCGCCCAGGTCTTCGGTCAGGCGGCGGGCGAACGTAAGCGGTGTGGGCCGGCCGGCAAAAGTGCGCAGCAGGTGCTTGAATTCGGCCAGGAAGTCGACATCCGCGCGAGCCTCATCGTACGCTGTGGCCAATTCCTCCACAGCGGGCATCAATGTTTCCGGCACGAAGATTCCGCCGTATGGCCCAAAACGGCCTCGCCTGTCCGGAACGTGTGTTGGGTTCATGAGATTTCCTTGTCTATAAAATACTGGACTCTGGCGTTTTTCTGTTTTTGCCACGGATTACACAGATTTTCACGGAAAAAACCTGGAAATCTGTGGAAATCCGTGCCATCCGTGGCTGATGATGCCACTGTTATACGGTCAAAATGACTTTCGCCAGACTCCAGTAAAATAGGTATTGGAGCAAAAGCCACACGTGGAGTAGCCTTTCCAGGCTGCTGACAGGCTCG
>CAZDTE010000260.1:0-2286 GCA_964508275.1 uncultured Ardenticatenales bacterium
TGGCAGAAAAAAGCAAGGCCGGATCAAGACGCCCCAGATTATTGAGATGATACGCGAGGAGGAAAGAACATGAAGATTTTCTTGGATACCGCGGTTGTAGAAGAGATACGGGAAGCCGCCGGTTGGGGCATCCTCGATGGCGTGACGACGAACCCGTCCCTGGCCGCCAAGGCCGGCGGCAGCTTCAAGGACAACATCATAGAGATCTGCGAGTTGGTTGATGGGCCGGTCAGTGCGGAGACGGTCAGCCTCACCGCCGATGAAATCGTTCGCGAGGCGCGGCTCGTTTGCAGTTGGCATCCGAACGTGGTTGCCAAGATCCCCTGCCTTCCCGAAGGGTTGAAGGCTACCCACGCTCTGCGCGCTGATCCCAATGTCCGCGTGAACATGACGCTCGTCTTCTCTGCAAACCAGGGCCTGCTGGCCGCGCGCGCCGGCGCCGATTTCGTCAGCCCCTTTATCGGTCGCCTGGACGACGCCGGTCACGAGGGCATGGAGCTGATCCGCGAACTGACGGCGATCCTCGACATCTTTGGCCTGGAATCGGAAGTCATCACCGCCAGCGTTCGCCATCCCCGCCATGTGGTGGAGGCGGCACTCGCCGGCTCCCACATCGCCACCGTGCCCTACAAAGTGCTCAAATCGATGATCAAGCACCCGCTGACGGATATCGGGCTGGCTCGCTTTCTGGAGGATTGGGAGAAGGTCCCTGGCCATGACACGATACTGAAAGGATAGACGCAACCATGTTTGCTCGCCGTATTTTGGAATGGGGACCGATCGGCCGCGTACGTCGCATTCATGGTCTGGAGCATGCCACGATCCACCTGCTTTCCGCCCAAGAGCCATACATTCGCTTGGTCGGAAGGAGCACGCCTTCTGGCTTCTATCTCTACGGAAAAGTGGAGTCAGAGCGCGTTGCCAAAGCAGCCGCGGAAGCGCTTTCGCGGCTGCGCCGTGGACAGGCAACACTGGCGGTCCATCCGCGCTGTGGCACGAATCTGGCTGTGGTGGGCATCGTTGCCGGCCTTTCGTCGTTGGTAGCCAGCACGGGACGTTCTCGCTCGGCTCTCGCCAAATTGCCCCGCGTTGTGCTGGCCGCCACAGTCGCTGCGGTGGCCGCGCAACCGCTGGGCATACGCGTCCAGAAGTACGTCACCACCTCACCCGACCTGAGCGCCCTGAACATCGGAAAGATCACGCGGCAAGTGCGGGCCAACACCATCACCCATTTCGTGGAGGTCGGTTGAGCGGGATGTTCTACATCTTCCACGGCGATGACGAGTTCCGGCGCGCCGAGTTCGTGCGCAGCCTGAAGGCCCGGATGGGCGATCCAGCAATGGCCGACCTGAACACGATCACGCTCAATGGCCGCACCGCCACCCTGCGCGACCTAACCGATGCCTGCAACGCCATGCCTTTTGCCTCTGACCGGCGGCTGGTCATCGTTGATGGCTTACTGACGCGTCTGCGCTCCCGGAAAAAGGGCACAGGGCAACATCCGACCGGGCACCTGAAGGAGTTCGAGCAAGCGCTGCTCGCCTACCTGGAGGGCGGGCTCCCTCCAACGGCCCGGCTCGTGTTCCTGGAACCGGGAAAACTCGGCAAGAAGGATCCCTTGACCAAGAGCCCGATCCTGAAGCTCGCCCGGTCGACCCATCCGAACAACATCAAGTCGTTCGACCAGCCCACAGGAGCCGCCCTGACGCAATGGATCGTGCAGCGCGTGCGCCAGGTCGGTGGGGAGATTGACCGGGCAGCCGCAACCGAACTCGCGGCGTTCGCAGGTAACGATCTGCGCCACGTTGATCAGGAGATTGCGAAGCTGGTACTCTATGCCGGTGGCGAGCGCACGATCATCGTTGAGGATGTGCGCAAGCTGGTAAGCGATGCGCGCGAAACGAGCATCTTCGATCTCGTGGATGCTGTTGGCCGCCGAAAAGAAGACCTGGCGCTGCGGCTACTTCACCGCCTGCTGGACGAAGGGAGCGCGCCCACTTACCTTCTGGCGATGATCACCCGGCAGGTGCGAATCCTGTTGCAGATCAAGACGTTGCTTGAGCAGCGCCTGGCTCAGAAAGAGATCGCCACGCGTATCGGCCAGCATCCCTACGTTGTCCAGAAAGGGACCGGGCAGGTTCAGAACTTTACAACTGCCCAACTCAGGCGGTGTTTCCCGCAGTTGTTCCGAGTTGACCTAGCTATCAAGACCGGACGGATTGATCCGATTATCGGCCTCGATCTCTTGATCGTCGCCCTCAGCCGCGACCAGGAAACCGTATTACC
>CAZDTE010000261.1:0-2276 GCA_964508275.1 uncultured Ardenticatenales bacterium
GCATCGCCCAGAGCCGACGGAGTCGCCGGAACCGACGCATCGCCCAGAGCCGACGCAGGACCCGGAACCAACCCAGGTCCCGGAGCCGACGCAGGCTCCAGAACCGACGCAGGCCCCAGAACCGACGCAGGACCTGGAGCCAACCCAGGCTCCGGAGCCGACGCAGGCCCCAGAACCGACGCAGGACCCGGAGCCAACCCAGGGCCCGGAGCCGACGCAGGCTCCAGAACCGACGCAGTCGCCCGGCGATGCGCGGGCGAGTAGTTCATGGGCGGTCGAACAACGGTCTGTCTATCAAGTCACCGTAAGGCCGGGCGCAGTGAGAGCGCGGCCGGCGCGTGAAAGCCAGGAAAAGGGCTTGCTCCGGCGGGCCGGAGACACAGCGCCACTTGGCGCGCCATCGTGGCGTCACTGGCACCGCTGGATAGCCAGGACCGCCGGGATCGTAGAGCGATTGTGACGCGAGTATGGACTCGCTGTGAGGATGGCTCCCTCCACCCCAGTCTGCTGCTACATCCCGGCCGGTCCTCAAATCGTGGCGCGGGGTTCAAGAATCTCGACGAGAGTGTAATGAGGATCACGAGAGAATGGGGAGATAAACGATGATGGGCAAGAAGCGGATATACGTGCTCGATACGGAGAAAAAGGTGGTGGGCACACTGCGGAATGGATTGATGAGGGAGGGGTTTGCGGTGACTGTGGCGGCGGATGGGGCCTCGGCACTAGAGCAGATGCAGACGACTCCGCCCGATCTCGTGATTCTTGAGCTAGATTTGCCCGGACTGGGCGGCTGGGAAGTCTGCCGCCGCTTGCGTTCGACCGGCAACGTTCCGATCATCATCTTGAGCCGGCGCTTGGGTGAGATGGACCGCGTGTTGAGTCTGGAGATCGGTGCCGATGACTACTTGACCAAACCGTTCAGCTTTCGGGAGTTGCTGGCCAGAGCGCGGGCCTTGTTCCGCAGGGTGGGTTATCACCAGGGTTTGGTGACAGGTGCTGTGCAGGTCGGCGACATCGCCATAGACCCCAGCACGCGCCAGGCTATATGCCGGGGGCAGTCCGTCCCACTCAGTCGTCGCGAGTATGCCCTGCTGAAGGTACTCATGAGACAGGCCGGTCGCGTGGTTCCGAGGGATGATTTACTGGCGGCTGCTTGGGAGGAAGGGTGGATAGGCAACACGCGCACAGTTGACGTACACATCCATTGGCTGCGTGAGAAGATCGAGGAGAACCCCAAGAGGCCAAAGTACATCCAGACGGTGCGTGGGGTTGGGTACCGGTTCGCGACCGGCCGAGAACTGGAGCGTCCCAGAAACGGGCCCGGAAGATCGGGGCGCACGGGGGCTCTGCCGCCGCGAAACGGGCGGCGTTCAATAGTCGGATCGGCAGGTGTGCGGACGGAAGACCGTGGAGTGCCTATCTGCTGACCCGCGCCTTTATTCCTCCGTTCATGTTGCCTGGTTTGGTAACTTCCAGGACGAGCAACATGGGAAACCCCAAGTATTTCCTGGCTTTTGGCAGCGTTGCCGCAAGCTCCTCATCCCCCAAGAACTCGTGGGCCCGGATGCCGACGAATCCCACAGCCTCGAGCGCGTCACTGTAGTCCCTCACGGTATGCCGGTAAGCACCAAGGCGAAACTCCACGCCATGTTCCTGGAAATTCGCTTCGATGCCGGCGGCAGCCATTTCCGGGTGGTAGACCGAGAACACCAGCCGGCCACCTGGCCGCAGAACATCGTACATCCCCTGAAAGGCGGTTTGTAGATCACCCAGGTGCTCGCCCACCAGGGAACAGAGCACGGCATCGGTGCAACGGTCCTTCACCGGCAGCGGACGTTGGAGGTCGGCAACGGCGAGGGGAACCTGTGGGAACCGCCGGCGGGCGATGCGCAGCATGCCCGACGCGAAGTCCACGCCGACCGGTCGACTCCCGGCAGCGAGCAACGCTCCGAAATGTCGCCCGGTTCCGCAGCCGGCGTCCAGGATGCGCTCGGCCGGCCTGGGCGCAAGGATGCGCCAGGTGTGCCGGTCATCCATGCGGATGACCGGATTCGGCGTCTCGTCGTAGGTGTCGGCCCAACGATCATAACCCTCGCGCGGTCCGACATGCCGGATGGCCTTGGCACGTTTGCTCACTTCAGAACACAGCCTCCGTTGGGGTGCGTGGCGCGCACTACGCTTCCTGCTGCAAGCAGGCCTTCCTGCTGCAAGCAGGCCTTCGCCCGGCGAGAGATCTCCCCCCCTCAATCCCCCCCGCTGGGGGGGAAGCAACTGGC
>CAZDTE010000262.1:0-2233 GCA_964508275.1 uncultured Ardenticatenales bacterium
GCAATACCCGGCCATCGGCGCAACGCAACTCGTAGGGGGACGAACTCTCCGGGTGGTGGTGCAACTGCGTCAGTCGAATGCCGAGCAGCACCTCGCCGCGGAACGCGCCCTCCAGCGCCGTGACTAGCCCGTCCAGGCCGTCGCGCAGAGTCATAAAAATGGAGGGGCGTTTGCCGTTCTTGAGCGGGGGGGCGTTGCGCTGTGCAGCCAGCATCCCGCGTACCAAGCTGCCGTGCTTTTGCTCAATCTGCCGGAAGCGCGGGAAGGTGCCCAGCAAGCTCAGCCGCTCGGCGTCGGCGACGTGAATGCCGGCCATCATCGGCTCGCCCAGCTTCTCCAGAGCCTCTTGCCCCAACCGCCGGCGCAGGAAGTCGGCCAGGCTTTCATCGCCATCATCGCGACGCGGCGGGATGAAGAGATCCAGGCCCATGCGCATCTTGCCCGGCCAGGAGATGAGCGGCGAGGCGACGAAAGGCCAGAAACGCGTGGGCACGACCAGGCGGACTCCCTCCGGCATCTCCAGCAGCCGCCGGCGTTGCACGATCAGCACACGGCGCGCGGCTTCGTTCGTGCCGATGAGTTGGTCGCCGAGGCCCAGCTCGCGGCATAAGGCCACCGCTTCCGGCTTCTGCGTAATGAACGAGTCCGGGCCGCCCTCGATGACGAATCCATCCCGCCGGCGGGTGGCGATTTTGCCCCCCAACCGGTTGTCCGCCTCCACCAGCGTCAGGTGCAGCGGAACCCTCGCCGCCTCGGCCTGCTTCTGCAATGCGTATGCTGTCGAAAGCCCGGCAATTCCCCCGCCGGCGATCACGATATGTTTGGTCATGGTGCTTGTCTCCGGAACGAATAGGCGAATCAGCGAATGGGCGAATCAGCGATTGCGGTTTTTTTGTCGAGAAAGCTCAGTTACAATCAAGGCGATTACTTCATCGAGCAGAGCCAGACGATGGTCCAATACCTCCGACGGGAGGAGCCGCCTTGCTCGCCAGTACCACCCTTTGCTCTCACGTGCTGACCCGATAGAAACTGTCAGAAACCAGTTCCGCTGCTTTCCGAAGCCGCGGCCATGGCCTTCTTCAATGTTCGCCGTGATAGACCCCGCGCTACGAATTAGCTGATCGACGATAGCTTTACCCCGCCGGTCGTTCAACAGGCGGCCGCAGTCCTGCCATGTCAGTTCATATAAGAAGAGAGCCTTGCGGTACCCGTAGAATCCCCACACGGGTTCACTTTTGACGCGCTCATGAACCCGCTGCTCCCACTCCTTATACTTCACAATACTTCCCCTCCTCATTCGCCCATTCGCTCATTCGCCCATTCGCTCATTCAATACCTCTACTAACGCCACAACAAAATCTTTCCGATCATTCATCATCGGAGCACGCTCCAGGTGTACGCTGTAGGGCGCGAGCAACTGCCGGCAGCGGATGTCGATGTCGTACAGCACTTCGATGTGCTCGGCCACGAAGCCGACCGGCGCTACCAGCATCGCGCGTTCCCCTGCCTCCGCCAACGCCACGACGCGCTCCTCGACCTGCGGCCCGAGCCACGGTCCACCTCGCTGTGCCGCGCTCTGGAAACAAACTTCCCAGCGACCCGCCGGCAGTTCCAACGCCGTCGCGACTAGCGCTGCTGTCTCCCGAACCTGATCGGCATACGGGTCGCCCTCGGCTACGATTCGTGCCGGCAGGCTGTGCGCGGTGAAGAGCACATGTGGGCTTTCCACCGGCGAAAACCGGTCCAGCGATTCTTGGGCAGCCTTCGCTAATGCGGCGATGAAGCGCGGACGATCGTGCCAGCTCTCGATGAGGTCGTACGCCAGCGGCCGGTCCAGGCCGGCGACCGCCTCGGCCAGCGTCCGGCGATACGCACCCACGCTCATGGCGGAGAAGTGCGGCGCCATGCACAGCGCTACCACCCGCGTGACCCCTTGCCCGGCCAGTTGCTGCACCGCCTCGGAGATCGCCGGCTGCCAGTGACGCATGCCCACGGCTACCGGACCGGCGAAACCGGTGCGCGATTCCAGCACGCGGCGCAGCGCCGTCGCCTGTCGCCGCGTGATCTCCGGCAACGGCGAGCGGCCACCAATGAGCGCATAGCGTCGTTTGTACTCGGCAACCAGCGCAGGTGAAACGGCTTGCCCGCCGCGAATGTTCCGCAGGTACGGCTCGATGTCGTCCAGCCCCTCCGGTCCGCCGTAGGCCAGGAGCAACAGTGCCGATTTTGGATT
>CAZDTE010000263.1:0-2181 GCA_964508275.1 uncultured Ardenticatenales bacterium
ACCCTGGAGACACCTGCCTCAAGCTCTTTTCTGCCACGGATTACACGAATTTTCACGGATTTTTTTGCTTTTTCTGTGTAAATCCGTGCAATCCGTGGCAGATACAGAATGTGCTGAACGGTTACGAAAAGCCTAACCGCTACATGTTCCGGTCCTGAATTCGCGTTTTCGGATTCCCGATTTCTTGCCCCCCGCCCGAGCCTCCAGCCTTCGATCTCCATTCTCGGTCCTCCATCCTTCATTCTCTGCGCCGGCTAGGGGCCGACGCGCCGGCTAGGGGCCGACGCGCACAGTTTTGGTCTCCGCCAACGAATCGGCGATTAGTTTGGGCAAATCCAAACCCTCTTCGATTCCCTGCACCCGCTCGACCCGCGCACGCGTGGCCGGATGTCGGTCAACGATGGAACAGCAATCTTTGTAGGGCTGCACCGACAGATCGAACGTGCCCAACTGCTTCGCCAGGCCGATGATCTCTTGTTTGTCGAAGCACAGCAACGGGCGAAAGATCGGCATCTCCATCGCGTCTTCAACGGCCACGAGATTCTCCATGGTCTGGGAGGCAACCTGGCCCAGGTTGTCGCCGGTCACGATGACCTGGGCCCGTCGTTGGCGCGCCAAATCTTGGGCCACGCGGGCCATGAAGCGGCGGAAGATCACCAGCTCGTAGCGGCTTTCCTTCGCCAGGAGACGCATCTGGAACGGGTGGTACGGCACAAGGAACAGATCGGCAGCCACGCCTTGCGGCACGACTAGCCGGCGAGCCAACTCCACGACCTTGGATTGGGCCGCCTCCTCGCCGGAGCGAAAGGCGTGAAAATGGACGAAGTCGAGCTTGCAGCCGCGCTTGAGCATCAGGTGGGCGGCGACAGGCGAATCGATTCCGCCGGAGAGCAGGACAATCACCCGGCCCGTCACGCCAACGGGAAGCCCACCGGGCCCACGAATCTTTTCGGCGAACACGTAGACGTGTTCTGCCTGGATGTTCACATAGATCGTGACCTCGGGGTTGCGCAGGTCTACCGGTGCACCGAGTGCATCCACGACGGCCTGGCCCAAGCGGCGCGCAGTTTCTGGTGAGGTGAGCGGGAACCGCTTGTCGCCCCGATTCACCTCCAATCTGAAACTCCGGGCCGGCCTGAGTACACGTTCTGCGCCATCCAGAACCGCCTGCTCGATTGCCCGCATCTCTTGGGGCACGACCTGCACTGGGGCGAAATAGGAGATCCCGAACACCGGCTGGAGTTTCTGGCGAACCGCGTCAAAGGGTGTGGCTGTGGGAAGGGAAACCAGCAACCTACCCCAAAATCGCCTGGTCAAAACGGGGCCCAGATCGGACAGCGCAGCCCGGATGTTTCTGGCCAATTGCCGCTCGAAGTAGGGCCGGTTCTTCCCCTTGAGGCTCAACTCAGCGTAGTGAACGGCCACATGTAAATTCTCTGTCGACACCACCACCTCCAAGTAAACGCGCTTTCTGGTCAGGTACCAATTATACACCATCATCCCAAATCTGTCACACTAGCTTGCCCGTGGGGGGGGGCAGAAGTTCGATTTCTGCCAGAAGTCGAATTTCTCAGCTGACACTACCTCGGCACGAACTGATTTGACAACACCCTTTTTCTGGGCTATACTAGGGCCTGTTAGGGGGGCTGTAGCTCAGCTGGGAGAGCGCTACAATCGCACTGTAGAGGTCAGGGGTTCGAGTCCCCTCAGCTCCACCAGGTTCCGAGCAACAAGGGCCACAGCGACAGGGTCACCACTGGCGGGGTGTCCCCATAATGACAAAGACTGGGAACAGGAGTAGTAGACCATCCCCCCAGCGAGCCAGGGACGGTGTGAGCCTGGCGAGGTGCTACGGGGGGACACGAGGGACGGACGAATCGGTCTCTTCTGAGGGTCAAACTCGCCTGGGAGTCGCGGCGGGGGAGTGGCACTTTCAACCACAAAACCGCTGCCGTCTGGCCACTGTTATCGGGCTGGCAGAGTGGATGGCATACGTGGGGCCGTAGCTCAGTTGGGAGAGCGCTTGAATGGCATTCAAGAGGTCAGGGGTTCAAGTCCCCTCGGCTCCACCTGTAGATCGGGTGTGCTGTCAAACAAGGTGGTAAGGGAACTCCAAGAGAATTGGTGACCGTTCAGTACCCCCTGAATCTGCCACGAATTACACGAATTTACACGAAAAAA
>CAZDTE010000264.1:0-2138 GCA_964508275.1 uncultured Ardenticatenales bacterium
TCGCCATCCACACCTGGAGGGACGCCCACTCGGCCGGCTGCTCCCGGCGCAGGCGCTCGCCGGCGGCCCGCTCAAATGCCTCAATCGCTTCATCCAGAAACCGTTGGGCCGCGGCATGTTCGTCCAGCTCGTGGTACATGTTGGAGAGGTCACGACAAAGGAAAGCGATCCCCGCCCAGTGGGGATTCTCGGCTGCCCGCTCCCGCGCCAGCCGTTTCTCGTACAGCGTCGCACGCCGGCGCAGCTCGTCGGGAGGGATCAGCGTACGGTGGAAGCGGCGCAGCAGGTCGAGCGTGGCAGCGGAGCGCATGGGCTCCGGCGTGCCCGGATCCCGCTTGAAGAACTCGAAATAGAAGATCCCACTGCGCGCCGCAAAGACGTCGGCAGCATGGACGGCCAGCTGCCCCAGCGTGTTCTGGCTGAGCCAGAACACGAGCGGCAAGTTCAGGGCGCGCAACTGCTCGCGTTGCAGGTTGAGGACGCGCAGCGCCCGTTGGGCCTCTGGATCGCCCGGCTCGGCCAGGCCCTCGGTGCGCACGAAGACGGCGGGGGAACGGTCCTGGCCATCGCCGGCCGGCAGGTCGAGTGCCGCCAGTTTCCCGGCCAGGTCGGGCTGGCCGGGCGCAAGCGTCAGGTCAACGACCGGCCGGATCCCTTCGAGCCGCTCACGTAGTTCGCGCTGCAGACGGTCGCGCAGGCCGCCCTCCTCGCATACGGCGAAGAGGTAGGCGCCGGCGGTCAACATCTCCAGCGCGTCGCTCAGGAGGGCCATCTCCAGGGCCAGGTCCTCGACCGGCCAGACGGATGGTTCAGCCCTGGGCGCCGAGTTCACCGGCCCGTTCCTCCAGCAGGGGTCGCACAATCGGGTTGATGCCCCACCAGGCATCACCGCCGTCGTACTGCAACAGGCTGAGGTTGTGCAGCAGTTCCCGTGCCACCGGGCTGTTGGTGAACGGCTCGCCTCGATAGATACGCCACAGCTCGCGGTATTGATCCGCCTCCAGCACACCCCGGTAGGTATTGCGCACCCGACGGGCGGCGTACTCCACGTCGTCCGCGGTCACCGGCCCGCCTTCTCCATGCACACGCCGCCCGCGATTCACGGCGGCGCGCGCCAGGCTGACCAACTCCCTGAGTACCCCGCCGCACAGGTCCACGAGCCGTTCGGTCGCCTCGGAGGAGAACAGTCCTCGGTTTACGCGGCAGTCAAGTACGTGGCTGAGCGCATCCCGCCCCTCAGGGCAGGGCGCGCCGTCCCGTTCGGCAACTTTGACGTTGGACAGCAAGAAATGGCGGGGAAAGGACATACGCACCTGTTGGAATTCATTGGTGTGGTACAAGGCCAACGGCACGGTATACAGCGCCCGGCAGCGCGGCTCCAGCAGGGCGTTGGCTCCCTCGTAGAACAGGCCCCGTACCTGCTTCAGGTCGTAGACTTTGTCCAGCCCATCCACGATCACCATCGTGCGGCGGCCGGACTTCTTGGCAAGGTCCACGAGCAGCAGATTCAGCCGCTCCAGCAGATCACCCAGAT
This sequence comes from uncultured Ardenticatenales bacterium, assembly GCA_964508275.1. Taxonomy (GTDB): domain Bacteria; phylum Chloroflexota; class Anaerolineae; order Ardenticatenales; family JAADHH01; genus CAZDTE01. Next base: position 1,535 of record CAZDTE010000264.1, read on the forward strand.
TGGCCTGGGCCTGGGAACGGATGGTTTTCCGCCGGGGAGCGTCTGTGGCCATCTTGACGCTAAACTTGGCCACCGCGGCGTTTATCTCACCACCCACCTCGCTGCGTAAGCGACGCTTCTCGTCCTCCTCCAAGACGTGAGTCTCGTACCAGAATATCAGAGCGTCGGCCTTTTGCCGGTCAAGTTCCAACCCGCTGCGCCGGGCGGCGCGGAACACCTGCAACCCGAGCACGACCAGCACGTCGGCGTAGTCTACGTCGCCCAGGTTCAACATGCTGTCGGCATTGAAGCGCACGACCGTGTGCGTGGGTTGCAGGGTTTCTTCCAGACGGGCCAGCTCGGTTGTCTTGCCGGAGCCGCGATGACCGGTGAAGATCGTCTTATCGTTGGTGGAGGCGTCGGCAAGCAGCTCTTTCATCAAGAAGTTGATGCTGGATTCCTCTGGACGCTCGGCGTAGAACGCTTGCAGCCACTCCGCCTCCAGGGGCCGATCGGGGTCCAGCAGGCGGTAGGCCTCGACCAGGTCTTCTGCCTTGCGCGGTACGTCCATAATTCGCTCCCTCCAGTGATTCGTGATGCGTAGCCTGTGACCAGGGGCTGTTCC
>CAZDTE010000265.1:0-2088 GCA_964508275.1 uncultured Ardenticatenales bacterium
TTCGTGGGGCGCAGTTGGAACTCCACGTAGGTCGGTTTGCCCGGTTCCAGCCCGTCGATGGCCAGGTTGAGGACGTCGCGAGGGGTGTCGTCCTTCGCCGCCGGCGAGAGATCGATGTTATCGGGCACGCCGTCCCCGTCGTTGTCACGGTCGAAGGCGTCGGGTGTGCCGTCCTGGTCGGTGTCGGGGCAGGAGAGCCGCCCGGTATCGCCGTAATACGTGCATTCCATGCCGTCGCCTATGCCGTCGTTGTTGGTGTCCATTTCGTTGGGGTCGAGGTACCAGGTCTTGCGGGCGTAGGTGAACCCCTGCACCTCTGCTAGGTCGTCTATGAGGTCGCCGTCTGTATCCCGGCCATCCGGCACGCCGTCGCCGTCGAGGTCTTCGGTGCTGGAATCGGTCCCCAGCAGCGATTCCTGGTAGTTGGTGAGGCCGTCGCCGTCGTCGTCCTGGGTGTCGAGCGTAGAGCGTCGAGCGTGATGCGTGGTCCGTGATGCGTGATGCGTGATGCGTGATGCGCTGATTCGCCCATTCGCTGATTCGCCCATTCGCTGATTCCAGCCTAGCGCTACGCTCGACGAAGCCAACGGGTCCGCGTGCGGGTCCCAGTCCGAACGCTGCAACTCTTGCTGCAGCTCACGCTGCGACTCGGTCACTCGTTGGCGCTGTTCCTGCTCCTGGGCCCGGTCCGCTTGGCGATCTGAAAAGGCCACCACCCGCTGGGTTCGCAGCAAGGGGGTGACAACCATTGAGACAATGATCGCCACCGTCAGTAGGCCGTAGACTCGCCTCGACCGCCGGCGGGCCACGATGAGGAAAGCAAACGCCAGGATGGCCAGGATGATTAACATGCGCTGGAGTGATTTTCCAGCCATCTCGCCAAGTTCTTCTTGGCCACGAATTGACACGAAAGAGGCAATCTTATTCGTGAAATTCGTGTAATTCGTGGCAGAAATCGCAGCCTGTTGCGGTGCCTGGCCCTCAAAGTCGAAAAAGTCAACGGTCACATCCGCTTCCAGGCGGTAGTCCGTTTGCGGGGGAAACTGGAGGTGGAGGATCTGGTGCACCGGCAGGCCGGCCGCGTTCACCCACAACTCGCCGGTACCGGTCATGCCCTCGTATGCTTTGGGCATGTCCAAAGAAACGCCGGACGGCAGTTCCCCCTTTTCGGCCAGGTACTGCTGGAGTTGGTCGCGCATGTAGCGGGCGTAGGCGGGACCGTCGAGGTTGAAGGCGTAACGGGAGTAGGAAGTAGGGAGTAGGGAGGAGGAAGTGGGATCATCTCCCCCTACTCCATACTCCTTACTCCCTACTTCCCGAATGTCCTTCGCCGCCGCCAGGAAGGCCATGAAGTCACCTTGAGGGGCGAACATGCCGGCGAAGTTGTCAGTCTCTCGCCACTCGCCGTCACCTGTGCGGATCAGGGCCTTGTCGCCGTCCACTTTCATTTCCAGGCCGCTAGAGGCGTCCAGCACGCTGCCCCCCTTGGACCAGAGGGTCAGGTGCATCTGCCGGTCGGGCAGGTTCGTTTCACCTTCCAAGTGCAGGCGTTCTTCTTTGCCGGTGCGGCCCACGTTGCTGATGATGGCGAGAGGGACGGTGGTTTGCACGACGTCGGCGGTGTAGCGGTAGGTGCCGGTCTCGCGGGCACGCTGCCAGACAGTTTGCACATCGTCGCTGGCCGCGCGGGAGGCTTGGGTTGTGTGGAGGCGCTGCCACAGGGTTTGGACTCTGCTGACAAGTGGGGACTGCTGGTCGCTGAACGCGCCGGCAGCCAGGGGAATAATCACGGCTACCAACACGAGCAGGGGTAGGAACAGTAGGGCGGTCAGTCTACGGCGCTGCGGGGCACGGGTCGTCCAGTTGGAATCTCGGCGGGACATGGTTGTGTTCCTCCCCGTACATCTGTGCACAGTTCTCAACCACCCAGAATATCTTCCCGTTACTCGTAAGTCGCTGAGACATTGGCCGGAGTGTGACAAGGCGATGGACGACGAACGGTTGACGACCCCCACGTGCTCGCCGAGATCTCCTGACCGAAACGAACAGGGCCCGGTCAAGAGACCTTCCTGCTGCAAGCAGGCCTTC
>CAZDTE010000266.1:0-2079 GCA_964508275.1 uncultured Ardenticatenales bacterium
GGAGCAACTCTCGCCCCTTCTCGGTCAGCTCGTATTCCACGTGCAGCGGTGCATCAGAGATCGGCAAGCGGCGCAGCACCGCCTGCGATTCCAGAAACTTGAGCCGCTGGGACAATGTCGTCGGATTGACGTTCCCCACCATCTTTTGCAGCTCGCAGAAACGGCGCGGCTTGCGGAGGTTGTGGATGATCTGCAACGTCCAGCGCATCCCCAGGATGCGTCCGGTGATCGCCACCGGGCACCAGCTTTCGCGACCCGTTGTTTTTCGTTGTTCTTTTTCGTTCGCTATAGATTTCATACCGCTACGTATTCTGTAGCAAAAGGTGAAAAAAAGGGGGGAACGTCTTTCCCCTCTGGAAACTTCATGAAGTGTAGTAATCATACCGTAATTCCCACGGATTGTCAAACCACAGCCGTGGGGAGATCGCCAAGTTGGGCGCGAGCCCTGCCACGGGCAAGCTGACCGAGGAGCGACACAAGGCGCTGGCAGACATGGTGGCCGAGGGCAAAGCCGACTCGCCCGAAGAGGCCGCTCGCCTGCTGAGCTGGCAGACAGAAGCCATCGAACATACCCCCAAGCATGGATGAGTGCTCCCACTCACTACTGTTTTACAAGGAACAACCGAAGCCGTTGAGCATACGCCCACTGGACATTTCGTGCTCAGTCCGCACTCGCCAAAACACCTCCTTCACACAGTGAACAGCAACAGGCGCATCACGTCGACGTAGTCATCCGTCTCGTACCGAATCGCGTGCGGCTCCGACAATTGGGCGCCGGGGTAGAACGAGCCCCTGTATGCCTCGGCGTGTCGCTTGTAGTGGATCTCAACGGTGAAATGATCCGGCAGGATCAACCCGCACTTCGCCACATCCCCGCTCACCGCGCGCTCCACCTCTTCCCGCGTTCGCTTGACCGCCCGGTTCGGATGGATGCTGACCGTGGAGTCACCTACGCCGCGCATGACGGCATTGGTCGCAATGTTCGGGTTCAAGTCCTGCACGTCCCGGCAGAGACCTTCATCCCCGGAGACAAACACCACCGGCACGCCTACCGTTGCGGCCGCGTAGGCGTGCAGCAGAAACTCCGACACGAAGCGGTCGTTGATCTGGATGTGCGCGAGCCGGCCGGACATGGTGTGTGCCAGCGGGCTGGTATCGGAGCCTCCCCGCGAGTGGTAACCGATCATGGCCACCGCGTGGAACGTCTCGTCCAGCTCCTGCACCATCGAAAACGGGTGGCCGCTCCAGCCCCGCACCAGCCGGACCTGCTCCGGCAACTTGGACGGGATGATGTTCCGGGCCGTCCAGTGGGCGTCCTTGACCCAGACCTCGGTGGCCCCGGCAGCCAGCGCTCCCTCGCATGCGGCGGCGACCTCGGCCGTCATCTGCTTCCGGAATTCTTTGTAGATCTCCGTTTTTTCCTTGTCCGTCTCATCCCAGTGCGTCGCTCCCGTAATCCCCTCGATGTCCGCCGTAATGAAGACCTTCATTCGTCCTCCTCACCTCACATTTCACGTAACAACTCAGCCAGGCAGCGAGAATAGCCCCAGCAGTGGTCGGAAGCCCGCCCAGCCCCCCAGTTCTGGGGGGAACAGAGCAATTTCCCTCCAGATTTGGGGGGTTAGGGGGGCCTGCCTGAGCAGTAACCGTCTCACTTCAGCAGCACCGGCAGGTAGACGCGCGGCGGGAAGTCCACCAGCAGGGCCAGGTTGTCTCCTTTGTAAACCTCGTCGGTCTCCCAGTCCGGGTCGGCGATGGCGTACACGTCGCCCCACCCGGTCACCGCGATGCTGGCCGGCAGGAAGACCTCGCCGCCAGCCGCCAGCGATGGCACCACCGTCTCGTACAGCGCGGGGCTGGTGTTGGTGAACGGGTCACCCTGCACGATACGCACGCGCACGTTCTGCGCGTCCGCCACACCGACGTTGCGCAGCGTGACGTTGACTGGCACCGGCGTCGCCGGCGGCTCGTCATCGTAGGCCATCTTGAGGTACGACCCGTCCAGCGTAAGGTCGGGTAACACGCCCGCAGCCGCCATGTCGCTGTTGTTCTCCTCGTCGCTCTCGACAACGGCTTCAT
>CAZDTE010000267.1:0-2064 GCA_964508275.1 uncultured Ardenticatenales bacterium
GGCAGAAAAAAGCAAGGCCGGATCAAGACGCCCCAGATTATTGAGATGATACGATTTTCAGGCCAAATCATTGTAGTATCAGTGTTTATCCTGCAAATCTGTGTCCGGTCACTCTTTCTCCGACAAGCTGCTAGGCCCTGCAACACGATCCCTGGGCCTGCATAGCGGAATCGAAATCATTGCGCAGGAAGTCTCGGCCTCAGGTGGCCCCTGGCGACCACGCAACACGATCATGGGACGGGCCTTCGGGCACTAGCTGCGCAAGACACCCCTCCGGATGCTGGACACATCTCGGCATGGTTGGTGACGACGTTGTCGAATGAAAGGGGTGGGGGACGGGTCATGCGGCGGTCGGGCGTTTTGCTCTCCGCCGTGTGACCCTTCCCATACCCCTGTTATCCCCCCTCCGCGCAACCACGACGGAGGGGGGATCCTATTTCATGATGTTGTATGCGGCGATGAAGAGCAGCACCTGCACGAAGGCCGCCCCGACCCACAGGAAACGGGCCGCCAGTTCGTAGCGCCGGCGAAGCAGCAGCCCTAGCAGCAGGTTCGTGCCGACCACGAGCAAGCCAATTGTCGGCAAGGCAAACACTCCGCCCTTCGCTGCCAGCCGGTCCGGATGCCCAGAAGGGTCAAAGTGCAGCGGAATCACGGCCGGCAGCCCGGCGAAGCTCAGACGAACGTAGAGAAACAGCGTCGCGTTGCCCGCAATCGCCAGCAACAACATGGCCAGGCTCAGCCGATCCCGCTCCAGCGGCAACATCGCGCTGTCGGTGGGGACATCCTTGCCGGACGTTTCGGATTGGGGCACGTTGCTCAACCGGATTCGTCGTAGACCGGTGTACACCAATGACGATACGCGCTCAACTTCCCGCGCACGGTGTCGAAATAGAGGCGGCGCAGGTCGGACGAAACCGGGCCCAGCTGGCCATCGCCAACCGGCCGATGATCCACCTCCACGATGCAGGCCATCTGCACCCCGGTCCCGCAGAAGAACGCCTCCTCGCACACGTACAGTTCGGTGCGGTCAATGGCCCGCTCCACCGTTTGCAGACCCAGCTCTCGCTCCGCCAATTCGATCATCGTACGGCGGGTGATTCCTTCCAGGATGTTCTCTGTGATCGGCGGGGTGACCAGTTTCCCATCGCGGACGATGAAGATGTTCTCTGCGCTCCCCTCCGAGATGTGGCCGTTCTGATTCAGAAGGATGGCCTCGTCGTAGCCGTTCAGCATCGCCTCTGTCTTTACGATCGCGGAGCTGGCGTATGCGCCAGTGATCTTGCCGCGAGGCGGGATCGTGTTGTCGTCCAACCGCCGCCAGGATGACACAGTGGCACGCGCCCCTTCTTCGGAATCGATGTACCGGCCAAAGGGCACGGCAAACATGGCAAAATCCCCTTCCAAGTCATGCAGCCGCACACCGATGACCTCGCTGCTCTTGTAGCCGAGCGGCCGGAAGTAAGTATCCACCCTTGATTCCTGTCTCCGGGCCAACTCCACCGTGATGTCACACAAGTCCTGAACGCTGTAGGGCAAGTCAATCATCAGCAAGCGGCACGATTGCAGGAATCGTCGGTAATGATCCGTAAGCCGAAACAGGTAAAGCTGCTGATGCTCGTCATTCCAGTAACCCCGGATTCCGGCAAAGCAGGCCGTACCGTAGTTGAGGGCATGCGTGCGAATGCTGACGTTGGCCTCTTCAACCGGCACGAATCCTCCGCGGAAAAATGCGTATTGCGCCATTTGATTTCCTCCCTGGCAGTGGTTGGCAATGATCTGGTCTGGGTTAGCTACGTCTGGCGACCGATCCATTATACTGCGATTGCCCGATCCGGTCAAGTCCTGCTGCCGGCGGGTGTCCGTCGTTTTTTTGCGCGGGGCGTACTTGCTAGAAGCATCTCGATACCGAGGCGAACAGGACGGGGCTCGGTCAGGAGACCACCTGCCTGAACAGGCAGGTCCTCGCCCAGCACGATATCTCCCTCCCTCAATCCCCCCAGCGGGGGGGAACAGATGCCGTTCACTCCCTCCAGCGGGGGGGAACAGATGCCGTTCACTCCC
>CAZDTE010000268.1:0-2043 GCA_964508275.1 uncultured Ardenticatenales bacterium
TTCTAACAGGCTTCGTGATACCTTTCTGGAAGGGTTATTTCTCTGGAAAAGCCTTGATCCGTGCAATCCGTGACAGATTCAGGAAACGCTGAACGGTTACCAATCATACACCGTCTTGCCTGATCCGTCAATTCTGCAGAAGCGTGCGCAGGTATTCCTCGTCTACGCGACGTGTCCGTTGAATGGCCGGACGCACTCGCCACCAAATGAGAGGGAGACTCAGCAGGCCGGCGATCTGTCCGCGCAGCCGTGCGCGGGCTGCCGGGCCACGCCATGACCGGATCGCCTCCTGCGCGATGCGCCACTGAGCGCGAGCGATGGCACGCCAGTGCTGGCGCCATAGTGCGGCGGGGTAGTCCCTGGCCAGCACCCACAGGGTGTTTCGACCCACGAAGTAACTGGCGATTGAACCGCCGCCCGTGGCGCTCACCTTGTGGTAGACGACCGCTTTCGGCGCGTAAACACACTTCCAACCGGCCAGTTGCGCGCGCCAGTTCAGGTCCACGTCCTCGCAATAGCTGCCCAGGCTCTCGTCCAGCAGGCCGACCTCGTCTAGCATGGACCGCCGGTAGACCACCGCACCGCCGCACCCGCCGAAGATCAGCTCCTCCTTGTCGAACTGGCCGTCGTCTTGCTGCCACACCCCACGGTTTATGGGAATCCCGTCCCGACCGTACCCGTCCCCTGCCGAGTGGAAGTGGTCGCGGAGATCGAACAGGAGAATCTTCGAAGCAGCCATGCCGGCGCCGGGATGACGGTCAAGGGCAGCCTGCAATCCGGCCAGCCAGCCCGGGTCGGCCTCCGTGTCGTTATTCAACAGGGCGATGATCTCGCCTCGCGCCGCCTGGGTGATGCCGGCGTTGACCGCACCGGCAAACCCCCGGTTCTCCGGCAGCAGCAGCAAGCGCACGTCCGGATACCGGTTGCGCACCAGGGGTACGGAGTCGTCGGCCGACCCGTTGTCGACCAGGATGGTCTCGAAGGGGACATAGGTTTGCTGCCGCAATGAATCCAGGCAGGTGGGCAGGTGATGGGCTCCATTCCAGTTGGGGATGATGATCGAAATCAGGGGCCGGCGGGGGGCCACGTTTGCTCCTATCCGTGGCGTTCCTTGAAGTAGGCTTCTAGGCCTTCGTCCCAAGGGGGAAGCGTGATGCCGATGGCCGCGGCACAGAAGTTTTGCATCTCCACGCGTGCCGGTATCGTGGCCGGTCGTGGGTAAGATTGAGTGGGCTCGACCGGGTAGTCTCGATAACCGGCCAGGCCCAAGATGTGCAGCGTGAATTCGTAGCGGGAGCAGAGGCCCCTGTTCGTCAGATGGTAGGTTCCGTAGAGGCCCGTGCGGATCAACTTGGCGATCGCTTCTGCCAGGTGAACGGTGTATGTCGGGGAGCCGTACTCGTTGGTGACCATGGAGATCGACGGTCGCTCCGCGACCAGTTTCAGGATCTTCTCCACAAAGTTGTTGCCGCCTGGCCCGTACACCCAGGACGTACGCGCGATGTAGTAACGATCGTAGAGGTGGCGAACGAAGCGCTCGCCGGTCAGCTTCGATCTGCCGTAGATGTTGAGGGGGTTTGGCCTATCGAACTCGCAGTACGGTTCGTTGGAGCGCCCGTCAAAGACGTAGTCTGTACTCACGTACAGCAGGTCGGCCTCGGCTTTCCGCGCCGCCAACACCACATTGCGCGTCCCCACGGAGTTTGCCAGGTAGGCTGCATCAGGGTTCAGTTCGCAGCCGTCCACGTCGGTAATGGCAGCCGCATGGATGATGAAATCGGGTTTCCAGGCGACCAGGCGATCAATGATCGCCGGCTCGGTGATGTCGTAGTCCGGCAGGTCTACGCGGAGCAGCTCGTTGCCGCGCAGGACCTGTTGCAGGCTGCGTCCCAGTTGCCCTTCCGATCCGGTCACGATGATGCGCATGGTTTCCCTCTTCTATTCAGGTAACCGTCTAGCGAAGCTGTGCCTCAAACCGACAAGTTTGACGGGACACAGATTTGCACAGATCAAAGAAGGCTTTATCTGTGTTCATCTGCGTAA
>CAZDTE010000269.1:0-2043 GCA_964508275.1 uncultured Ardenticatenales bacterium
GCGCTCTGACGGAAGCGCGCTTGCTTCAGGCGCCGTTGCAGGCGGCTGTCCTGACGGCGCGTCCACTCCTGATCGATGAGCAGGGAGAACCGCTCCTCGAACGACAGGTCGGCGTACTGCGGGTTGGCCAGTTGCTCCTCGACCGCGCGCCGCAGGCCGGTCAGGCGCATGTCTGAGAGCTTGTCTAGGGTTGGTTGCATGAGCATTGCCAGCTCCTCACTGGTAGTGGTTGAGCCCACCCATATTGGCGTGGGGTGGTGTGGGTGGCGGTCCTGACCCAGCGAGCACCCCCACACCGTCGGGCCCCGTTCCGGGGGCATTCACCGCGTGGTCGGACGACATGGCAGCACGTAGCGCCTGCCGGTGTGTTGCTGCGGGCGGTGCCGCCTGGTGGGCTAACACCAGCTGGGTGACATCGCCCCACCTGCACGGCCCTGGCTCAGGGGCGGAAGGCAGTGCCATCGCCGTCTGGAGCAGTGGCCTCAGCGGGCGTTCCTTCTTCTGGACCGGCCATGCGATGCGCTGCGAGCTTGGGTCGAGACATCTGTGGCGACGAGCGTGCGGAGGCACGTCAAGCATCCTGCCGCGCACGACCCGGCAGCCAGAGCTACCGGCAAGTCGGCCGCGATCCGCTGTGAGCCAGTCCCCTGGCAGGCCCTGTGCCATCGACGATCGATCTCCTTACTGGTAGTACTCTTCACCACGCACGTTGGCGTGCGGTGGCGCCGGCGGCAGGTCCGGTTCGTCCTCTGTCGACACACCGTCCAGGCCACTCTCCAGGATCCGCTTTAGGCCCTTGTAGGACAGCAGGCCGTAGTGCAACGCCCGCTGCGCCGCTGCCTCCATCCTGGCCACCGGGTAGTCCTTCGCCAAACGCATGATGCCCAGGCAGCTGCGGAACCCCTGCTGGGGATGGTCCCGCACCTCCATGACCGCCTTCACCAGTTTCGCGGTCTGAGGGCCGGTCTTCTCGGCCCACCGCACCAGGCGCTCCGGGGTCCATTCCACGTACTCGCGGTGCGCCTTCGGCATATGCTCGGTGCATGTCGTGTGCCCCCCTCGACGGCTGGATCTGCGGTGTGAGCAGATCCGCAGGCCGTTGTGGAAGACCTCCACCGTGCGCACGGTGGCGCGGATCTCCACCTCCTGGTGGATGAGCTGGTACGGCACGCTGTAGTAGTGCCACTCGTACTGCACGTGGTAGTCGATCGCCACGCGCGCCGTCTTCCAGACACCCGTCTCGAACGGTCGGGAGGGCAGCGGCTTCAATGCCGGCTTGTCGATCTCCTCGAACAGCTCGCGGCGGCTCTTGCCCAGGTGGCGCATCCCCCGGTCATTGAGCGCTTCGCGCTGCTCCCGAATGGCGGTGTTCAGTGCGCCCAAGCCGACGAACAGCTTGTCACGCAACGGCGCCATGACCCGCCGCTCCGCGGCCAGGACGGCGCTTTCCACCTTGGCCTTGTCGCGAGGATGGCGGACGCGCGTGGGGATGATGGCGACCCCGTAGTGCATCGCCATCTCGTGATAGGTGGGGTTCAGGTTCGGCTCGTAGCGGCAGGGGTTGGTCACCCCGGTCTTGGTGTTGTCCGGCACCGCGATCTCGGGAACGCCATCCCAGTAGGTGAACGCATTCACGTGGCCAGCGATCCAGTTGCCCAGATCCTGCGCCGCATGGGCCTCGCAGAACGTGTAGCTGCTAAATCCGAGCACCGCCACGAACAGGGGTGCCTTCAGTAGTTCGCCTGTCTCGGGATCGATGTACGGGATCTTCGCGCCGGAGTAGTCGACGAACGCCTGCTCACCGGCCTTGTGATCCAGCCGCATGGTGGGGTGGAGCTGCTTGGCCCACTCGCGGTACAGCTCGCAGAAGCGCGAGTAGCTGTAGCCGTCGGGGTGTTCCTCGACGTACTCTTCCCAGAGCAGCTGGCGGGTCACATACTTCCTGGCCAGCTCCTGGTGGATGACACGCCAGTCCGGTACGGGCTTGGTCTGCCCGGGCTCTTGCTCGGGCCGGGTGTAGAGCAGGCGGTTGAGCTCCGTGTC
>CAZDTE010000270.1:0-1985 GCA_964508275.1 uncultured Ardenticatenales bacterium
GTGCGCTCCAGCAGCGAGTTGGCCGCGTTGTCCCAGGCGACAGCCGGCAGATCGCGCACCAGTCGCGCCAGCGAGCAGACCTTCTCGGCAGTGATCGGGTTGCGCTTGAAGGGCATGGCCGACGAACCGACTTGCTTCGCACCGAACGGCTCGCTCCATTCGCCGAAGGGGGGCGACTGCAGCAGCCGCAGGTCGAAGGCCAGCTTGTGCAGCGACGCGGCCACACCGGCCAGCGCCGTCAGCACCTGCCAGTCCTGCCGGCGGGGATAGACTTGCGAGGTCACCGGCCAGGCCGCCACCCCCAAGTCAGCCATCACTTTCGATTCCATCTCTGCGGCGGTCATGCCGGTTCCTTCGAGCAGTTTTGTGTACGAAGCCGCCGTGCCGACCGCGCCCTTCAGTCCCTTGCCCCGTACGTCATCCCGCGCACGGGAGACGGCCTGCCGGTCGGCGGCCAAATCCTGCGCATAGAGGGCCAGACGGTAGCCGAGCGTCGTCGGTTCTGCCGGCTGGATGTGCGTGTAGGCCAGACAGGGCGTCGCGGCGTAGCGCTCGATCTGCGCGGCCAGCACTTCGAGCAGCGCATCCAGGCTTGCCAGGGTCAGGTCGAGCGAATCGCGCAGGCGCAGGGCGTCAGCGTTGTCCTCGATGTCCATACTGGTCGCGCCGAGGTGCAGCTTGCCTCCACCAACGAGACATTGCTCGGCAAAGGTACGCAGCTCGGCCATCAGGTCGTGGTGAATTTCGGTCTCGATCTCCTGCGCCCGCTCGAAATCCACATCCTCCTGGTGTGCTTGCAAGTCGGCCAGTTCCTGCGTGGAGACCAGCCCCGCGTGGTGCTGCGCCGTGGCCAGCGCCACCCAGACTCGCCGCCAGAGCCGCCGCTTGTTGATCTCGCTCCACACCCGGCGCATCTCTGGCGATCCATAGCGCCAGGTGAAGGGGGAGAGGAAATCGTTATGTGTGTAGGAATTCATTGATCTCCTGTGTTGCGTGTCTCATGTTGCGTGTCTCATGTTGCGTGTCTCGTGCTGCGTGTTACGCGTTGCGCGTTGCGCGTCTCGTGTCTCGTATTGCGTATTGCGTTTGCACGTTCCTACGTTTCACGTCTTCACGCTTCACGTGTCGCCGATTCGCCCATTCGCTACGTGCCCTTCACCGCATTCCGAAACAACCTCAACCCCACCCCTTCACCATCATCGAACGACCGCGTCCAGGCCGGGTGTTGGTAGGGCAAGACGAATCGCTCCGGGTGGGGCATCAGGCCAAGGACATTGCCGGCTTCGTTGCAAATGCCGGCGACTGCGCCCAGCGAGCTGTTCGGGTTGGCGGGATAGTCCATCGCCGGCCGGCCGTCGGGGGTGCAGTAGGCGAAAGCAATCTGCCCGTTCTCGCGCCAGCCGGGCAAGTCGCCGGTAGCGGCGGGCACAAACTTTCCCTCGCCGTGGGCCACCGGCAAGGTGATCATCTCCGGCAGATCGGCCGTCCACAGCGAACGGCTGCCGTCCACACGCAAATGCACCCAGCGGCACTCGAAGCGTCCAGAGTTATTGGCCGTCAACGTGGCCGGGGGGAGCAGGCTGGCCTTCACCAGCACCTGGAAGCCGTTGCACACGCCGAGAACCGGTTTGCCCGATTCGACAAAGCGCCACAACGGTTCACGCAGACGGTAGACCAGGTCCACGGCGAGCAACTTGCCGGCGCCGAGTGCGTCGCCGTAGGTGAAGCCGCCGGGGATGGTCAGGATCTGGTAATCGTCCAGCCGCCGTTCTTGGCGCAACAGTTGGTTGACGTGGACCAATTCCGGTTCCGCTCCGGCCAGCCGCCAGGCTTCCGCCGTCTCCCGGTCGCAATTCGAGCCGGGGCCTTGTAGCACCAACACGTGAGGTTTCACCGTCATTTTCGTTTCTTGTCACCTATCATGAGCTGTAGGTATCATCTCAATAATCTGGGGCGTCTTGATCCGGCCTTGCTTTTTTCTACCA
>CAZDTE010000271.1:0-1887 GCA_964508275.1 uncultured Ardenticatenales bacterium
CACGAATTTCACGAATTAACACGAAAAAGAGTATCTTTTCAAAAAATGGGGGCAAACCATAGGGTGCAACAGAAATCAGCCACGAATTTCACGAATTAACACGAAAAAGAAAAGAAAATTAGTGAAATTCGTGTAATTCGTGGTAGAAAAAAGCAAGGCCGGACCAAGACGCCCCAGATTATTGAGATGATACCGTCAGGAGGGGAAAACAAATGAACCATCGACTCGACCGCATCGGCACGGTTTGTGCCTGGATCGTCTTGCCGTTGATGGCCGTCGCCCTGTTCGGCGCGTTTCTCTACGCGCCGACCGAGGCGGTCATGGGCGACGTGCAGCGCATCTTCTATTTCCACGTGCCATCCGCGTGGGTTGCGTTTCTGTCGTTCTTCGTGACCTGCGTCTTCAGCATCGCCTACCTGCGCACGAAGCAGCGCCGCCACGATGCCATCGCGGTCAGCTCGGCAGAAATCGGCATCGTCTTCGCCTCCATTGCCATCATCACCGGCACGCTCTGGGCCCGGCCGGTCTGGAACACCTGGTGGACGTGGGACCCGCGGCTCAGCACAACGCTGATCCTCTGGCTGATCTACATGGCCTACATGATGCTCCGTAGCGCCGTCGAGGGCGAAGAACAGCGGGCGCGCTTCTCGGCCGTGCTCGGCATCATCGGATTCCTGGACGTACCGATTGTGTTCATGGCCATCCGCTGGTGGCGCACAATCCACCCGGTACTCATCGGCGGTTCGTCCTCACCGGACGCCCAGGGGCAGTTCAACATGGAGCCACAGATGGTCGTGGCCCTCTTGCTGGGCGTGAGTACCTTCACGCTACTCTATTTTGCGTTGCTGTCCCGCCGGGTACTCCTGGAAGAAACCACCGACCGCGTGGCGCGCCTGAAGCAAGCGTTCGTGGACCGTGAATCAAGTTGGGGAGACGTGTAGAAATGATTTACTTGTTCAGTGCCTATCTGGTGATCTGGCTGGCCCTCTTCTTCTACCTGTTCACCATCTCGCGCCGGCAACGCGAGCTGGAGCAGAGCGTAGACCTGCTACAGCAACTGCTTGAGCACGAGGATTAGCCGTCGGCTGCCGCTGGAGACTGTGTCGCTATTCGCCATCAGCCGGCTGCCGCGCCAGCGCGTTTCTCGGCGATCAACACCCCCACCCGGCTGCGAGCGCTGGCCGCGGCTTCCGTCTGGCGGACCGAGAAGCCGGCCTGCTCCAGCGCGGGAAGCAGCGGGTCGAAGCCGGTCGGCTCACCCGTCGTGAGCCGAAACGCCAGATTCGACAGGCGGGCCCACAGTCGCGGCCTGATCAGGCGTCCACCGTCCACCCACACCCACGCGCCGCCTGGGCCGAGCACGCGATAGATTTCGCGCCAGGTGGCCGGCCGGCGCACGAACTCGGCGGGGAACGTCGTGACCGCCGTGGCGAAGCTGCCAGATGCGAACGGGAGCTGCTCCGCCCGCGCCCGGCAGAGCGGAATCGTGATGCCCTGGCGGCGGGCCGTCTGCTGTGCCTGTCGAAGCATCGGCGCGGACAGGTCCAGGCCGCAAAACCCCTGTCCCTGCGCGACCTGGCGCACCAGCAGATCGCCGCGCCCACAGCCGATCTCCAGGCCGCGTCCTTCTCGCATCCACGGCTCGGCTGCCCGTTGCCAGGTCTTCCATTCGCCCCAGGAGACCAACCAGCTCACCGCACCGTAAGCCCAGGCCAGCTTGTTGTACAGGTGGCGCAATCCCGCGCGCATCAACCGCCGCCAGAACGTTTTCATACCGCCCTCGCTCCGCGACTCGCCGGCCTCCGGCCAAAAACGCAGACGTTGAGAAGACGCCCGCTCGTAGCGTGCCGCGTGTACGGATAATGCCCAAATCAACTTCCAGTTTGG
>CAZDTE010000272.1:0-1882 GCA_964508275.1 uncultured Ardenticatenales bacterium
GGCTGATTTCTGTTGCACCCTATGGTTTGCCCCCATTTTTTGAAAAGATACCATCTCGTTACCTTAATCCTCAGGGGGATGCCAACCTGCTACCACCCAGCAACTTCGCACAGTTAGTGCGTCGGGGTCATCATCCAATCTCCCTCCGGAACCGAAAAGGATAACCTGTTCCGGTTGCGCCACACGGACAATGGTCTCTACGATGGCCTGCAACTGTTCATTCTGTTCCATTATGCCTCCCCCATTTCCGTCAGGATCGGCCCCAGCCGCTCCACCAGCGTGTCCACGTGCTCTTTCTCGATCACCAACGGTGGGACCAGGCGCAGTACGTTTTCGCCCGCCGGCACGGTGAGCAGCCCGGCCTCGAAGCCGGCCGTGACGATGTCGCCCGCCGGCACGGTCAGCTCCAGGCCCCAGATCAACCCGCGCCCGCGCACCTCGGTGACGACGGACGATTCCGCGGACAATGCCCGCAGCCGCGTCCCCAGGTAGCCGCCCACCTCGCGCACGTGGGCCAGGAAAGCCGGCCGGCGCACCCGCTCGAACAGGGCGTGAGCCACGGCGCAGGCCAGCGGGCCGGCAGCGAAGGTGCTGCCGTGGTCGCCGGGCCGCATGGCCGCGGCCACGGCTTCCGTGACCAGCGTCGCGCCGATCGGCAGGCCACCGCCCAGCGGCTTGGCCAGAGTCATGATGTCGGGCGTCATGCCGGACGGTTCATGGGCCCACAGCGTGCCGGTGCGTCCCATACCCGACTGCACCTCATCGAAGATCAGCAGTGCGCCCTGCTCGTCGCAATGCCGGCGCAAGGCGCGCAAGAATTCGCCGCTCGCTTCGTGGACACCCCCTTCGCCCTGCACCGGCTCGACGATGACCGCGCACGTCTGCGGCGTGATCGCAGCGGAGGCCGCGTCCAAGTCGTTGAACGGCGCAAAGCGTACGCCGGGCATGAGCGGTGCGAAGGGAGCCTGGTACTTCTCCCGCGCCGTCACCGCCAGCGACCCCATCGTCCGCCCGTGGAACGAGCCGCTGAAGGCCACGAACTCCGTCTTGCCCTCGCCGTGCGTTTCGCGGGCCCACTTGCGCGCGAACTTCAGGGCCGCTTCCACCGACTCCCCGCCCGAATTGCAAAAGAAGACCCGGTCGGCAAAGCTGTTTTCGCAAAGCGACCGGGCCAGTTGCACATGCGGCGCGGTGTGGTACAGGTTGGAAACGTGCCACAGCTTCTGGCTTTGCGTTTGCAAGGTTGCCAGCAGTTCTGCGTCGCCGTAGCCCAGGGCGTTCACGGCAATGCCGGAGACAAAGTCCAGATACGCTTTGCCCTCGGTATCGTAGAGGTAGACCCCATCGCCCCGATCCAGCACGAACGGAGGCCGGCGGTACGTCGGCACGATGTATTTCGCTTCCAGGTCAATGATTTGTTGGGTTGTCATGATACCCTTCCTACGCAATCCGTGTCCCAATTGCAGTCCGTCCCCCTGCTGCCCAGGCCTGTAAGCCGGCCAGGTTCGTGATCAGCACGCTGCCCACGCTGGCACGCACCGCTCCGGCGGCCGAGCGCACCTTCGGCACCATGCCGCCGGTGACGACCCCGCCGGCGATGGCCGGCTCCACCTCATCTACGGCCAGGTTCGGGATGACGCGGCCACCGTCCAACACGCCGGGTACGTTGGTCAGGAAGACCAGCGTCCCCGCAGGCAGCGCCTCGGCCAACGCCAGGGCGGCATGATCGGCATTGACGTTGTAGGCATGGCCGTCGTCGCCCAGCGAAATCGGCGAGACCACCGGCAGGATGCCCCCGGCGAGCAACTTCCAGAGCGGCTCGGCCTGCACCGCCGTCACCTCGCCGACCCAGCCCAGGTCGCCCGCCGGATGAGTCATGCGC
>CAZDTE010000273.1:0-1866 GCA_964508275.1 uncultured Ardenticatenales bacterium
GGGGTTAGGGGGGCGCGACGTTCTGCTCACCCCGAATTATTGAGATGATACTTTCGAATTGGGTCAAATTGCGCTGGCGAAGTCCATTTTTGCCGGCGGGGTGTTTTGTGTAGTGCCCGGTCTTACGGCATCGGTCATTCGTGCGGCCGCTGATTGGCGGCGATATGCTACAAACATGAAAGGAGTCTATCAGCATGAGCAAACGAGCATTGATCAGCGTATCGGACAAGGCCGGCGTCGCGGGCCTGGCTCGCGGCCTGACTGTACTCGGTTGGGAGATCGTCTCCACCGGCGGCACAGCCCGTGCCATCGCCGATGCCGGCGTGTCCGTGACCACCGTTGACGAGGTGACCGGGTTCCCCGAAATCCTCGGTGGGCGGGTGAAGACGTTGCACCCCGCCGTCCACGGCGGCATCCTGGCCCGCCGCGATTTGGCGAGCGACCATGCCGATCTCGAACGGCAGGCGATCACACCGGTTGACCTGGTGGTCTGCAACCTATACCCGTTCCAGCAGACGGTCTCACGTGCCGGCGTGACCCTGCCGGAAGCAGTCGAGCAGATCGACATTGGCGGTGTCACCCTGCTGCGGGCGGCGGCCAAGAACTTCGCGCATGTGGCCGTCGTCACCGACCCGGACGACTATGACGCCGTGCTGAACGAGATCGGCGGGTCGGGTGCCGTGTCCGAGGAGACAAGGCGCGCGCTGGCACTCAAGGCGTTCGAGCACACCGCAGCCTACGACGCAGCGATCAGCCGCTACCTGCAAGGCGAGTTGGCGGGCGATGCCTTCCCGGCCACGCTGGCGCTGGCCTTCAACTTTGCCTCCGGTTTCCGGTACGGCGAGAACCCGCACCAGTCCGGCGCGCTGTACCGTCTGCCGGGCAGGAGTGGCGTGGCCGGTGCGCGCCAGCTGCACGGCAAGGGGATGTCTTTCACCAACTGGCTGGACGCGGACGGCGCATGGCTGGCCGCGAACGACTTCGACACACCGACCGTGGCCATCATCAAGCACGCCAGCCCGTGCGGAATCGCCACCTCAGATTCCCTGGCCGATGCCTACCGCGCTGCCTTGGCCAGTGACCCGATCTCGGCGTTCGGCGGCGTGGTGGCGGTGAACCGGCCGCTAAACTTGACCACGGCACAGGCGATTGACGAGATCTTCACCGAGATCGTCATGGCCCCGGCATTCGACGAGGATGCGCTGGCCTTGCTGCGCGGCAAGAAGAACCGCCGCCTCCTGGAGGTACCCCCCACGGCAGGGGGGCGCGCTTGGGACCTGCGGGGCATTGACGGCGGGTTGCTGGTGCAAGACCGCGACTTCCCCGACCCCAGCGAGGACTGGACGGTAGCGACCGATCGCGCCCCGACCGACGAGGAGATGGCCGCGTTGCGCTTCGCCTGGCGGGCGGTGCGGCACGTGAAGTCGAACGCGATCCTGCTCGCCAGGGGTCCGGCGACCGTCGGCATCGGCACGGGCCAACCCAGCAGGGTCGATTCGGTGCGGCTGGCCGTGGAGAAGGCGGGCGATGAAGCACGAGGTGCGGTGATGGCCTCCGACGCGTTCTTCCCCTTCCCTGACGGTGTGGAAGCAGCCGCGGAAGCCGGTGTGACGGCGGTGGTCCAGCCGGGCGGCTCGATCCGTGACGAACTGGTCATCGCAGCCGCGAACAAAGCGGGCATGGCGATGGTGTTCACCGGTCGCCGGCACTTCCGACACTGATCGGTGTGACTTTGGGCTTTCCGAAGATTCGCTGATCCCGCAGGGTGCTTGTACTCGACATTATAGAACGTGGTGCGGGTGCAGATTACATTTTCGCGGTATTGTGGTATCTTTTCAAAAAATGGGGGCAAACCATAGGGTGCAA
>CAZDTE010000274.1:0-1843 GCA_964508275.1 uncultured Ardenticatenales bacterium
GCCGACAGCTTCCAGAAATACGGCAACTATGTCGGGATTACGCTGGAGATGATCAGAAACTCCCGCATCGCCCAGGTCCAGGCAGTCACCCGCGCGCTGGCCGTCGCCGCCGTCAGAACCCGCTCCGCCAAGATCGCGGCCATCTTCACCACCGCCTCCGGCGTCGGGCCAACGCTCGACGACGACAGCGTGGCTCTCTTCCACACTGCCAGCCACGGCAACCTGGCCACGACCGCGTTCTCCTGGTCGGCCTGGAAAGCCGCGCGCATCGAATGCGCAAAGCAGACCGAGCTCGGAAGCTCCAAGCGTCAAGGACTGTTCCCCAAGTTCGGCCTGTTTCCGATCGACCTGTACGATGACGCCCTCGTCACCTTCGGCTACGGCCAGGGCACCGGCGGAAAGCCTGGAGAGGGAACAACCACCAGCTTCAACGACGTCAACCCGTTCGCAGTCGACAAGCCAGGCGATCCCCGCCCCGTTCCCGTCATGGTGCCCGATTGGACCGACACGGATAATTGGGCGTACCTCGCCGATCCGATGCTCGCGCCCGTGATCCAGATGTCGTACGCGCAGCTGCCAGGCGGAGGCCGCCACCCGCTGCCGGAGCTATTCACCGCCGCCGGCGAGACCAACGGACTGCTCTTCACCAACGATACGCTGCCGATCAAGGTACGCGACTGGTTCGCCTACGGCGTCGCCACCTACCGCGGCATCGGCAAGCGGAACGTATAAACCCGAAGGAGAAAACAACCAATGAACGGACTCAGGTATCCAGTCTCCATCCACCTGCACGGCACGCTGGCCGCTAACGCGCAAGGGTACTTCCAGGTCCCCGCTGGCATGACGCTCGTCGAGGTCAGCGCCGTCGCCACGAACGACTCGGACGCCACCCTGCAACTCGGAACCTCCGCTGACGCCGACGGCATCATGACCGCCGCCACGATCGGCGACTCCGGCACCCCGGCCATCAAGGGACCCACGGACTTCGACGGCGCCCTCGCCGACGCCGCCAACCCGTACCACCTGGCCGACAACACGATCTTCTACTGGCTGCTCGACTACGACGGGTCCGCCGGCACCGCCGCCCAGAACGTCAGCATCGTCTTTACGTTCCTGGAGGGCTAGATGAACCTCGACGAGTCCTTCGACGTAGTACAGGCTATCCGCTACCTGGACCTTGAGCTCTCGAAGCTCAAGGTCCAGGTAGCCGGCACCCGCCCATCGGCCACAATGGACACACCGCACAAAGGGGCGTACTTCGGGCCGGCCATCAACCAGCGCCTCCACGAAGCCCTCTGGCAGGCCGGCTACACCACAATCGAGTCAATCAGAAACGCCAGCGACGCTGAGCTGTTAGCGGTAAAGGGCGTTGGAAAAGGTACACTAAGGCTTCTCAAGGCGGCTGTATAATGGCACTCACACGCAGCGGACAAATCACAGTCACCACCGCCGGCACAGCCGTGCAAGGGCCGGCCACGCCACAGGGCAGGCTGTTCGCGCTACGCGCACACCCAGACAACACGAACGACGTGTGGGTAGGCAACGACGGCGCAGACGACGTCACCGCCAGCAATGGCTTCCCACTCAGCGCAACAGCAGACCTGCTCGTCGAGGTGTCGTCCCTGCGCGGCCTTTGGTTCGACGCCGACACGAACGGCGAGAAAGTCTGCTGGTTCATGGTACTCTAAATGGCAACCGATCTCACCACCCTGCGCGCTTACATCAGGCTCGAACTGGCATCGACCACCGACTGGCCGAACGCCACCCTCGACGCCTGGATCGCGCACGGCATCCGCTTCTACTCTGCTCAGTTCCCGAAAACCTGGTACCACGACATCAGCCT
>CAZDTE010000275.1:0-1820 GCA_964508275.1 uncultured Ardenticatenales bacterium
GGGGTGAAGATCATCTCGTACTTGAGCCGGTCGGGGTTCAGGCCCACCCACTGCTGCACCGCCATCGCCTTCCGGCCGGCCTCACCATCCACCGGGTCGTCGCGCTCCCGCTCGGCCTTGATCTCCACGATCAGGCTGCGGCCGTTCCGGCAGCGAATCACGAAGTCGGGGCTGTAGCGGTGCCATCCGCCGTCCACGCCCTTGTACTCGACGTAGAAGTCGGTCTTGCGCGGGTCGTGGAGGCCGCCGGTGAAGTAAACGTCGTCCACCTCCGCTGGCTCGACGTTGATGGCGTCCAGCATCTGGATGAAGAAATCTTTCTCCGGGCGGGAATCGAAGTTGTAGGGATCGTAGTGGAAACCCAAGTCGCCCGCGTTTCGGCCCGCCAGCTCTCGCCAGCTCAGCAGCAGATCCTCCTTGCCCTTCTGATACGTGATCTGGGTGGTGTAGACCACGTCGCCGTCGTCGGCCGGCTCGCGCTCGAATCCCTCCGGCTTGATCAGCGCCAGGGCTACCTCGACTTCCTCTTCCGCGACCCGATAACTGCGTGTCTGCGCTTCGATCTGAGCCGCCAGGTCGTGCAGGTGAGCGTCGGGGACGGTGGCGCCGGCGCCGTAGAGCCGCTTCAGTTCGGCGTAGACGGTTCCAACCTTCAGCCGGTAGACGGCCGCCAGTTCGGTAGCAGCGGTGTAGAGATCCGAGCCGGCCACTTCGTACGCGGCTCGCTCCTCGGCCACCTGGGTCAAGATGCCGGCCTGGCCGACCTGCTGCTGAGGTGTGTAGACCTTCTTCACCAACACCTGCTGGGCCTCGATGTCGGGCTTCTCCAACCAGACTTCCGAATTTTGGGAAAATTCGGAAGTCTCCCCGTCGGAAGACTGCGTGTCCCGCACGATGCGCCGGACGATCTTCCGAATGGCCAGCGGTGGGATGTCCAGCTTGCGCACCACCAGCCGCTCGTTGCGCGTGTTCTGGCGCGTGCGGTTCAGGTCGTCGACCGTCTCGCCATACGTCTCCTGCAACTGCTGGTCCAACATGCTCCGATTGTCCATGGAAAGATAGATACGGGCCTTGTGCGGATTGCCCGGCACCTGACGCAAGCAGCGCGTGCTGGCCTGGAGCACAAAGTTCTGGCTGCGCTTGAGCTTGCGCGCCAGGGCGCAGGCGAACAGACTGGGGCAATCCCAGCCCTCGGTGCCCTTGTTGACCAGCAGGATGACGCGGTGCCGCGAGGCGGGATCGTTCAGGCGATTGAAGGCGTCGATCTCGGCCTGGGTAGACCTGGACGTGTTGCGCAAGACGATGTCGGTGGAGTAGCCCATCTGCATGAGGGTTTGCTCCACCACGGGCCGCAGGTCGCGCAGGTCCCTGGTCTGCGGGAAGTACATGGCCAGCCTGGCCGGCGCGCCGTTGGGCAGCGCCGCGTCGCCGTAGGTCCCGAAGAAGTCACGCACCACCTCGGCCACAAACCGGTCGGTGTGCTGCTGATCGAAGTCGTAGGCGTAGATGTTGCCCTCGACAGACTTGAGGATGTCGTCGCGAATACCCTCGGACAGGCCGTACCAGATGACCACGTCGCGCAGAATCTGGCGCTGGTAGTAGGGCGTGCCGGTGGTGTTGACGACACAGATGAGATCGGTGTTCTCGTGCAGGTAGTCCACGGTCTGCCGCACGCGCTTCAGCCGGTCGCCCACTTCCTGGCCGTAGGTGTGATGCGCCTCGTCGGAGAAGACACCCAGGTTGGGCAGCGACGCAATCGCCCGCAGGCGCAGATTGGCCTCGGCCTCATACTGCTCCAGCATGTGCTCGGCGTACAACTC
>CAZDTE010000276.1:0-1789 GCA_964508275.1 uncultured Ardenticatenales bacterium
CTATTTTCTTGGAGTTCCCTAACTCTGTGAGAATCTGTGTCCTGATAAGAAGAAACCAGACCTCTCCGACAGCCTCCTAACACCCGTAATCATCTTCTTCTTCCGCCGGCGTGGGTGTGAGTGCCGGGGCTACTCCTGTACCCGGATGGTCCTGAAGATATTGCTGATAGGCGGCAAACCCTCCTTTCAAGTGATAGACTTCGGTATAACCAATCATGCGCAGAACAGTCAAAATGTGCGCCGTACGGCGAGCCGAGTGACAATAGATCAAGATCGGCGTGCCCTTGCCACGCGGCAGATCGTCAAGTCGTTGCGTGATCGTGCGCATGGGGATGTTGACCGCGCCATCAACGTGACCGGCGGCGAACTCATCCGGCTCGCGGATGTCGATGAGCACGTACGACTGGCCCGCCGCCCGTTGCTGAAGGTACTCTTCCGGCGTGATGCGATAGCGATCCTCCGGCAGATCGGTCAGGTAATCGTCGGCCGCCGTGGCAACAGCGACCTGCCGATAAAGCTTCCAGCCACCTGCGTATGAAGCGTCCAGAGCAATCGCTTCTTGCGCCAGCGCGAAGGCCGTTTCGAAGTCCGCGTTGTGAAATGCGATTAGGCCTGCATCCACCGCCTCCTTGCACGCCTCGCGCACGGCCTGGGCCGCGGCAGTCGCGTTCGGTGCCGGATCGGCACGGACTATCGGCGATGAAGTGGCGGGGACAGGGGCTGCCGCTGACCGGGCATTGCAGCCGGCCAGGAGGAGAGCAACGAGCAGAATGGCAAGAAGAGAAACAAGACGCGTTTTTCTGCGATACACAGGATAGGTCCTTTCGCTCCTGATGCGTGTTGCGTGTCAGGTTGTCTTCGCTCGACGCTCCACGCTCCACGCTCCACACTCACAGTGTACCTCAGAATGGAAAACGCGTGTAGCGGGGAAAGTCTGATTGTTTGGGTCCATTTGTCAGGGAAAACCCGATTATCTGATCGTCACACCGCGCAGCGACCCGTTCGCGCATGCTCGGGGCCGCTCTGCCCAGCCCTCCAGGGCTGCATCGGCGGCCGGATCGTGCGTCACGCAGTGACCAGCACTCACTTCCTTAAACTTGTGCCCAGGGGGCTTGACAATCCCTGTTTTTGCGACTACAATTAAGGTACCACAGAATGGAGAGGGGACATGGCACGACACATCATCAACACAGATCGAGCACCTGAGGCGGTTGGGCCCTATTCGCAGGCGGTTGCGGCCGGCGGTCTTATCTTTGCATCGGGGCAATTGGGGTTGGACCCGGCGACGGGCCAATTCGTGGGATACACGGCCGCAGCACAGATCCGGCAGGCGATCGAAAACATCGCCGCCGTGCTCCGTGCCGCCGGCAGCGACCTCTCGCAGGTAGTCAAAACCACGCTCTACCTGGTGAACATGGACGATTTTCCTAAGGTGAATCAGGTCTATGCCGAGTTTTTCCCCCACGACCCGCCAGCCCGAGCAACGGTTGAGGTTTCCAATCTTCCGTTGAGCGGACTGGTGGAGATTGAGGTCGTCGCCTACCGCCCCTGACCCAGCCCTCACCGGTCGCAGTCTCGCCGATTGGGTGGACATTCTGAGAGTTAGCGGCGCTCCATCCAGTTCCGGCCTGCCGGCGATGGGTTGCCTGATTTGCCAGACTTGGGTATAATTGCAATCGAGAAACACCGGCAGGGGAAAGACGCCGCCGGAAATAGCATGATGACCGGCAGGGATTAGGCTTTTCGTAACCGTTCAGCACATTCTGTATCTGCCACGGATTGCACGGAT
>CAZDTE010000277.1:0-1767 GCA_964508275.1 uncultured Ardenticatenales bacterium
GGGCAATGGATACCGCCGAAAGTGGCTTCGGCTCTCAGCTCATCGGCGCGCAATATGTCGGCGAACTGTGGGAGGCTGCGGCGCGAGAATCGCGTGTGTTTGCGCTGATCGACAGTTTTGAGATGACCGCACCGACTGCTTATTTGCCAGTGGAGGTGGACATTCCTGAGCTCTTGTTCGTGAGCGAGTCCACCTCTTCCAGTTCCAGCAACTACACGACCGTCAAGACCGGCTCGCAACGCGTCCAGGTGGACGCCAAGAAGTTTGTGATCCATCAAATGTGGTCGGGCGAGATGGAGGAAGACTCCATCATTCCGTTCGTGCCGTTCCTGCGCCGGCAGGCGACGCTCTCGCTTCAGCACTACTCGGACAGCCTGGTGCTGAATGGTGATACCACGAACGCCGGCACGGGCAACATCAATCTCGACGATGCTGATCCGGCTGACACCAAGCACTACCTGGCTTTTGACGGCATCCGGCATGTCGGCCTGGTTGACAATACCAACAACCAGAAGGACATGTCTGGGGCCATCACCTACACTGAGCTTCTGACGGGACCCAGGGGTCGGATGATCGATACCACCAACCTGGTGGACTGGGGGCACCCCACGAATCCGCAGGACCTGGTGTACGTGTCCGACCCTGAGACGGCAGATCGCGTCGCCTTGCTGGACGAGGTGATCACGGTAGACAAGTTCGGCCCTCAAGCTACCGTTCTCACCGGACAGATGGCGCGCATCGGCCAGCACCCGCTGATTCCGAGCATCGCTGTATCGAAGACCGAGGCCGATGGCAAGGTATCCACCACAGCCGGCAACAATACCAAGGGTCAGGTCGCGGTGTTCAACCGGCGCGGGTTCAAGACCGGCTGGCGCCGGCGGGTGCGGCTGGAGACGGAGCGGTTGCCGGCGACGGACCAGACACGCATCGTCTACAGCCTGCGGCTGGGCTTTGGGCGTTTCAGTCCCACGGGTGCGGCCAGCGGTATCGAGGCCGGCGACGTGATATACGACATTAGCCTATAGGAGGTAGATCATGGCGCGTGAGAAAATCGCAGTTGGGTCTACCCAGCACAGCAGTCGTTTTCCGGCTAAGGCGGCAGAAACGCTGTCGGGCAATCGCACGATCACCCTGGCGGAGATCGATCAGTATCAGTTCTTTGCCTTTGACCCTGGTGGTGCGGGCAGGACGGTAACGCTACCGGCGGAGGGCGACGCGAAGGGCACATTGATCTTCGTAAGCAATGAGGCCGATGCAGCCGAGGTGCTTACGCTCCAGAACGATGCGGCAGCAACCATTGTCACGCCAACGCAGAACGAGGCGGCTATCCTGTGGTGCGATGGCACCAATTGGTATGGCCTGGTAGGCGCGACCGCCTGATAGGAGGGGGGAGGGGTGATAAGCCCCTCCCCCGTTGGGAGTATCATGATAAAGCAGTACAAGGTGCAGTGGGATTATGCAAGCTCCCTGGCCGGCCCGTGGAGCAAGGGTGACGTGGTGGAACTGGAGGCGGAATGGGCCGAGGTTGTCAATCGGGATTCTCCGGGCGTGCTGGTGGAGGCGAAGAAGTCCAAGCGGGCTGCGAAGCCCAAGCAGGATAGGATGGCCCGCAGCGGGCAGGATAGGAGCATGTAGCATGGCGACACGACTTGAGCAGGCATCAGCGACCGGCAAGGTCCAGGACGGCCCACTGTGGCTGAAATCGGCGATATTGGCCGGCGGGTCGGCGGCGGCAACGCTGCTGGTTCAAGACACGACGGACGGCAG
>CAZDTE010000278.1:0-1764 GCA_964508275.1 uncultured Ardenticatenales bacterium
GGGCAATGGATACCGCCGAAAGTGGCTTCGGCTCTCAGCTCATCGGCGCGCAATACGTCGGCGAGTTGTGGGAGGCTGCGGCGCGAGAATCACGTGTGTTTGCGCTGATTGACAGTTTCGAGATGACCGCGCCGACCGCTTACCTGCCGGTTGAGGTGGACATTCCCGAACTCTTGTTCGTGAGCGAATCCACCTCTTCCAGTTCCAGCAACTACTCAACCGTCAAGACCGGCTCGCAGCGCGTCCAGGTGGATGCCAAGAAGTTCGTCATCCACCAAATGTGGTCGGGCGAGATGGAGGAAGACTCCATCATCCCGTTCGTGCCGTTCTTGCGCCGGCAGGCGACGCTCTCACTTCAGCACTACTCGGACAGCCTGGTGCTGAACGGTGATACCACGAATGCCGGCACGGGCAACATCAACCTCGACGACGCTGATCCGGCTGATACCAAGCACTACCTGGCCTTCGATGGCATCCGGCACGTCGGTCTGGTTGACAATACCAACAACCAGAAGGATATGGCCGGTGCCATTACCTACACTCAGCTTCTCACGGGACCCCGGGGCCGGATGATCGATAGCACCAACCTGGTGGACTGGGGGCACCCCACGAATCCACAGGACCTGGTATACGTGTCTGATCCCCAGACAGCGGACAGCATCGCCTTGCTGGACGAGGTGATCACGGTGGACAAGTTTGGTCCTCAAGCCACTGTTATGGCCGGACAGATGGCGCGTATCGGCCAGCACCCGCTGATTGCGAGCATCGCCGTGTCAAAGACCGAGGCCGACGGCAAGGTATCCACTACGGCCGCCAACAACACCAAGGGCCAGATCGTGGCGTTCAACCGGCGCGGGTTCAAGACCGGCTGGCGCCGGCGGGTGCGGCTGGAAACGGAGCGGCTGCCGGCGACGGATCAGACGCGCATCGTCTACAGCCTGCGGTTGGGTTTTGGACGCTTCAGCCCGACGGGCGCGGCCAGTGGCATCGAGGCGGCCGACGTCATCTACGACATTAGCCTATAGGAGGTAGATCATGGCGCGTGAGAAAATCGCAGTTGGGTCTACCCAGCACAGCAGTCGTTTTCCGGCTAAGGCGGCAGAAACGCTGTCGGGCAATCGCACGATCACCCTGGCGGAGATCGATCAGTATCAGTTCTTTGCCTTTGACCCTGGTGGTGCGGGCAGGACGGTAACGCTACCGGCGGAGGGCGACGCGAAGGGCACATTGATCTTCGTAAGCAATGAGGCCGATGCAGCCGAGGTGCTTACGCTCCAGAACGATGCGGCAGCAACCATTGTCACGCCAACGCAGAACGAGGCGGCTATCCTGTGGTGCGATGGCACCAATTGGTATGGCCTGGTAGGCGCGACCGCCTGATAGGAGGGGGGGGTGATAAGCCCCCCCCTCGTTGGGAGTATCATGATGAAGCAGTATAAGGTACAGTGGGATTATGCAAGCTCCCTGGCCGGCCCGTGGAGCAAGGGCGACGTGGTGGAGATGGAGGCGGAATGGGCCGATGTTGTCAATCGGGATTCTCCGGGCGTGCTGGTAGAGGCGAAGAAGTCCAAGCGGGCTGCGAAGCCCAAGCAAGACCGGATGGCTCGCAGCGGGCAGAATAGGAGCGTACAGCATGGCGACGCGACTTGAACAGGCAGCGGCGACCGGCAAAGTCCAGGATGGGCCGCTGTGGCTGAAATCGGCGATACTGGCCGGCGGGTCGGCGGCGGCAACGCTGCTGGTTCAAGACACGACGGACGGCAG
>CAZDTE010000279.1:0-1729 GCA_964508275.1 uncultured Ardenticatenales bacterium
TGGACGGCGTGCCGGCCCGCGATCTGTCGAAAGAAGAGTACGACGCGGCAGTGGGGCGGCACGGGAAGGAAGCTGTAGGTCGGTTGTATGAAGTGGCCAAGCGGACCGCAGCCACCAAGAAAGAAAGTGAGGTGAAAGATGCCGGGCGTTAGGGCGCTAAGAAAGATTCAGTTGGGCGTCGAAAGTGCGAAGGGAACGGCAGTCGCAGCCACGGCTCTGTGGCGCGGCCAGGGCGTGATCGAAGATCAGACGGAGGTCATGTTCCCCGAGGAAGACATCGGTTATTTGTCGGGGATCGACCGCAGCTACATCCCGCGCAATATGGCGGCCATCACGTTCGAGCAGACACCGGCTACGTTCGAGCAACTCGGCTATATCCTGGATGCCGGCGTGAAGACGGTCAGCGGCGTACAGGATGGTGCAGGGACTGACTATATCTATACCTACACCTTCCCGACGACAGCGGCCAATAGCATCAAGACATACACCATCGAGGGCGGTGATGATCAGCAGGCCGAAGAGATGGAGTATGCGTTTGTGAAGTCCTTCACGCTGGCCGGGGCGGCCGGCGAGGCGTGGACCGTGACTGCGGACTGGTTGGGCCGGCAGGTGTCTACTACGAGCTTCACTGGTTCGATCAGCGTGCCGACGGTTGAGGAGATTCTTTTCCAGAAGGGAAAGCTATACATCGATGCCATCGGCGGCACTATCGGGAGCACGCAGAAATCAAATACGTTGTTGAAGGCTGAGCTGGCCGTGACGACCGGCTGGCAGGAGTATTTCACTGCCGACGGGAACCTGTACTTTACGGCGCACAAGAGCACAAAGCCAGAAGTAGTACTGACGCTCACATTTGAGCACGATGGTACAAGCGTGGCGGAGAAAGCGAACTGGTTGGCTGAGACGGCGCGCCTGATTCGCATCTTGGTTGAAGGCAGCACGGTTGCGACGCCTGGCACCACGTATAGCAATAAGACCTTGATCATTGACCTGGCCGGCAAGTGGGAGCGCTTCGAGAAGCTGGATGAGCAGGACGGCAATGACATTGTGGCGGGCCGTTTCCGGTCAGCTTATGATCCTACGTCGGCCTCGTTCGCCGAGATCGCAATAGTGAACGAGCTGAGTGCACTACCATGACGCAACGCAAGACAAGGACCAAGGCACAGAAGGTGCTGGCGGCTACGATCCGTTTCGAGGCGCCGGCGGAAATCTTCGGACCTGATAAGTGGGTGGAGCGTCGGCGCAAGATCAAGCTGAAGGTGCAGGATCGGATTCTCAATTGGCCGAACGATGATTTTGAGGGGCTATGCGGGTATCTGGCGATACTCATACCGCGCTGGAATCTGGACGACTGCGAAACGGATGAGCTGCTGGCCTGCCCCGAGGATGATCCAACGGTCTTCGGGGAACTCGATCAGGAGGAGGAGTTTCCCTGGGTGATGGAACTCTTAAACCCTCAGAAAGCCTCCTCGCGGAGGCAGATAGAGACCGCCTGAGATTCAAGCTGTTCTTCGTGCAAGCCTTTGGCTGGACGATTTCACAGGTGGAGGAGACGGGCATCGATGAGTTATTGGCGATCATCGAGGAGATGGGCGTGGCGCAGTCCGACAGGGACACCACGCAAGCAAGAGACGACCCCTGGCTGGCAGCGCGCCGGCAGGAATACTATCGGATAAGGCAACGAGTACATGGCATCGCAGGCTAAACTGGCGATCCTGATCACCGCCAA
>CAZDTE010000280.1:0-1690 GCA_964508275.1 uncultured Ardenticatenales bacterium
TGTCGCTGTACTATGACGGCGATCTTGGATACACGAAGCGAGGTAAAGACAAATGGCGCACTATCTACGCGCGTTTTGCGAACGTACATCTGATGATGCAGTTGGCCCGATCCGTTTCACGGCTTCGACGGAGGGCGTGAAGCGAGACGGTAAGGATTTGAGAGCTGAGGACTGGAACCTGGACAACTACCGGCGTAATCCCGTCGTGCTGTGGGGGCATGATTACGTGGGCCGGAATCTCCCCATTGGGCGGGCCAATGTCCAGATAGACGGCACGCGATTGGTCGCAGACGTGACATTTGACAGCGAGGATGACTTTGCACGCCAGATTGAGGGCAAATACCGGCGCGGGTTCCTCAATGCCGTCAGTGTGGGGTGGGATGATGTGGGTGAGTATCACGAGCTATTGGACCTCAGCGGCGTACCCGTGCCGGCTGATCCTGACGCTTTGATGGAGCGCCAGAAAAGAGCATACCGTGACCTGATAGAGGACCTGGTGGCTGTGTTGGAGTCGCCAGATGCCAGCAAGGAACGCAAGGCGATTCCTCCGCACTCTACTGAGAAAGCCTCGGAGGACACGGCCCGGGATGGGCCGGCGGAGGTGGCACGGGCGGAAGCAACGGCGAGCATACTCCGCCGGATGCACGCCTGGGTGGATGAGGATCAAGACCCTGAGACTAAACGAGCTTACAAACTGCCGCACCATCGAGCATCGGGTGAAGTGGTCTGGCGTGGGGTGGCTGCGGCTATGGCGCGGTTGCTCCAGGCAGGTACTCAGATTCCCGACAGTGACCGGCGCGGCGTATACAACCATCTGCGACGACACTACGAGCAGTTTGATCGCGAGCCGCCAGAGCTCCGAACTAACGAGGAGCTGGCGGCGCTGGGGCCGGCTGAGATTCGCGGCCTGTTCCTGGAGGGCGAGCCGGAGATCGTACCGGATGCCTTTGTGGAATTAGAACTGCGGGTTAATGATGCCGGCTTGATTGAGGCCCTGGAGCAAGCAGTTGAGCTGATCCAAAGCGTGTTGTCGCGGGCGATGAAACCAAAAGACAGCGAAGAGCGGGCCGGCACCGATGAGCCACCTGCGTGGTTGGCCGACCTGCATGAATCGCTAGCAAGAATCGAAATAGGAGATAACAACCATGACTGAACAACTGATCCAAGATATTCACGACCGCCTGGAGGGAATCGGTGAGGCGGTCAGCGAAGACCGAATCCGCAATATCGTCAGCACCTACCTCGACGAATTGACGGACGACAGCGACTTTGTGCGCAAGATGCGCTTCGGACCAGGCTCTGGCCCCGACGCTCAGCTCTTGGGCACAAAGTTCGCCCGCTGGGGCCTGACCCTGGCGGATGTTGAATGGCTGTACGACGTGCAAGATTCCCTGCGCGGCCTGCGCCGTGTAAACGGCGGGGGCGTGTATCAGGGGCCGAGTGAGGAACTGGAAAACACGTTTCGCGCCATCAGCGCGGCGATGTACGTGCCGGAGGACCAGATTCGAGAGATGGACCGGCGGGCGATTGACAATCTGTTCCCGCGCATCCCCCTCGGCTGGTTCCACGGCCAGGATCGCCGGCTGGCACAACATGGCGACTGGGAGCTGACGGATGCCTATCAGCGTGCTATCCGGGCAATGGATACCGCCGAAAGTGGCTTCGGCTCTCAGCTCATCGGCGCGCAATA
>CAZDTE010000281.1:0-1668 GCA_964508275.1 uncultured Ardenticatenales bacterium
GGAAAGTCGGAGGTCCCGATTCCACCGCTGCCAGCGCGATGTACTGGCCGGCGACGTCGGAAACCCGCTGCCACGTGTCGCCGCCGTCCGTTGTGCGGAACACGCCCTCCTCGCCGGACAGCAGCACTCCTGTGCGGTCGTTGGCGAAGTCTGGCGACAACGCGACATCGCGCACGTCCAGGTCCTTGATCCCGCGAACAGCCGGCTGCCAGGTCCGCCCGCCATCTTCGGACCGGAAGAGGCCGTACGCCTTGCCCGGCTGCCGCAGGTGAGCGAACAGCACCGCCGGCGCGCCGGGCGCCGGGTGCAATGCCGGCCAGCCCAGGGGCGGCAACCCTCCGCTGATCAACTGCCAACCGCTGTCCGTCTGTCGGTACGCGGAGCCATCGTCGCTGGACGCAAGGAGCGTGCCATCGGCAGCAACGGCCAGGTAGCGAATCTGTTTGGCCGGCAGCCGGCCCACCACCTGTGCGGTTGCGGGTTCACCGGCCTCCGGTGTCAGAATGTGCAGATCCGCCGTGTTGGACAGCGTGGTGTAGAAGCGCCTGTGGACAGCGTCGAAGGTCGTGAACTCGCGGTATCCGTTGGAGGGCAGCCGGCGATAATCGACCACATCGTGGCTGGCCGAGTCGAGACTCACAAGGCCGTCCCAGCCCGTCACGTACAGACGCTGCGGCCGCGTATCCAGGAATAGCTGCCCCGACAGAAACTGTAACCGTGCGAGCAACTCGCCACGGATCGTGAACACCGCCAGGTCTCCGGTGGGGAAAGAACTGGCGACGTAAACCAGATCGGTGGTGGCATCAACGGCGAGGCCGGCGAGAAACTGCCGGTCCGTCTTGATGGGGGTGTCCAATCGTTGCAGGGTCTCGCCGTCGTAGACCTGGAGCCAGGTGCTGGAGCTGGAGCCCGGCGAGTTGTTGGACATGGTCACGAACAGCAGGTCGTGCTTTGCATCGTACTTCGCAGAGATGGCGCTCGATTCCCCGGAGAAGAGCGTCTTGCGAACCGTCTCGTCGATGGACCCGACGATCGCGTACGTGTCGGGATCGACGATGAACACGCCTTGTCGGGTGACGAACAGGCGCTGGCGTGACGCATCGAACGTGACCGGGCCGGCCTTGGGGATGGTCGCAACCTGTTCGCCTGTGGCCGCGTCCAACACCGCCGTCTCGTTGGCATCCTGGTCTGGCACGAACAGCCGGCCCTCGACGACCGAGAGCGGTGCAGCGTAGATGGACTCCGCCGGCTGGCCGACAACGTGGGGCCAGGTGTCAACCAGCCGCAGGGACGCAGCATCTAACACGTGAATCGTGCCGGCAGAATCCACCACCAGCAGCCGCTCCGTCTTCGGATCAACAATCGCATCCCGCAGCGTCACCCCCAGGCGTACGACATGCTCGACCGCGCCATCTTCCAGCGCCACCGTCGCCAGCGCGCTGCTCCACGTCAGCAGGTGGAGTTTGCCGGCAACGATCGTGGCAGCGGTAATGCTGCCCGTCAGCAGGGGGGTCGTGGCCACCGTCTGACCGGAGATCGGGTCTACAGCTCGCAGTCGGGACTCCGGTCCCTCAGCCGTCTCCCACAGATAGGCCAGATCGGGGACGTCGTCCGGCACCACAGCTCGAATGTCAAAGCCGTCCTGGGGCATCCACACGCGCGTGACCT
>CAZDTE010000282.1:0-1571 GCA_964508275.1 uncultured Ardenticatenales bacterium
GCCACCAGCAACTGCTCACCGTCTGTCACATCCAGGGCCGATACGGCCACCGGGCTGGCGACAACCGGCGTGCCGCAGGCCATCGCCTCCAACACCTTGTTCTGTACGCCGGCGCCGTACGGGATCGGGGCCACGGCTACGGTCGCGGCCCACAGGTAGGGCCGGATGTCGGGGACGGTGCCCGTCACCACGATTTTGGATTTTGGATTTTGGGTTGCCGACTGTTCTCCCACTCCGGCGAGGGCGCGGATTTCGGCGGGCGGGTCTTTGCCGACGATGCAGAGCGAGACGTCGGGCCGCTGCGCCCAGACGCGGGGCATGATGTCGTTCGCCAGGTGTAAGGCGGCGGTGATGTTGGCGTGGTAGCTCATCTTGCCGCTGAAGACGACCGTGGCCGGGTCGCGCGGTTCGTCGCCCGGCGTGAAGTAGTCGAGGGCGACGCCGTTGGGTAAAACGTTCAAACGTTGGAACGTTGGAACGTTGGAACGTTGGGAGATCAAGTTCTCAAATGCTTGTTTGTCTATCTGCGAGGTGACGAGGATGCGGTCGAATTGGGTCAGGAGCCAGGCTTCGTAGCGGCGGGTGCGGGCGAGCTCCAGGCGGGTCATCCAGCGGCCCAGCCGGCTGCGACTGTCGCGCGCGGCCTGTTCGAACAGATAGCTAATGCAGTCCACGCTGTCCCAGACGATCGGGATTTTAGATTTTGGATTTTGGATTTTGGATTTGAGGCTCAGGCCGTAGTGAGCGCCGCGTAGGTGCTCCACGTGGACCACGTCGAAATCGAACGCCGGTCTGCTCTCTGTCATCTGTGACACGAGGTCTGGCTGCCAGCACCAGACGGCCTGCAGCGGCGCGCGGGTGGGCAGGGCACGCAGGCAGTTCCAGGCGGAGCGCGCTTTGGTCAGGCGGGCGGCCACCACCCGGACGCCGCCCTCTTCCCAGGCACGCAGCGTTTCGCGTTCCTCGTCGCTCGCCCACACCGTTGCCAGGGTCACGGCATGACCGCGCCGCACCAGTGCGCGGATCAGGTTATACGGCCGCGTGCGGATGGGCGTGGGGGTGTAGGGAACGATGAAGAGAATGTTCATGCTCTACGCCTTAAACCGACTCTCCCGCAACGCTCGGACGATGTGTTCCGCGGCATGGCCGTCGCCGTAGGGATTGACGGACTGGGACATCGAGGCGTAGACCGCCGGTTCGTCCAGCAATTGCTGGGCCGCGCCGGCAATGACGTTGGGGTCGGTGCCGACAACGCGGGCCACGCCGGCTTCCACGGCTTCCGGCCGTTCGGTCGTCTGGCGCAGCACGAGCACCGGCACTCCGAGGCTCGGCGCTTCTTCTTGAATGCCTCCCGAATCGGTGAGGATAATCGTGCTCCGCTTCATCAGATGCACGAGGGTCAGGTAGTCTACCGGGGGGATCAGGTGGATGCGCGGCACGTTCCCCAGCAGCTCGTGCACCGGATCCCACACGTGCGGGTTGCGATGCACGGGATAGACGATGCACACGTCATCGCGCCGGGCGATTTCGCGCAGCGCTGCGCAAATGTCCTGCAGTGGCGCGCCGAAGTT
>CAZDTE010000283.1:0-1557 GCA_964508275.1 uncultured Ardenticatenales bacterium
CGGACCAGTCGGCATAGCTGCCGCCCAGCGACGCCGCCTGCGAGGCGATCTGGAACCCTTCGATCGCCTGCCGCGAGAACGGGTGCCCGCCGCTATCGTTGCCTTCGGCCACGGTTTCCACAGTCACATAACCGGGAGCCGCCGGCACCGTGTACGCGCCTCGGTACTGCCCGCCGCCGGCCGAGGTCAACGGCAGGGTGTCGGTGATCCCGTCCGGTCGCCGGATTTGCGCGGTGACAGCGGTGGCTGTGACCCCGCCGCCCAGCGTGGCCGTGATCGTGGCTCCCTGCCCACTGCTGTACCACGTCCGATCCGTCTGCACCGTCAGGGTAATCGGGCTCTCCATGGCCACCAGCAGCGCGTAGTCCGTTGTTCCCGAAGGCACGCTGCCCGCCTGCAGGTTCATCGTCCAGAGCCCGGCCTCCGTGGCCGTGATGGTGTAGCTGGCTCCCAGCGGTGTCTCGCCCGGCTCCGCCCCCAGGTAGCTCACCTGATCGGGATGGGCCGCAGCGTACGCTGGGTCGACCGGCAGGCCGCCGGGGCCGGTCAGGGTGAAAGTGACCGTCCCCGTCACCCAACTGGCAGCGAAGAGAGCGCTACCGCCCCCCTCCAGACTGACGGTCTGTGTGACCTGCTGGCCAGAGGAGATGGTGCCTTGGGCAAGGGGGGCCGTTGCGCTGAAGGAAGGCCCGGCGACAGCCTCTGCCGAGGCAGACACCGGAGACCGGCAGCCGTCGGGATTGCCCTGCAGAACGGGCTGGATACAATCCGCATAGGCAAAAGTTTCCCGATCCCCAGGATGGGGGTAGAAGTAGGAAAAGTGTCCCAAATCTTTGATGTGCGCCTCGTCGGTCTGCAGCGTCTGGCGCCACCCACTGAGCCCTCGCCCCAGCCCGCTGGCCGTGGGCACGATGCCGTCATCCGCTCCCCCAATGAGCGCACTCATGACTCGACCTTTCCAGGTGGAATCGAAGAAGTGCAAGTCTCCACTGACCAGGTAATAGTTAGTGTCCCCGGCCCGACGGGCGTGTTCCTTGTTGAAATCGGCTATGCCCTGCGTGAACTCACACATCGCCGGCTGGGTGTCGCAGGTGAGCTTCTTCTTGACGTGTAGATGCTCGTTGAGCCAGACGGCTAACCCCAGAGGAACGCCTTTGTGCGGCGATCCGAGGGTGAAAAGTTCCTTGACGTCGCCCTGATAGAGGCTATCGTCCTCCATGTAGGCCCGGGCCACCAGCCCGCCCATGCTGTGCGCAATCAAGATCACCTTGTGGTCCGGGGCGCGGTCGCGCACCTGATCGAGCTGAGTCTTCAGGCAGGCGGCGTTCACGGCGAGCGGGGCCGTATACGACGGGCCGCTTGTCAGGTGGGCCGACCAGACCTCAAAGCCATCCTGCGTCAACCAGTCGGGCATGTCTGGGGGATCAGCCGCACCGTTGATGCGGAAGTTCTGGTTGTCCGGGTACCTGGTGATCCCATCGCTGCACCATATCTGCTTGCTGCCGGGAAGCCCCTGCCAGCCATGCACCAACACCACCACCGGCTTGCCGGACGGCG
>CAZDTE010000284.1:0-1553 GCA_964508275.1 uncultured Ardenticatenales bacterium
GGGTTCCTTCCTGGAGGGAGCGCACGTCCAGAACCTGACTGCCAACACGGTCCGGTTTGTCCGTTGGACAAACGATGCTTCATGTGATCGTGCCCGCGTGCGCGTCTGGAAGCGGTCGTTCCAGCGCTTTTTGCCGCTCATCAGCCGGGATTCGTGAGACGTGCCGCGGCATTGCGTGCCGCGTAGTTCGCAATACGCAGCACGCAGTACGCGAATGGGCAAGCGCGTCTTCAAACAAGGCTTTGAGTCTTGGTGTCTTTGTTATGAGAAACCTTACGGAAAGGGACACGGATAGGATGCCCGTGTTGAGACGATTACTTGTCGCCATCACCCTGCTGCTAGTTCTGGCTGTGGTTCCTGGATTATCCGAACTAGGCCTCTCCGTTCCGTCGAGTGCAGGCCAGATGGTCGAGTCTGACCCTGCTCCGCCGTACTGGAGCAGCGGCTGGGTGGACATCGCTCCGGGCGCCACCATCACCTTCACGCATGGCCTGGGGGGCGAGCCGGCGCTGTACGCGGTGAACGTGTGGTTCCGCGACACCCGCTTGCCCGGACTGGGCATCCACCATCGGGGCTATGGGGGCATGGACGTGGCGGGGCAGCAGTACGGCGCGTACTGGCACAACTTGACCGGCTCGACCATCAGCGTCACACGCCGGCCGGATGATGTGCGCGCCGCCCAGGTTCGGGTGCTGATTTTCGTCCCCAAGCAGAGGGACTTCGACAGCGGCTGGCAGGAGGTCGCGCCCGGCCAGGTGGTTACGCTGACCCACGACCTGGGCGGCGACGTGGACGACTACACCGCCGGCGTGGAGTTCTACGACAGCGCCCCAAACGGTTTGGGTATCCACCAGTTCGCGGCCGGCGGTATGGAGCACGAGGGGGCCTGGGAAGGGGCCGCCCTTCAGAAGCTAACGGCGTCCACTGTCCAACTCATCAGGTTCCCGGATGACGTTCATGCTTCGCGGGCGCGCATGGTGATCAACCGCGCCGTGTCTCCCACCTACGACAGCGGGTGGCAGAGCGTTGCCCCCGGAGAAACCTTCACCCTGACGCACAACCTGGGAGGCAATCCTAACTTCTACATCGCGCGGGTGCTGGCCCGCTCGGCGGCCGCCGGCATCAACGAGCGGGCCGGCGGAGGGATGGAATTCGGCGGCCGCTACATCGGCTCGAACAGCGAGAACCTGACCGCTCGGCAAGTCACATTCTACCGGCAGCCGGACGACGTTTACGCAGAACAGGTGCGCGTCCGCATCTGGCAGGTGGGGCCGCGCCCGCCCTCCCCGAACCTGGTCGTCGTTTCTCCGCCGCCGGGGCTCGGCGTTCCGGTGGGCCAATACATCGGCGTGTGCTACTACTTCGAGGGGGAGTCGCCGGCGGTGCTGGAGTTCGTACCGGAGGGGGGCGAGCCGGTCCGCGAGTGGGTGCGACCGGGGCAAGCGGTGACCCATGCCTGGATGCCGGCCGAGCCCGGCCCGCACGAGCTTCGGGTGCGAGTGCTCGCGCCCGATGGGAGCGTACAGGCCAGCTCCAGCCTGGCAGTGACCGGG
>CAZDTE010000285.1:0-1547 GCA_964508275.1 uncultured Ardenticatenales bacterium
TGGGCCAGGAGCCGGACGGGGAACTGCTGGGGCCGGTGGTGGAGGTGTTGCAGGGGCCGGCGGACCCGGAGGGTCAGTAAGGCACCCGCCCACTCCAAACAAGACTTCGGAAGTCTCGACGGCAGACTCGCCTGGCGAAACCGTGCTTGATCTCCGCCGCTTCTGCCCCAGAGCACCCAGCGAAAGACTTCCGAAGTCTGAACGCCCCCTATTTGAAAGATATGCACTCATAACCCTCTCACCACGTTACAACTCAGCCTGCCACCGAGTCCACTGTACTGCAAGCACACCCAGGAGCTGCACGAGATCGGCGAGCTGTGGTATCGGGATCGCGTTACCGTGCAGCAGGAGCACTTTGCCGCTGAGCTGGCCGTTCGGCGATTGCACACCCAGATCCTGGCCACACCGCCTCCCACGCGGCCGGCCAGCGTGCTCATCGCGACGCCATCCGGGGAGCGGCACAGCGTGCCCGCCTTGCTTCTAACGCTGTTGCTGCGCCGCCGTGGCCGGCAGGTGCTCTATCTGGACACCGATGTGCCGACCGAGCGCCTGCATGTGGTGCTGGAGGATGTGCGACTGACGGCTCTGGTCCTGGCTGCCCAATTGCTGAGCAGCGCGGCTGCCCTGTGGGAAACCGTGCAGGCGCTGCTGGGGAGCGGTATCCCGGTGGGATACGGCGGCCGCTCGGGATGCCATCGTACAGTATGTGGGAGCATAAGGCCGCGTGATTGCTGACTGGCTGGAGGAAAAGGCACTCGACCATCGATCCCTTCCCGCCACCGCCGGCGGGAAGGAAGTGCACTTCAATCCACCAGTCCAACGATGCTGTCAAAGATCAGAGTGGCGTAATCGGCACACGCTGCCTTGACGGTCTGCCAGTTGCGCCAGCGCGCGTCAAGGTTCTTGTATTCGGCCAGGTTGAGTTCTTCGAGGTCGTAGGGCAACGGCTGCGCCAGTTGAATCTGTAACTGTGGAGAGGCGATGTTCGGCATACACTGCCGCGGCAGTTCCGCCCACGAGGACGGTCTCCGGCAGGATGCGCTGCAAACGAGCGGCGGCGGAAAGAACCTGTTCCCACTCAGGCAAGGTACCGTTCGGCATACTGTTTCCAGAAATGGTAGCGTTGGGCATAGGGATCAGCGATGTGTGCCTGGCACACCCGCAGCACCTTCTCCAGCACCACCCGGTCTTGGAGCGCCGCCCGGCGCAACTCGGCCCAATCCCGGCGCTTGCCGCAGGCGATCACGTCGTCGATAGCGGCGAGAGTGAACTGTTGATGGGTGAGATGACGGTGTAACATAGCTTAATTATACAACCGAAGTCACGATCTGACCAACCAAAACCTTGCCTGGGAGGTTGAGCATCGGCTGGGGTGAGGTGGCTGGAGCAGCGCAGGCCCATGTTCGCCAGCTTGCTATGTGAGCCATAGCCATCACGGCCTGGTTCGTCGCCCCTCCAGAAAACGTGTCACATGCTGTTCCAGGTCGATGCGGGGGATTTGGCCGGCGTAAGCCGTGCCCCGAATCATGGCGAAATAGATCAACGGC
>CAZDTE010000286.1:0-1535 GCA_964508275.1 uncultured Ardenticatenales bacterium
GTGTTCCTTTTCATCCGTGAGTCCGACTTGCCGCGCAAGAATATGACGGACACCCGCGTGCAGACAGCTTATTGAGAATATACCCGTTCTATGCTATAATTGGAGGGGCGAGCATCGGTGGTCTCCCTCTTTCGTGTTGGTGGCTGTTTCTTGCCGCAAAGATCGCCGAGAGTCCCTATGCTTCTGAGCGTTCTCAGCGTTTTGTGCGATGAACCGCTGAACCAGAATCGGTATCAACACAATTCGGGGGGGACGCCCGACAATCGTGGCGCGCTAGTAAAGACGGGAGGAAAGGGTCACATGACAACAGGACGCGTTGCCCTTTACCTACAGGACAAACACCCCATTCGCGACGCCATGGCCCATGCCCAACTCGCGGAGGCGCACGGGTTCGAGGCCGTGTGGCAGGCCGAGTCACGGCTGGTGCGGGACGCCATCGTGCCGATGGCTGCCTTCGCTGCCGTCACCAGGCGGATCAAGGTCGGCAGCGGCGTGATCAACAATTGGACGCGCAACCCGGCCCTGATTGCCTCCACATTCGTCACGCTCGACGACCTGGCTCCGGACCGCATCCTGTGCGGCCTTGGGGCCTGGTGGGACCCGCTGGCCCGCAATGTGGGCATCGAGCGGCGCAAACCGCTCACCGCCATGCGCGAAGTGGTCACCGTCGTACGCCGCCTGCTCAACATGGAAAAGGTGACGTTCGACGGCCAGTTCGTCCACGTCCACGACATCGAGATTGACATCGTGCATGGCCGTCGTGAGCCGCGCGACGTGCCGATCTACATCGGTGCCACCGGCATGAAGATGATGGAACTGGCCGGCGAGATCGCCGATGGCGTGTTGCTCAACTATCTGGTCTCGCCGCAGTACAACGCACAGGCCATGGCACACCTGGAGACCGGAGCCCGGCGGGCCGGCCGCTCAATGGACGACGTGGATCGCCCGCAACTCATCGTCTGCTCGCTGGACAAAGACCGGAAAAAGGCGTTGGACAACGCCCGCGAGCTGGTCACACAATACCTGGGCCAGCAGCCACACATCATGAAGGCCAGCGGCGTCAGCCCCGACTTGCTGGAGGAGATCAACCGTGTGCTCACCTGGCCGGCTACTGAGGCGCAAATCCATGCGGCCATGAAGCTGGTGCCGGACGAAGTCGTGCAACTCATCACCGCCTCCGGCACGGCCGACGAATGTCGCGCCAAGGTGCAAGAATACATCGCTGCCGGCTGCACCTGCCCTGTGCTCTACCCTCTGGGCGACGACGTGCAGGCCATGATCGAGGCATTTGGAGCATCATGATCTACCACCGACCCGCTCGGCTGGAGGATGCACTGGCCCTTTTGGCACGCGACGACGTGCGCATCGTCCCGCTGGCCGGTGGGACTCACGTGCTGGCCCATCCCGACCCGTCTGTTGAAGAGATCGTGGACTTGCAAGACCTTGGGCTGGACGGCATCGCCATCGCGGATGACGTGCTGCAGATCGGGGCCACGACCACGCTGGAAACGGTCGCCACATCGCCGGTGGCGCAG
>CAZDTE010000287.1:0-1516 GCA_964508275.1 uncultured Ardenticatenales bacterium
ATCTTCTTCGACGACAACCAGCGCATCTACGTGCGGCACAGCACCTTCCCCATCCAGCAGCCGCCCTACTCGCTGACGGTGAACTGCCGCAACACCCAGAACATCCATCGTGTGGTCCTGCAATTCTATGCTGCTGAAGAGCGCCCCACCGCGCGGGGGCCGGAAGGCCGGCCTCCCGAGGTGATCGCCTACGAGCGCCCCCACCACCTGCGCGGGACGTTGCAGGATGTCTTGCTGCGCCTGACGCGCGAGGAGCGGGTGCCGACGGATGAGATCACGGTGTTGAGCCCGCTGCGGGAGAAGAGCCGGCTGTGGGACAGCCGCATGACCCAGGGACCGCAGTTAACCGACCGCTGGCCGGCGCCGCCTGGACAAGTCTACTTCACCACCATCCACAGCTTCAAGGGCCTGGAGCGGGCCGTCATCATCCTGGCGGAGATCGACCAGTGGCCCGGCCAGGCCGACGATCTGAACCACCTGCTCTACGTCGGCTGCTCCCGCGCCCGCAACCACCTGATCGTGCTGCTGTGCGAGGATGCTGATCCAGAAGTGCGACAGGCCTTTGTCTGATAATGCTTCAAGATGATTAGACCGTGACAAGGAGGGGAGTCAGATGCGACACAACGACTACAAGCAGGCGATGCTGTATCGTTTCGCCGACTACCGCAGGAACCGTTACCCGTCGGAAGATGACCTGTTCGACCCACAGCGCTCCCACGTGTTCAAATCTGACCACGCCGTCTACAACCTGTTCGAGCCCGAGCTGGATCGGCTGCTGCCCAAAGACCGCCGGCATCGCTGGTTCAGGAGCATGGGCAGTTCCCAGGCCCTGGCGGTCAGTGTGTTCGGCACCATAATCCGGCGCGGTGATTTGATGCTCCTGACCGAGGTTCCCGATGATGACGGCCAGCCTTTGCTTCCCGACTTTGTTCTGGCCGGCGATCCCGAGTTCGACTATCGGGTGACTGCCTTGGACGAGCCGCGTCCTACCCAGGTGGATCTCTTCCTGCCCGGCCGGAACGGCTATGTAGCTATCGAGTGCAAGTTCTGGGAACGCGAACTGACCCCCTGCTCGCAGGTACCGACCCACCAGTGCACCGGCGACTACGCCCCTCAGCCAGGACGAGCGCCAGGACAGCGGTGTGCCTTGACCGACAAAGGCATTGCCTACTGGCACTACATCCCCCAGCTCTTCCATTGGCGTAACGATCTCGATCACCGTCCCTGCCCCATCTGGAAGCCGTACCAACTGGTGCGCAACGTGCTGGCCGCAGCGGTCGATCCCGAAAGGCGGGAGGTGTGGGGACAACCGGCGGCCGTGCTGATCTACGACGCCAATAACCCGGCTTTCGCGCCCGGTGGAAAGATCGACAAGCAGTTCAAGACCGTGCAAGCTGCTCTGCGAGGGCCGGCCACCCTCAACCGTACCACCTGGCAGGCGATCGCCGGCACACTGGCAGAGCAAGGTGGATACGAGGAGCTACTGGCCTGGTTGGGTGAGAAATATGGCATCACG